>DATGUQ010000212.1:0-10092 GCA_035301145.1 Brachybacterium sp. | reverse complement strand
GCTGGTCTGCTCGGCGGCGGACTTCGCGCCGAGCGACTGACGGATCGGCACGATGTCGTTGTCGATCGTCTTGGGCAGGCCCACCACCTGCAGCTCGTGGCCGTTGTCGTGGAGGTACTCCGCCAGGTCCGCAGCGGTGGTGTTGGTGTCGTCGCCGCCGATGGTGTGCAGCACGTCCACGCCGTCGGCCTTGAGCTTGTTCGCTGCGACCTCGAGGGCGTTCTCGCCCTCGGCGATCAGCCCGCGCTTCACGAGGTCCTCCGTGTTGGTGAGCTTCACGCGGGAGTTGCCGATGGGGGAGCCGCCGAAGTCGTGCAGCAGACCGGCCTTCGCACGCACCTCGTCGTCCACGACGAAGAACTCACCGGAGAGCAGCCCCCAGTAGCCGTGCTTGTAGGCGATGATCTCGACGTCGGGCACCAGCTCGGTGTACCGCTCGATGAGGCCGCCGACGGCGGAGGACAGGCAGGGGGCGTAGCCACCGGCGGTCAGGAGTGCGACGCGCTTGACGGTCATGGAGTAGGGGTCCCTTTCACGGTTCGGGGTCACGGCGCCCCGAGTCTACCGAGCAGACCTGAAGGCCCGGTCACGAGATCCCTCCGTGGACGCCCGCTCAGGAGTCGCGGGCGGCGAGCGCCTCGAGGATCTCCTCGTGCAGGTGCCCGTTGGTGGCCACCGCGTCCCCGCCGAAGGGGCCGTCCTCCCCGGCGAGCGAGGTGAAGCGGCCGCCGGCCTCGGTGACGATGGGCACCAGGGCGACCATGTCGTGCAGGGCGAGCTCCGGCTCGCAGGCCGCATCGACCGCGCCTTCGGCCACCAGCATGTAGGACCAGAAGTCGCCGTAGGCGCGGGTGCGCCAGAAGCGCTGCATCAGGTTCAGCATCTGCGGCAGCCTCTCCCGTTCCGCCCAGCCGTGCAGCGAGGAGTAGGACAGCGAGGCCTCCTCGATCGAGTCGACGGAGGAGACCTGCAGGCGCGAGGCGCTGTTGATCCGCGAACCGGTCCAGGCGCCCACGCCCTCGCCGCCCCACCAGCGCCGACCCAGCGACGGCGCGGAGACCAGACCCACGACGGGCCGCCCGTCCTCGATGAGCCCGATGAGGGTGCCCCAGACCGGCACGCCGCGCACGAAGTTGCTGGTCCCGTCGATCGGGTCGATCACCCACTGGCGCGGGGAGGCCCCGGTGGTGCCGAACTCCTCGCCGATCACCTGGTCGCGGGAGCGGGAGCGGGACAGCTGGGAGCGCACCAGCTGCTCGGCGGCGCGGTCGGCGTCGGTGACCTCGGTGAGGTCGGGCTTGGTGGAGACCTCGAGATCCTGCGCCTTGAAACGCGACATGGTCAGCTGGTCCACGGCATCGGCCAGCACATGGGCGAGGCGCAGGTCATCGGCGTATCGAGAGGACATGCGCCTACAGTACGGGCCGTGACCGCCTGCTCCGGGCAGCGACGCGGGACCGTCGCGGCAGAGGTGCGTGCTGCGGGGCCCGCGCCGCCGCGGCCCTCACATCTCCCAGGGATCGTTCTCGCGCAGCGCCGTGGCCAGCCGCCGGTAGGACACGAGCCGGGCCGGGCCGGCGCTGCCGGCACCACCGGCGGCGACCTGCTCGTCGAGGGAGCAGTCCGGAGCGTCCTCGAGGTGGGTGCAGCCGCGGGGGCACTCCTCGGCCAGCTCGGCGAGATCCGAGAAGGCGTCCAGCAGCTCGTCGGGGTCCACGTGGCCCAGCCCGAAGGAGCGCACACCGGGGGTGTCGATCACCCAGCCGTCGTCGCCCGGAAGCGGCATCGCCAGGGCGGAGGAGGAGGTGTGGCGGCCCCGGCCGGTGACGTCGTTGACCCCGCCGATCGCCCGGTCCGCGCCCGGCACCAGGGCGTTCAGCAGCGTGGACTTCCCCACGCCCGAATGGCCCACGAGCACGCTGACCCGGCCGGAGAGCCGTGCCCGCAGCTCCTCCAGCCCCACGAGCGAAGGGTGCGCGGGGTCCGCCGCCTCCGTGGGCGTCTCGCGGCGCGTCACCACGTGCTCGAGGCCGAGCGGTGCGTAGGTGGTGAGGAACTCCGTGGGGGAGCGCAGATCGGCCTTGGTCAGCACCAGCAGGGTCTCGATCCCCGCGACGTAGGCGGCCACCAGACAGCGGTCGATCATCCCGCCGCGGGGCTCCGGCTCGGCGACCGCGGTGACCATCACCATCAGGTCCACGTTCGCGACCAGAGGACGCTCCGTCGCATCGTCGTCGTCGGCGCTGCGCCGCAGGAAGGAGCTGCGCTCCCGAATGCGCACGATGCGCGCGAGCGTGCCGTCGCGTCCCGAGGTGTCGCCGACCAGCCCCACGAGATCGCCGGGCACGATGGGGGAGCGGCCCAGCTCCCGGGCACGCATCGCGGTCACCGCCCGCTCCCGGTCCGTGCCCTCGGCGAGCACGGTCCGCCACCGCCCGCGGTCCACGGAGACCACGCGGGCGGTGACGGCGTCCTCGTGCTTGGGCCGGTCCTTCGTGCGCGGGCGCGAGCCGCGCCGCTGCGGGCGGACGCGGACGTCGCTCTCGTCGTACTCCCTCGCGGAGCGCCTCACGCGTCGTCCGCCCCCGGTTCCGGGTGCAGCATCGACAGCCACATCCCCACGAAGTCCGGCAGGGTCTTCTGCGTGGTGCCGATGTCGACGACGCGCAGATCCGCGACCCGCAGCCCGAGGATCGCGCCGGCAGTCGCCATGCGATGGTCCTCGTAGCTCTCGAAGACGGCGCCGTGCAGCTCACCGGGATGGATCTCCACCCCGTCCTCGAGCTCGACGGTGCGGGCGCCGACCTTCGACAGCTCCGTGGCCAGCGCCTTCAGCCGGTCCGTCTCGTGGCCGCGCAGATGGGCGACCCCGGTGAGGCGCGAGGGCGAGTCCGCGAGCGCGCACAGGGCCGACATCGTCGGCACCAGCTCGCCCATCGCGGACATGTCGGCGTCGATCCCGTGCAGCTCGCCGGTGCCGCGCACGCACAGGGCGGTGCCCTCGCGCCAGACCTCGCCGCCCATCCGCGTCAGCAGGTCGCGGTAGGCGTCGCCGGGCTGGGTGGTGGCCTCCGGCCAGTCGTCCACGGCGATGGTGCCGCCGGTGGCCAGGGCGGCGGCCAGGAACGGGCCGGCGTTGGAGAGATCCGGTTCGATGGTGACCTCGACCGGCCGGATCCGGCCGTGGCGGACCCGCCAGACGTGGCGGCCCTGCGCGTCGAGGTCGTGGGAGGCCTCCACGCCGGCCTGGCGCAGCGTCTCCATGGTCATGTCGATGTGCGGCAGCGAGGGCAGCACCTCGCCCACGTGCACCAGCTCGACATCCTGCTCGGCGTGGGCGGCGACCAGCAGCATGTTGGAGATGAACTGGCTGGAGGCGGCGGCGTCGACCTCGAGGCGGCCGCCGCGCAGCGTCCCGGTGCCGTGCACCGTCAGGGGCAGCCGCCCGGGCTCCCCGTGCTCGGTGACCTCCACGCCCTGCTGGCGCAGGAGGGCGATCACCGGCTCCATCGGTCGCTGCAGCGCCGGTGCGTCACCGGTGAAGCGCACATCGCCGTGACGCAGCGCGGCCAGCAGCGGCACGAAGCGCATGACGGTGCCGGCGAGCCCGGTGTGGATCTCGATCGGTTCGGCCGGTTCGGGGTCCCTCGGCGGGATGGGGGTGACGTGCAGGGCACCGTCCGCCACCTCGAGCACCGCACCGAGCCTCTCGAGCGCGTCGCGCATCAGCCGGGTGTCGCGGGAGACGAGCGCACCGCGGAGCACGGACGGCTCAGCGGCAGCGGCGGCCAGCAGCATCCACCGGGCGGTCAGGGACTTCGATCCCGGCACCCGCACCAGGGCATCGACCGGCCGGTCGGCGACCGGTGCGGTCCACAGAACCTCGGAGGCCACTGGTCAGCCCCGCTGCTCGGCGAGCTGCTTCTGCGCGGTGGACACCGCGCCCTTGGCCTTCTTCTCGAGGGCTCCGGCCCTCTTCTCGATCTCGCGCTGCTTCGCAGCGGCCCGCTTCTGGCCGCGCTCTACCAGCTTGTTCGCCCGGTAGCCGAGCGAGGGACGCCCCTCGGTGTCCACCACGGCCAGCAGCACGCCGCCGAGCAGACCTGCGTCGGTGAGGATGGAACGGAGCTCCTGCGTCAGCTCCTCACCGCGCAGCTCCCACACCTTCTTGCGGCCGGCCCAGCCCACGGACGTGGTGGCCAGGAGGGTGACCGCCGCGGCCCGCGGGCAGCGGTTCGTGGCGTACAGGACACCGGCCCCGGCGGCGATCGCACCGGTGGACCGCACAATCGTGCGCACGTCCAGGAAGCCGGGGGCGGAGCTCTTGGCGATCGCGGAATCGGCGGCGTCGAAGGCCTGCGGGTAGACATCGATCTCGCGCTCGGGGTGCAGCGCGGTGCACACCCCCTCGACGACGAAGGGGGCGGCGAGCAGCGGCCGGGCGATGCGACGGACCAGAGACATGGTGTCCTCACGTTCTCGACGGGGTCAGGAGGGCGGGCGATCGGGCCGTGTCGGCCAGGTCACCGGCGTCCAGACTACCGCCCGGGGAACATTCCTCGGGCGGAGGGCGTTGCACCGGACGGCGCGGCATCCGCCCGCGTCCCGTGACGGACGAAGGCGCGGGACCTCGTGGTCGCCGCAGGAGACGCCCCCGGGCGGAGAGGCAGGTGCGCATGACGGCTCCGACGCTCGAGCGCGCCGTCCCTCGGTGCGGTGGCGTAGGTTTGACGGTGATGACGCGAACAGATCCCGCCCCGAGCCCCGATGCGGGCCTGTCGGACCCCGCCTCCACGGCGCGGGGATCCGACGAGGCCGGTGCGCCCGACGCCGGCGCGCCCGACAGCGGTGCTCCCGACTTCGACTTCGAGTCGGAGGCGCTCTCCCACCTCGACTCCCTCTACGGCGGTGCGCTGCGGATGACCCGCAACCCCCACGACGCCGAGGACCTGGTCCAGGAGACGTTCGTCAAGGCGTTCCGCGCCCGGGACCGGTTCACGCCGGGGACGAACATGCGAGCCTGGCTGTACCGGATCATGACCAACAGCTACATCTCGCTCTACCGCAAGAAGCAGCGCCGGCCCAAGGAGGCCTGGACCGACACGGTCGAGGACTGGCAGCTGGCCGAGGTCGCCGGGCACACCAGCAGCGGTCTGCGCTCCGCGGAGACCGAGGCGCTGGACCATCTGCCCGATTCTGCGGTCAAGGACGCGCTCGGCGAGCTGCGCGAGGACTACCGCATGGCGGTCTACCTCGCCGATGTGGAGGGCTTCGCGTACAAGGAGATCGCAGAGATCATGGACACCCCGATCGGGACCGTGATGTCGCGCCTGCACCGGGGGCGCCGCCAGCTGCGGGAGAAGCTCTCGGACTACGCCTACCGCAGCGGGTTCCTGCGAGCAGGCGCTGCGGAGGAGGACGAGGCCGCCGACACCGCGACCGGATCGATGGACCGGGAGGACGAACGATGAACCAGGACGATCTGGCCCCTCGCACCGGTGCCGCGGTGCCGGGACGACGGGACATGCGCTACGGGCTGGAGGAGGCGCTCGATGGCGAACTCCCCGAGGAGGTGGTCCGGCGCATGCGGCGCCACACCGCCGACTGCCCGGAGTGCGCCGAGGAGTGGGAGCGGATGCGGCGGATGAAGGAGCTGGTGCGCCGCAGCTGCGCCGACCGTGCACCCTCGGATCTGCGTGAGCGCATCGCGGTCCAGTGCCGCACCGTCTCGGTCACCCGCACGGGCGCCGACGGCAGCAGCGTCAGGATCACCCGCACCGAGACCGTGCGTCGCGAGCTGCCGGGATCCTGAGGCCGCGCACAGCGGTCGCACATACCACGACGGGCCGCCCCCGCGAAGGGGGCGGCCCGTCGTCATGTCGCCTGCGGCGACGTCGCGGTCAGCTGTTGGGGCGCTTGCCGCGATTCGCGCTGTTCTTGCGGCGAGCCTTGCGCTTGCGTCCTCGCTTGCTCATCACGCTCTCCTTCCTTCGCCCGGATGACCCGACGATTGTGCCACATGACGCCGGCGGCGAGGCCGTCCGAGAAGGGGCCCGTCCCCGGCTGAGGCCGACGTCACTCGAGGTGGATGCGCCTCACGAGGAGGTGCCCAGCCAGCGGCCGAACCCGCCGTGGAGCACCAGCCAGGCGATCAGGCCGTACCCGGTCTGTCCGGGATGGTCACCGGCGGAGCGGGCGAGGTCGGACTCCCACTGCTCGTGCCCGATCAGACCGCCGACCGTGTCGACGTAGGGGATGCGGCGCCGGGAGCAGACGTCCTCGAAGGCGCCGGAGAGCTCCCGCACCGCAGCGGTCGTGCCGGCGTCCCTGCTGGGCGTCGGCCCCACCACGAAGGCCGGTATGCGCAGCCGCTCCAGCCCGTCCAGGATCTTGGCGAGGTTCAGTCGCGAGCGGGCCAGGGAGATGCCGGCCTCCACATCGGCGCGGCCCATCGCCAGCACCACGCGGTTGTCCACGGAGCCGTCGGCCTGGCCCTCCTTCGCGAAGCGGCGCTGCACGTCCTCGTCCCATCGGTCCGCGAGCTCGGCGGAGGTCTCGCCGGGCAGCGCGGCGGTGAACACGTCGATGCGGTTGGTCGCTCCCTGCTCGCTGGCCACGGCACGGCCGAGCCAGCCCAGCGCCCGCGCATCACCCACCCCGGCGAGGAGCTCGTCTCCGAGCGCGATGATCCGGATTCGGGACTGCGGGGACGGGGCGGGCGTCATGGGCGCTGTGGGCACCTGGACCTCCTGGACGGGGACGGGGGGCGTCAACTCTAGCGGTGGCGCGGGCCACGGGCGAACCCGTGACCCGCGGCGCTGCTCAGGCCTCGAAGGCCCGGGTGAGCAGATCCTCCTGCTCGACCTTGTGCGTGGCGTTCGACCCCGTGGCCGGGGAGGCGGAGGCCGGGCGCGCCACCACTCGCAGCGTGCGCCCCACCTCGACGGCGAAGTTCATCGCCATGAAGCTCCAGGCACCCTGGTTCTCCGGCTCCTCCTGGACCCAGGTCAGCGAGGCCTCCGGGTAGCTGTCCAGGACGGACCGCAGCTGCTCGGTGGGAAGCGGGTAGAGCTGCTCGACCCGCACGATCGCGGTGTCGGTCACGCCGAGCTTCTCGCGCCGAGCGACGAGGTCCCAGTAGACCTTGCCGGAGGTCAGCAGCACCCGGCGGACGGCCCCCGGGTCCACGGTGGAGTCCGGGAGCACGGGCTCGAACGTCCCGCTGGTGAAGTCCTCGACCGCGCTGACCGCGGCCTTGTTGCGCAGCATCGACTTCGGGGTGAAGACGATCAGCGGCTTCTTCGGCTCGGTCAGCGCCTGCTTGCGCAGCAGGTGGAAGTAGCTCGCCGGCGTGGACGGTGCGGCCACGCGCATGTTGTCCTCCGCGCACAGCTGGAGGAAGCGCTCGATGCGGGCGGAGGAGTGATCCGGCCCCTGGCCCTCGTAGCCGTGGGGGAGGAGCAGCACCACGCTCGACTTCTGTCCCCACTTCTGCTCGGAGGCGGAGATGAACTCGTCGATGATCGTCTGCGCTCCGTTGACGAAGTCGCCGAACTGCGCCTCCCACAGCACCAGGGACTGCGGGCTCTCGACGGAGTAGCCGTACTCGAAGCCGAGCGCCGCGAACTCCGAGAGCGAGGAGTCGTAGACGTTGAACCGCGCCTGGTCGTCGGAGAGGTAGGACAGCGGGGTCCACGTGTCCCCGTTGTCGTGATCGATGAGCACGCTGTGCCGCTGCACGAAGGTGCCGCGGCGGGAGTCCTGGCCGGCCAGGCGCACACGATGTCCCTGCAGGAGCAGCGAGCCGAAGGCCAGCAGCTCGCCGAAGGCCCAGTCGATGCTGCCCGCGGTGGCCATCTGGTCACGCCGCTGGAGCACGCTCTTGAGCTTCGGATGGACCTCGAACGATGCCGGCACCTCGGAGTGCGCGGTGCCGATCCGCTCGAGCACTCCGGCCTCCACAGCCGTCGCCGCCGGCGACTCGTCGGGGCCGCCCTTCTGGGCGTCCGGCAGCTCCAGCCCGCGGACGTTCTCCTGCTGGGAGCTCTCGGAGGCCGGTGCCGTGCGCGTGGAGGCGAACGCCTCGTCCAGGTGCTCCTGGAAGTTGCGCACCAGCCCCTCGGTCTCCTCCTCGGTGAGGTCGCCGCGCTCGATGAGCGCCTCCATGTACAGCTTGCGCGTGGAGGGCTTGTCGTTGATCAGCTTGTACATCTCCGGCTGCGTCATCGAGGGGTCGTCGCCCTCGTTGTGGCCGCGGCGGCGGTAGCACTGCATATCGATGACCACGTCACGGTGGAACTTCTGACGGAACTCGAAGGCGATCTCGGCGACCCGCACGCAGGCCTCGGGATCGTCGCCGTTGACGTGGAAGATCGGCAGCTGCGTGGACTTGGCGACGTCGGTCGAGTAGAACGACGAGCGCGAGGAGTCCGGCAGCGTGGTGAAGCCGATCTGGTTGTTGATGATCACGTGGATGGTGCCGCCGGTGCGGTAGCCGCGCAGCTCCGAGAGGTTCAGGGTCTCGGTGACCACGCCCTGACCGGCGAATGCCGCGTCGCCGTGCACGAGGACCGGCAGCACCGGGAACTCCTCGGGGCGTTCGAGGCGATCCTGCTTGGCGCGCACGATGCCCTCGAGCACCGGGTTCACGGCCTCCAGGTGGGAGGGGTTGGCGGCGAGATAGACCTTGGTGCTCCGGCCGTCGTGCGAGGTGTACTCGCCCTCGGTGCCCAGGTGGTACTTCACGTCGCCGGAGCCGAGCTTCTGGCCGTAGTTGCCCTCGAACTCCTGGAAGATCTGCCCGTAGCTCTTGCCCGCGAGGTTCGAGAGCACGTTGAGCCGGCCGCGGTGGCTCATCCCGATGCAGACCTCGTCCAGGCCCGCGTGCGCGGCACCGTGCAGGACGGTGTCGAGCATCGGGATGACGGCCTCGCCGCCCTCGAGGGAGAAGCGCTTCTGCCCCACGAACTTCGTCTGCAGGAAGGTCTCGAACGCCTCGGCGGAGTTGAGGCGGTCCATGATGTGGGTCAGCTCGGACTTGTCGAAGGGCTTGCGCGGGGTCTCCATCTTCTGCTGGATCCAGGCGCGTTCGTCCGGGTCCGAGATGTGCATGTACTCCACGCCGATGGTGCGGCAGTACGCATCGCGCAGCACGCCCAGGATGTCGCGCAGCGACAGCTCCTCCTTGCCGCCCAGGCCGCGGGTCGGGAAGCGGCGATCCAGGTCCCACAGGGTGAGGCCGTAGGTCTCGACGTCGAGGTCCGGATGGGTGCGGACCTTGTACTGCAGCGGGTCGGTGTCCGCCATCAGGTGGCCGCGTACGCGGTAGGCGTGGATCAGGTCCATCACCCGGGCGAGGCGCTCGGAGGTGGTGTGGCGGAACGGGTTGTCCGGCACCCAGCGCACCGGCTGGTAGGGCAGGCGCAGGGAGGCGAAGACGCGGTCGTAGAAGCCGTCCTTGCCCAGCAGCTTGTCGCCGATCCGCTTGAGGAACTCGCCCGAGGCGGCACCCTGAATGATGCGGTGGTCGTAGGTCGAGGTCAGGGTCATGACCTTCGAGACGGCGAGCTCGGCCAGCGTCGCGGGGCTCGCGCCCTGGAACTGTGCGGGGTAGTCCATCGCACCGACGCCGACGATCACTCCCTGACCCTGCATCAGGCGGGGGATGGAGTGGACGGTGCCGATGCCGCCGGGGTTGGTCAGCGAGACCGTCGTGTTCGAGAAGTCGTCCATCGTGAGCTTGCCGGCACGTGCCTTGGCCACGACCTCCTCGTAGGCCTTCCAGAAGCCGTGGAAGTCGAAGCGCTGCGCCGCCTTGATGGACGGGACCACCAGGCCGCGGGAGCCGTCCGGGCGCGGCATGTCGATCGCGAGGCCGAAGTTGATGTCCTCGCGCTTCAGCAGGACGGGCTTGCCCTTCTCGTCGAGGTCGAAGCCGTTGTTCATGTCGGGGATCTCGGTGATCGCCTCGATCATCGCCCAGCCGATCAGGTGGGTGAAGGAGACCTTGCCCGCGCGGTGGCGCTTGAGGTGGTTGTTGATCACCAGGCGGTTGTCGAACAGCAGCTTCACCGGCACGTCGCGCACCGAGGT
>DATGUQ010000211.1:0-3542 GCA_035301145.1 Brachybacterium sp. | reverse complement strand
GGACGCCGCCCGCTACGGCAAGATCATCATGATGACCGACGCCGATGTGGACGGCGCCCACATCCGCACCCTGCTGCTGACCCTCTTCCACCGCTACATGCGGCCCCTGGTCGAGGCCGGGCGCGTCTACGCGGCGGTGCCCCCGCTGCACCGGGTGGAGATCGTCCACGGCGGCAAGAGGAAGAACGAGCTGGTCTACACCTACTCGGAGGCGGAGCTGAACAAGCTGCTGAAGAACCTCGAGCGGCGCGGCAAGAAGTACAAGGAGCCGATCCAGCGTTACAAGGGCCTGGGCGAGATGGACGCCGATCAGCTCGCGGACACCACCATGGACCCGGGCCACCGCACCCTGCGTCGGGTGCGGATCGAGGACGCCGAGGCGGCCAGCGCCGTCTTCGAACTGCTGATGGGTTCCGAGGTCGCCCCGCGCAGACAGTTCATCATCGAGGGAGCCGAGGAGCTCGACCTGGAGAGGATCGACGCATGAGCCTGGCCGTACGGGTCATCCCCTGTCTGGACGTCGACGCCGGCCGCGTCGTCAAGGGCGTGAACTTCAAGGACCTGCGCGACGCCGGGGATCCGGTGGAGCTCGCCGCCCGCTACGGCGTGGAGGGAGCGGACGAGCTCACCTTCCTCGACGTCACCGCCTCCTCCGGGGGGCGGGAGACCATGATCGACGTGGTCCGGGCCGCCGCCGAGCAGATCTTCATCCCGCTGACCGTCGGCGGGGGCGTGCGCACGGTCGAGGACGTCGACCAGATGCTGCGCGCCGGGGCCGACAAGTGCGGTGTGAACACCGCGGCGATCGCCCGCCCGGAGGTGATCTCCGAGATCTCCCGCCGCTTCGGCAACCAGGTGCTGGTGCTGTCGATCGACGCGCGCCGTGTCACGGACGACACCCCGGAGGGCACGGCCCGCTCCGGCTCCGGCTTCGAGGTCACCACCCACGGCGGCCGACGCGGCACCGGCATCGACGCGATCGCCTGGATCCGCGAGGTCACCGAGCGCGGCGCCGGCGAGATCCTGCTGAACTCGATGGACGCCGACGGCACCGAGCAGGGCTTCGACCTCGAGCTCATCTCTCTCGCGCGCGAGGCGACGACCCTGCCGCTGATCGCCTCCGGCGGTGCGGGGGTGCCCGAGCACTTCGCGCCCGCGGTGCACGCCGGCGCGGATGCGGTGCTCGCCGCGAGCGTGTTCCACTTCCAGCAGATGACGATCGCCGAGGCGAAGGCGGCGATGGCCGCCGACGGCATCACCGTGCGGTGAGCGCTCCGCGGTCGGGGGTCAGCGCTCGATGCGGTACGTGACCCCGAGGGTGTGGGAGCTGCCGGGCTCGAGCCGCACGAAGCCGTCCTTGGCGATCGCGGGCTCGATGCACACGAAATCGGTCCAGGCGGCATCGGGGGCGTCCGCCAGGTCCGTGACCCCGGTGTCCCAGGGGTTCCACACCACGGTCTTCGCGGTGCCGCGTGTGGTGGAGACGATGCGGCGCCCGGCCTGCTCGTCCCTCAGCTCGACCTCTGCGGTGGAGGCGACGACGCGGTCGGTCGGTCCGGTCAGCCGCAGCGGCTCCGCCGGCATCACGTCGGGAGCCAGGGAGCGGGTGTTGTCGAGGAAGTCCGCGCCCTCCAGGCCGCCGATCGCGATCTCGCGCACGTCGCCGACGGCGAGGTAGGTGTGCAGCGCGGCCTCGAGCTCGAGGGTCCTGTTGGTGGCGGTGACCGTGAGGTCCACGGACAGCTCGGCGCCGATGCGGAACCGGATGCTCGCACCGAGCGCTCGGACGTCCTCCGGCGTTCCGAGGGTGAGGACCACGTCCTCGCCGTCGCGGTCCGCGCCGGTCAGGTCCCAGCGGATGTTGCGCAGCCAGCCGTGCTTGACCTCCATCGCCATATCGCGGCCCGGCCCGAACCAGGGGCCCACGAGGGGGATGCCTCCGCGCGCCGCCTCGCCCGCGCCGAAGCGGGAGTCCGGGCTCAGCCACAGCAGGTCCGTCTCGCCGGTCGGGGTCCAGCTGATCAGGTGGGCGCCGTCGAGGAGCACCTCGGCGGTGGCCGCCGGTGTCTCGACGCGGAGGGCGTCGACGCCGTGGGAGATGACGAGGGCCACCCCATCGGGCAGCGGGACGGAGGCGGTGGGGGCATCGGGGAAGGAGGGGTTCATGGTCTCATCGTCCCATGTCCTCGCGTCCGGTCCCGGGCGCGGCGTCCCGGTCCGGACAATCGCCCGGCTCGGAACCGGCGTCCCCTGCGGCGGTGACGGCGTCCGCGGGCATCGGCGTCCCCTCGGCGGCCGCGGAGACGGTGCGGATGAACAGCAGCAGCCAGATGTACACGATCGCCGCCGCCCCCATCTCGAACGCGGTCATGTTGAGGTAGTCCACGCCGAGGTAGAGGACGATCACGGTCACGAGCAGCGCGAAGGCGGCGGCCGTGATCCACAGCAGCGCCCCCGGCAGGCGCCGCAGCAGCACCGGCACGAGCAGCAGCGTGAGGCCGAAGACGACCACCAGCAGCTGGGCGACGACATCGTGCCAGAACACGCTCACCGTGCGGGAGATCAGCGCGACCAGCGCCACCAGCACCCCCACGGCCGACAGCAGCGAGCGGACCGTGGCGATGGTCCAGTGCGGCTGGTGGGAGGCACGCGCCCAACGGTCCAGGTCGTGGGCGAGGAACTCCACCACCGTCAGCAGCGCGACGCCGGTCAGCAGCAGGGTGATGTTGAAGGTGAGGCTCGCGAGGTCCTGCCCCTCCCCGAGCTCCGAGAAGTAGCGCTCCCACCAGTACGGGCCCGGTGCGTTCATCGCGCTGGCGAGCACCCCGACGGTCACGAACACCGCCAGCAGGGTGGCCAGGGACCGGCCCGTCAGCCCCGCCGCGGACGCCGAGGCGATGTATGCGCCCGCCGCGCTCGCCGCGGCGACCCAGAAGGTCCCCGCCACCCGGTCCAGCGCCACGCCCTGGAACGACTTCTGGAAGACGGCGAACAGCGCCCCGGTGAGGAACAGGCCGAGCAGCCCGTACACGAGGGACAGCCCGCCCACGTCGAGCATCCGGCGCCACCGGTGGTGCCCGCCGAACCAGGGCAGGGAGCGCCGGGTCAGCGTGGACAGCACCACGGCGGCGGTCACCCCCGCGCAGCCGAACACCGACAGCGCGGCGACCTGCCCGATCGAGCCCGAGCCGGCCAGGGGAGCGGTGCCCCGGAGGAACACCGCACCGATACCGAGGCCGATGCCCCCGCCGGCCGCGCCGAGGAGGACGTGGACGGACTCGGTCCGGGAGGCATGCGAGGAGTCCGCCGTCCGCCGGGCTGTGCCCGAGGTCCGTTCGCGTGCGCTCATCGTCGGCCCTGCCGCGCGGGGGTGCCGTTCCACGCCGCCGTGCCCGCCATGGTCAGCCGACGGCGGCGATCGGGACGGCGACCGGCGTGCCCGAGCCGTCGCGGCGGCCCGTCGGCTCCGGCAGGTCGATCGGCTGGCCCGCCTCGGAGGAGGCCCGTGCCGGGTGCGGCACCACCCAGGCGCCGATCAGCGC
>DATGUQ010000210.1:0-4895 GCA_035301145.1 Brachybacterium sp. | reverse complement strand
GATCGCGAGCACCAGCAGCCACACGATCCGGCTGCGCACCACGCGCAGCACCGGGGTGGAGAGGTAGGAGCGCGGGAGGGGCTCGGAGCCGCTGGTGCGGGCGGTGTCCTCGTGGTTCTCCTGCTCCAGCACGTCGATCGCATCGTCGACGGTGAGGATGCCGAGCAGCCGCTCCTCGCCGTCGACGATCGGCATGGCCAGCAGCTTCGCGGCGAAGAAGCGCCGGGCGGCGTCCTCGCGATCCTCGGTGGCGAAGGCGCGGACCGCCTCGTGCGCGAGGTCGCCGACGAGCGCGTCCTCGTCGGCGCCCAGCAGTCGACGCAGCCCCACCACGCCGAGCAGCACGCGCGACCGGTCCACCACCGGCAGCAGGTAGATCGTCTCCGCGTCCTCGCCGTGCTCCCTCACGTGCGCGAGAGCGTCCCGGACGCTCATCCCGGGGCTCAGCGCGAGCACCTCGGGGGACATGTACCGGCCGATCGCATCGCGGGGGTAGCCGAGCACCGCCGTGGTCATGGCGCGCTCGTCCGCGTCCAGGCCGTGCATCAGGCGCTCGGCGACGGAGGCCGGCAGCTCGTCGAAGAGGGAGGCGCGGTCGTCGGGGTCGAGGTCGCCGATGAGCTGGGCGACCTGCGGAGTGCGCAGGGCGCTGATCAGATCGGCCTGGTGGGAGGCGGGCAGCATCTCGAAGACGGCCAGCGCCTGGTCCTTGCCGAGCACCCGGAAGAGCAACGCCGCCTCGGTCGCCGGACGGGTCTCGACCAGGTAGACGAGCTCGCTGGTCGGGAGGGTCTGCGCCTCCCGGCCGAGCTGCTCGAGTTCGGCCTCGCCCTGCGGGACGTGACGCAGCAGGGCGAGGACGGACTCGACGGTCGTATGGGTACTGGTCATCGTCTCATTGTGGCCGACGGTCGCTGTGCGGGCTCGTGGATCTCCTCACCGGCCGCGCCGCGCGGCACGAGCGGCGACGACGGCGGCCTCCGGAGGCGCTCGCCCGAGGAGCACAGCGGATAGACTGTTGCGGTATCCAGAACCGGCGTTCCGGACTGCAATACGGCATGGTCTCGTGACAGCCGGGATCGCACTCCGCCCGCCATTTCCAGGAGGCCAGAGATGACCACTCCGCCCCGCCCGGACCTTCCCGAGCGCACCGCCGCCGCCCGGCTGATCGCCGTGCTCCGCGGCGAGCGCGCCGACCAGTACGCCCCCGTGCTCGAGACGCTCGCGGGCGCCGGCATCCGCTCGGTGGAGCTGACCCTGTCCACCCCCGGCACCCTCGAGGAGCTGCCGGCACTGCTCGAGCAGTGCGACGACCGGATGGACATCAGCGTCGGCACGGTCACCGACCCGACGGACCTGCGCACCGCGGCCGAGCGCGGCGCGCACTACATCGTCACGCCGATCACCCGCGCGGACCTGCTCGAGGCCGCCGCCGAGGCGGCGATCCCGATCGTGCCCGGCGGCCTCACCCCGAGCGAGCTGCATGCCGGCTGGTCCGCGGGCGCTGCCGCCGTGAAGGTGTTCCCCGCCTCGACGGTGGGGCCCGGTTACATCAAGGACCTGCGCGGGCCGTTCCCCGGCATCCGGGTGATCCCCTCGGGTGGGGTGGATCTCGAGGCCGCGGCGGCCTGGCTGCAGGCCGGCGCCGAGGCGGTCTCCGTCGGCGGGCCGCTGGTGGGCGACGCCCTCAGGGGCGGCAGCCTCGAGGCGCTGGCCGAGCGGGCCGCACAGTTCGTGGGCGTGACCACCCGAGAGGCGGGAGCATGAGCGGCGCGCCGCGCGTGGTCACCGTGGGCGAGACGATGGCGCTGATGCACAGCGGCACCATCGGCTCCCTCGCCCACCTGCCCTCGGTCGATCTCGCGATCGGCGGCGCGGAGTCGAACCTGGCGATCGGACTGCGCCGGCTCGGAGTGCCGACGGCCTGGGTGAGCCGGGTGGGCGAGGACCCCCTGGGCACGCGGGTGGTGCGGGAGATCCGCGCCGAGGGCGTCGAGGTGCACTGCCCCAGGGATCCGCAGCGGCCGACGGGTCTGATGATCAAGTCGCGCCCCACCGGCTCGTCGACCCGCGTGGACTACTACCGCAGCGGCTCCGCGGCATCCGCGCTGAGTCCGGTGGACCTCCCCGAGCAGCTCATCGAGCAGGCCGAGATCCTGCACGTCAGCGGCATCACCCCGCTGCTGTCCGCGAGCGCGCGGGACACCGTCGTCACCGCCGTGCGGCGCGCAGCCGCGGCAGGGGTGAGGGTGAACCTGGACGTGAACCATCGCTCCCGGCTGGGCTCCCCGGGCCGGCTCGCCCAGCTGCTGGCGGAGATCCTCGAGCACGTCGACCTGCTGATCGGCGGGCCGGAGGAGCTCGCGCTGCTGGCCCCGGAGCTCGAGAGCTCCGGGCCCGCCGCGCTGCTGGCGGCGCTGGCCCGCCCGGGGCGCCAGGTGGTGGCGAAGCTCGGGCCCGACGGCGCCGCCGCGCTCGCGGACGGCGTCCTCCACGAGGCGAGCGGGCACGTGGTGGACGTGGTGGACACGGTCGGGGCGGGCGATGCGTTCGTGGCGGGTTATCTCAGCGCCCAGCTCGACGGGCTCGGCGTCCCGGAGCGGCTGGCGCGGGCGAATGCGTGCGGCGCCCTGGCCTGCACCGTCCCCGGGGACTGGGAGGGCGCGCCGCGCCGACAGGAGCTCGAGGCCCTGCTCGCCGACGGCCCGACGGATCCGGTGAGCCGGTGAGGCGCCGAGTCGGCGAGACGGCGGATCGGCGAGACGCTGCAGCACTGAGGAGCTGAGCCGTTTCCGTCACGGAGGACGCTCCGCGCTTGCGATAGTTAGCATTGCTCACTACAGTGGTGTGACGTGTCGACCTCCTCCCCCACCCCTGGCGCCTCCGATGCCTCCGGCGAGCTGCCCCAGCAGCTGGCCCTGGTGTGCTCTCAGTTCGCCCGCCTGGCCGCCCGACGCTCCGAGGTGGGCGTGGGGACGGTGTCCTGGCGCGTGGTCGCCGCCATCGATCGGCACGGGCCGCTGCGTCTGAGCGAGATCGCGGATCGCGAGCGGGTCTCCCGCCCCACGGCGACCACCGTGATCAAGCGCCTCGAGGAGGAGGGCCTCGTCGAGCGCTCCCCCGATCCCACCGACTCCCGCTCCTCCCTGATCAGCACCACGGCGCAGGGCTCTG
The DNA here is from genome assembly GCA_035301145.1 of Brachybacterium sp. Classification (GTDB taxonomy): domain Bacteria; phylum Actinomycetota; class Actinomycetes; order Actinomycetales; family Dermabacteraceae; genus Brachybacterium. Next base: position 1,721 of record DATGUQ010000210.1, on the reverse strand, counting down.
CCCAGCTCGCCGCCTGGCGGGAGCAGCTGGCCGTCGGGGTCGGAGGACTGCTCGACCCCCTGTCCGCGGAGGATCTGGCCGCCCTGGATCGGGCCTCCGGGATCCTCGCACGCCTGGTCGACGCCCACGACGGGTGACGGACGCGCCCGCGCACCGACCCCACCGGTCGCTCCCGGGCCCCGCTCCGCCGCCGCACCGCTCCCCCACACGAAGGGCACCGCGCATGACCTCACCCCTCACTGATTCCTCGACGCCCACCGGTCCGGCCGGCCCCACGGAGGCCCCGGGCGGCCACCCGTCGGGCTCCTCGACGTCCGAGCAGGCCGCCGCCTCCCCCGCCTCGCACGATGCCGCCGCCCCCACGCTCCGCGACGCGTTCCGCCAGCCGAAGTCCGTGTGGGCGATCGCCTTCGCCGCGACGGTGTCCTTCATGGGCATCGGCCTGGTGGACCCGATCCTCCCGGCCATCAGCAGCCAGCTCGACGCCACCCCTTCCCAGGCGATGCTGCTGTTCACCAGCTACCTGTTCATCACTGCGCTGGCGATGTTCTTCACCAGCTGGTTCGCCTCGAAGGCGGGCGTGAAGCGCACCCTGCTGATCGGCCTGCTGCTGGTGGTGCTCTTCGCGGCGCTGGCCGCCGGGGCCGGCAGCGTCGAGGAGATCATCGGCCTGCGCGCCGGCTGGGGGCTCGGCAACGCCCTGTTCATCTCCACCGCCCTGGCGGCGATCGTCGGTGCCACCACCGGGCCCAGCGCGGGCGCGATCATCCTCTACGAGACCGCGCTCGGGATCGGTCTGGCCGTCGGCCCGCTGCTGGGCGGCCTGCTCGGCGCCGTGTCCTGGCGCGCCCCCTTCGCCGGCACCGCCGTACTCATGGGCGTGGGCTTCCTCGCGATCGTGGCGCTGCTGCGGCCGGAGGCGAAGCCCGCGCACGTCTCCCCGCTCGCCGCACTGCGCGCCCTGTCGCATCCGGCGCTGCGCACCCTCGCGCTCACCGCGATCTTCTACAACTTCGCGTTCTTCGTGCTGCTGGCCTACTCGCCGTTCCCGCTGGAGGCGGCCGCCGCCGCGCACGGCCTCGAGTTCGGGGCGCTGGCCATCGGCGGGGTCTTCTTCTGCTGGGGCACGGGGCTGGCGATCACCTCGGTGTTCGTCGCACCGCTGCTCACCCGCCGACTGGGCCTGATCCCCACACTGCTGACCACCCTGGGACTGCTCACGGTGCTGATGGCGGCGATGAGCCTCGCCCACGGCTCGATGACCGGGATGATCGTGCTGATCGTGGTCGGCGGGCTGCTGCTGGGGATCATGAACACGGCGCTGACCGAGACGGTCATGGAGGCCACCGACCTCCCGCGCGGCGTGGCGAGCTCGGCGTACTCGGGCGTGCGGTTCCTGGGCGGCGCGGTCGCCCCGGCCGTGGCCGGCCCTCTCGCCGCGGCGACCACCGCCGGCGCCCCGTACCTGCTGGCCGCGGGCACGCTCGTGCTGTCGATGCTGATGCTGGTGCTGGGGCGCCGCCACCTGACCGCCGTCGGCTCCCACACGGAGCTCACCGGGGTCGAGGAGGCCGAGGCGATCACCGCCGGCGACGAGATCTGACCGGCAGGGCGGCATCCACCGCCGAGCCGCTCCCCGACACGCCCGCCCATTCCCCCGGAACCGTCCGCCAGCGGTCGGCATCGGGGGAATGGGCGGGCGTGTCGCGAGGGCGGGACGT
>DATGUQ010000209.1:0-8748 GCA_035301145.1 Brachybacterium sp. | reverse complement strand
TGGAGACCCGCGCCCTCGCGATCGCGTTCTTCTACGCGGTCGGCACGGCGGCCGGCGGCATCGTCGGGCCGCTGCTGTTCGGCACCCTCATCGACACCGGGGAGCGGATGCCCGTGGCCGTGGGCTTCCTCATCGCTGCGGCCGTGATGTCGCTGGGAGGTCTCGCCGAGCTGCTCTTCGGGGTCAGGGCGGAGGGCCGGAACCTCGAGGACCTCGCCACGCCGCTGACCGCCGAGGACGCCGACGCCGCCGCGGGCGACGGGACGGGCGGCTCCTCGGGGCCGCCCGGCAACTCCGGGGCGGGCGGGAAGCGCGCCGACGGGGGACCTGACCCGTCGCAGGGACGGGCATGACGCCGCTGGGATGCCGGGTCCTCGGCCACCGTCCCGCCTTCCGCGCGGACGGGCGCACCATGCGCTGGGAGTGCGAGCGCGGCTGCGGCACCGGCGGGGAGAAGACCTACGACACCGCGATGGAGGCGGAACGGTTCGCCGCGGCCTTCGACCGTCGGGACGATGCCCGGCTCGGCCGGAACGCACCGCTGCTGGGGATGTTCCCGCTGCGGATCTGGCAATGGCTGCGCCGACCCCGATGAGCGCAGGCCCGACGACGAACCGAGACGCCCACCCGCTGGAGGACCCGTCCGGGTGCACGCACGAGCACGGGGCCTCCAACGGGAGCCCCTGCCGCCGAGCGCGGGCCCGCGCTCGGCGGTGCGCACTCAGGGGCGCGCGTCGGACTCCGTGAGCTGCTGGATCGCCGACGCCTCGGCCGCCGACGGTGCCGTGCGCCCTCCGCTGGGGTAGGCGCGCGGCGTCACCCCGTGCCGGATGGCGTTGCCCGTATCGATCGCCCGGGCGAACTCGAGAACGCCGCGCCCGATGCTCCTGAACATACCTCTGCTCCTCTCCTCCCGACCAGCCTGTCGCCGCCCATTCTGGGACGTCCCCGGGGCCGCGCGCAAGGGGCCGGAAATGCGGTCCTACCAGGCGAGATGCTGCTCTCCGGAACGTCGGACAATCCGATGTCCGCGGCGTGTCCGCACCCGCGAGCGGGGCCTTCCGCGACGTGACCCCGTTCAGCCCTCGGGCGGCGGCTCGAGCAGACGCGAGGGGTGCGACGGAGCCGAGGAGTGCCAGGACTCGGTGCGTTCGAAGGTCTCCCAGCCCATCGCGGCGTAGAGGCCGTCCGCGCCGGTGGGGGAGTCGGCGTCGACCTCGAGGTCGACATGGGTGCGGCCGCGCTCGGCGGCGTCGGCGATCGCGGCGCGCAGCAGCGCCTTGGCGATCCCGTGGCCGCGGGCGCTGCGGTGCACACCCAGGTACTCGAGATAGGTGCCCTCGCCGTCGGCCGTCGTCGCCGTGGTCGGCACCGCCACCAGGCCGCCGGCCGGAAGCCAGCGGTCCTCGCGGAGGATCTCGGCGATCCACCACTGGTCCCAGCCGGCCTCCCCGGGCGTCTCGATGAGGCGCTGGACGAACTCGGCGAAGGACTCCCGGTAGGAGCCCCAGTGGTCCGCGAAGGACTCCTCCAGCATCCGGTGCACGGTGCGCACGTCCTGGGAGACGGGGAGCCCGGATCCGTGGCGGTGCACGGGCCGCACCCGGGTGCCCTCGCGCGGGGCGGGCAGGCCGGTCGCCTCCTCGGCCGCGACCGGACGACGCATGTGCAGCCAGGAGCGCACCTTGCGGTACCCGGCCGCGGTGAGCAGGCGGGCCCGGTCGGTGTCCAGCTCGTGGATGTCGATGTCCAGCTGAGTCTCCGCGACGCCGCGGGCGCGGGCGAAGGACCCGCCCACCTCGACCGCCCAGTCCAGCAGGGCGCCGGCCAGGGCGTCGCGCTCGGGGGCGTCCGAGGCGATCACGAACTGCACGTTGGTGCGGCCGGCGGCGCGGTCCTCGAGGGAGATCCAGGCCAGCGGAGGCTGCTCGAGGCTGGGGGAGCCGTCCTCCGCGACCGGCACCACCACCACTTCCCGCCGTGCCCAGGACTTCAGTCCCACCAGACGGGAGCGGAGGGCCTCCTCGTCCGCGGCACCGTCGGGGGTATGCCTGCGGATATCGGCCGTGACCAGGGCGACGATCGCCTCGACATCCGCTTCGATGGGCACACGAGTGGTCAGGCGGCCCTCGAGGGCGGCGGGCATCGTGGGCGGGAAATGATCGCTCAGGAGCATTGCCCCATCTTTTCATGTCCTTCCGCACGGGTCCCGGGGCAGTCCCGGGGGCGGCGGTCAGCGGTCGTCGGCGGCCCCTTGGTGGGCGTCGGCCGGGAGCTCGTCGCGCTGCGTCCCGCCGTCGTCGGGCCCGGCGTCGGCGTCCTGTCCGTCGGCCGGCGTCGCAGCGACCACCGGGATCGGCCCGGTGCGCGGGTGCAGGTCCTCGGGCTCGCTGCCGGTCCCGCCCAGCTCCGCCGCCGCGCCCGAGCCCGATCGTCCGGGTGCCTCCTCGGCCACCTGCAGCGTGTCGCGCAGCGGCACCTGCTTGATGAACAGCGCCAGCAGCAGCGCGAGGACCACGAACGGCAGCGCGGTGAGGAACACCTTCTGCATCGCCTCGCTCATACCCATGCGGATCGGCTCCACGAGCAGCTGGGGCAGCTGCTCGAGCGCGTCGGGCGAGAGCACCGCGGCCTCGAGCCCTTCGGGGTCGACCTGCCCGCCGGAGGCGTGCAGGGACGCCATCTGCTCGGCGGGGATCTGCTGCAGCTGCGTCTGGATCGCGCCGGCCATCTGCGAGGTCATCACGGTGCCCAGCACCGCGGTGCCGATCGTCGAGCCGATGTTGCGGAAGAACTGCACGGCGGCGGTGGCCACCCCCAGCTCGCGCTGCGCCACGGCGTTCTGCACGACCAGCGTGTACACCTGCATCGACAGGCCCAGTCCCAGACCGATCACGACCATCGCCGCGGTCAGGCGCAGCTGGGAGTCGCCGTACTCCAGGCGGGACAGCATCCAGTACCCGGCCACCAGCACCATGCCGCCCAGGATCAGGAACTCGCGGTACCGGCCGGTGCGGGAGATGAGCAGCCCCACCACGATGGAGGTGAGGATCATCGCGAGCGAGAGCGGGATGAGGATCGCCCCGGAATTCGTGGCGGAGACCCCCATGACGCCCTGCGCATAGACGGGGATGTAGATGATCGCGCCGAACATGGCCACCGCGATCGCGAAGGACGCCGCCACCGGCAGCGCCACGATGGGGCGCAGCAGCAGGTGCAGGGGCAGCAGCGGCTCGGCCACCCGCGTCTCGATGATCACGAAGGCGAGCAGGAACACGGCCGCCACGGCGTACATCCCGATGATCACGGGGGAGCCCCAGGCGTAGTCGCCGCCGCCCCAGGTGGTGGCCAGCAGGCCGATCACCATGCCGGGCGTCAGCGTGAGCATGCCCAGCAGGTCCACCTTCCCGTGCTGCTCCCCGGCGCCGAGGTGGAGGAACTTCAGGATGAACGCGAAGGCGACCACGCCGACGGGGAGCATCATGTAGAACAGCCAGCGCCAGCCGACGTGATCGGTGACCGCTCCGCCGATCAGCGGCCCGGCGATGGAGGTCACGCCGAAGACGGCGCCCATGATGCCCTGGTACTTGCCCCGCTGACGCGGCGGGATGATGTCGCCGATGATCGTCTGGCTCAGCGGCATCAGCGTGCCCATGCCCAGCCCCTGGACGGCGCGCGCGAAGACCAGGAACCAGAATCCCTGCGCCATCCCGGCGAGGATCGAGCCGAGCATGAACACGGCCAGTCCGCCGAGATAGAACCAGCGCCGCCCGTAGAGGTCGGAGAGCTTGCCCACCACCGGGACGGCGACGGCCGAGACGAGCATCGCGGCGGTGGCGATCCAGCTGTAGTGCTCGACGCCCCCGAGCTCGGCGACGATGCGCGGCATCGCCGGGCCGACGATCGTCTGGGACATGGAGGCCACGAACATGCCGAGCATGAGGCCGACGAAGACGAGTCGCCCCTGTCGGTCCAGGCCGGTGAAGGCGGTGTCGGTGCCGGGCTGCGGCGCCGTGGGGGCTGCTGTGCTCATCGAGCTCCTCGGGTCACTGGTGCTGGGGGGTGGTCGGGCGGGCGCGGGATCACGTCCGGAGGTCGCGGCACGACGGCGCGCATCGACCGGACGAGACTATCCAATGCTTGCACTGGATGCACTATTTCACTGAGTGCAGATTCTGTGATCTGTCGGACCTACAATGGGGGCGTGACCGACGAGACGACCCCGAACGACCAGACCCTCGGGCTGCGTGAACGGAAGAAGCACCAGTCCCGCATCGCCATGCACCGTGCCGCCCTCGAGCTGGTCCACGAGCACGGCCTCAGCGGCGTCACGGTGGAGGCGATCGCCCAGCGCGCCGGGGTCTCCACCCGCACCTTCTTCAACCACTGGACCACCAAGGAGTCCGCGATCATCGGCGTGCTGATGCAGAGCGGGGAGGGGATCGCCGAGCAGCTGCGGGAACGGATCGAGGAGTCGGGGCCCCGCGCGGGGCTCCGCTCCGTGATGCGCGAGGCGCTCGCCGCCGCGCCGGTGGATCTCGAGCTGCGGGAGCTGAAGAAGCAGGTGATGGCGTCGGAGCCGAAGCTGCACACCCTCTCCTCGGGCAATCTGCTGTCGGTCCAGACCGAGATGATCGAGACCCTGGCCGAGGCGCTCGAGGGGGAGCACGCGCACGAACGGGCCACGCTCTCGGTGCAGATCGGCTTCGCGGTCACGCGCAGCGCCTTCGCCGTCTCGATGGCGCGCGGCATCGACCTCGGCACCGCGTTCGACGAGGTGCTGGACCGCTACGACGAGGGTGACTCCGTCTTCTGACGGCGCAGCCGTCGCGGCGGCCCGGTCATCGCGCGGGGCGTCGGTCGGGCGGCGGGGCTCTCCGTGCGGGGCGGTCCTGTCCCGGCCGTCAGCGCACCAGCCGACCCCGCCCCGCGGACCAGCCGCTCCCGTCGGCCAGGCGATCGCCCACCAGGCGCTCGAGCCGGGTGGTGCGCGGCAGGGCGTCGGCGTCGTACGGCGGGCGCACCCCGAACACGAAGAAGGCGGCGGAGTCGTCCCCCGCCTCCTGGGAGACGATCTCCCAGCGGCGCACGAAGGCACCGAGGTTCGAGTCCTCCCCGAGTTCGCGCGGCAGCAGATCGTTCATCAGCCAGGAGTCGCAGACGAACTCGTGACCGAAGCGCGGGGCGCCCTCGGGCCGGTCTGCGTCGAGGTCCGCGTAATGGGTCGTGAAGTACTCGGCGGCGCGGGCGAAGGAGTCCTCCACCGCGGCGGGGTCCAGGGAGCCGGTGGCCGGGATGTGGGTGCCGATCACCCAGCGCTCCTGCGCCGTGCCCCGCTCGGCGCGATGCAGATCGAACTGCAGCCGGCCCAGGTGCACCAGTCGGCCGCGCCAGTTCAGCGCCATCCAGGGCAGCTGGTGCAGTCCCAGCCGCCCGCTGCTGCGGCGATGGACCCGCATCTGCTGTCCGAGATCGGCGAGCACGTGCCAGGACTGCTCGGTGCTCAGCCCCCGCTCCCGGTGCCAGGCCCGCACCGTGGAGGTGCTCACCGCCAGGGCCAGGATCGACAGCAGACCCTCGCCCGGCGCGAGCCGCTGCTGCAGCGCGCCGTGCTCGCGCCCCAGGGCGGCCAGATCCGCTGCGGGCACCTCGAGCCCGGCGCCCGCCCGCAGCAGGTTCGCGGTGCGGGTGATCTCGCCGAGGATCTCGGGATCCTCCACGGCGGGCCCGATCAGGGCGCTGAGCTCGGCGAGGTCCTGTCCGGTGATCCCCAGCAGCTCCAGCAGCGCGGGGGCCGACGGAGCCCGCAGCATCTCCGCGACCGCCGCCGGGGGCAGCTCACGGACGGCGCGGACGGCCCGCGGCGGATCGCCGAGGAGCTCGAACTGGTCATCACGGAGATCTGTCATGCGCACACGGTAGCGCCGGAGCCCCGCGATCCGAGAGATCGCGGGGCTCCGGCGGGGTGTTCGAGCGGGGCTCAGCTCACTTCTTCCCCTGGTTGGCCACGGCCTCGGCGGCGGCCTTCGCAGCGACCGGGTCGAGGTAGCGGCCGCCCTCCTCGACGGGCTGGAAGTCCGTGTCCAGCTCGTAGACCAGCGGCTGGCCTGTGGGGATGTTCAGCCCGGAGATCTCCTCGTCGGAGATGCCGTCGAGGTACTTCACCAGCGCGCGCAGCGAATTGCCGTGCGCGGCGATCAGCACGGTCTTCCCGTCGACGAGGTCGGGCTTGATGCCCTCCTCCCAGTACGGCAGGAAGCGCTCGACGACGTCCTTGAGGCACTCGGACTTCGGCAGCTGCTCGCCGAGGTCCGCGTACTGCGGATCCTGGTCCTGGGAGAACTCGGTGCCGAACTCGATCTCCGGCGGCGGGGTGTCGTAGGAGCGTCGCCAGGCCATGAACTGCTCCTCGCCGTACTTCTCGCGGATCTCGGCCTTGTCCATGCCCTGCAGCGCGCCGTAGTGGCGCTCGTTCAGACGCCAGTCGCGCTTGACGGGGATCCAGTGGCGGTCCGCGGCGTCCAGCGCGAGGTTCGCGGTCATGATCGCGCGGCGCTGCAGGGAGGTGTGCACCACGTCGGGCAGGATGCCGGCCTCCTTCATGAGGTCTCCGCCCTCGACGGCCTCCTGGCGGCCCTTCTCGGTGAGGTGGACGTCCACCCAGCCGGTGAACAGGTTCTTGGCGTTCCAGTCGCTCTCGCCGTGGCGGAGCAGCACGAGTGTGTAGGTCATGCGCCCAGGGTACGCGGGCCGGAGCCGGGCGTGCACGGCGTGCTCGCCGCTCGTCGCCCGCCGCATGCGCCTGCGGCGCGCTGGGGAATTTGCGGATCCGCACGAGCGCGAGCGGCGCAGTGCCGACACGCGCGCGGCTGCGCACCGACACGTGCGCGACAGCCGCTGTGTCGACACGTGCGCGGACGTCGCGGTGCCGACATCCCAGCGGACGGGCGGCCGCCGCGTGCCGCTCACGCCTCGACGAGCACCGTGAACGGACCGTCATTGGTCAGGCCCACCCGCATCATCGCGCCGAAGCGACCCGTCGCGACCGTGACCCCGCGGGCCCTGATCGCCTCGACCACCTGGTCCACGAGCGGTTCGGCGACCTGACCCGGGGCGGCACCGCTCCACGAGGGGCGCCTGCCCTTGCGGGTGTCCCCGTACAGTGTGAACTGGGAGACGACGAGCACCTGCGCCCCGGCGTCGAGCACCGAGCGCTCGCCCTCCAGGATCCGCAGGTCGCAGATCTTCCGGGCGATCGTGGCCACCTGAGCGGGACCGTCCTCGTGGGTGACGCCGACCAGGGCCAGCACGCCCTCTCCCTCGACCGCGCCGACCACCTCGCCGTCGACCTCGACCCGGGCACCGTCGACTCTCTGGAGCACTGCACGCATGCCCCGATGGTGGCACAGCCCGCCGCGGTCGAGGGCGGGGACGGCCGCTGCTCAGCCGGGGAGGATCGTGTCGATCCGCCGCTCCTGGGTGGGGGAGTCGTCGCCGTGGCCCCCGTCGCCGGGGGTCTGGGGCCGGGACGACTGCGGCCCGTGCGCCTGGACCGGGCGCGGCGAGAGGGTCTGCGGGGGCAGGGGAGCGGTGTGCTCGGGCGGCGCCGAGCCGGCGGCTGAGCCGGAGGGGCGCGGGGCGGAGCCCTCCGCGGGTGTGTGATGCTGCGTCGGCGCCGCCTGCTGCATGGGACCCGCCTGCTGCGACGGGGGTGCCTGCTGCCGCGCTGCGGCGTGCTGCGGCGCGGCCTGCGGCGGTGCGGGCGCGTGCTGCGCCTCGTGGCGTCGGGCCTCGGCGCGCCGGGCCTCGGAGACCCACTCCTCGGCGACCCGCACGATCGCCTCGGTGGCCGCCTCCCAGGCCGCTTCCTGCTGCCGGTGCGGTCCGGTGGCCAGGGACAGCACCACGCCCGCCGAGCGCAGCGCGAGCTCCGTGGGGTCCACCCGCTCGGAGAACGTCCCGTGCCAGGTGCGGATGGCCTCCTCGACCCGCTCCTGCGTGGTGCGATCGATGCGGCCGGCGTTGCCGTAGTCGGCCAGGACGCTGAGATGGGCGAGCAGGCACGCCAGGTCGTCGGCTCGACGGCCCGGCCCGACGGTGTCGATGTCCAGCAGGCCCACCACGCGGCCGTCCTCGACGAACACCTGCGCCTCGTAGAAGTCCCCGTGCACCACGTCGTGCGGGCGCATGTCCATGCGCTGCTCGAGGGCGCCCAGGCCGTCGCGGATCGACCGCACCAGCGCGTCCAGCCGCGGCCCGAGCGAGGGGACCGAGGAGCTGACGATGCCGGAGTAGAACTCCACCGAATCCGTCCACGGGGGGCGCAGCGAGAGCGTGTACATCGACGCGGGCAGCCGATCCACCAGAGCGACCAGGTCCTCGGCCCGGCAGGCGTCCACGCCCTCGTCGATCACCGCCCGGGCCAGAGGGCGGCCGGGCAGCTCGGCGAGGACCACGAGCCCGTTGTGATGGGCGAGCACCTCGGGCACCGGGACGCCGGCGGCGAGCAGCCGATGATGGCGATCCACGATCTCCGCGCTGCGATGGGGCTGCATCACCTTGAGGTAGACCGCCCGGCCGCCCTGCGAGGCGCGCAGCACCGCCCGGCGCCCCGGACGGTAGGAGACGACGTCGATCGCGATCGGCACCGACGGGTCCGGGCCGATCGAGGCGCCGAGGTCGATGAGGGTGCGGCCGACGATGTCCGGGTAGCACACCAGCGGCAGCATCGGCAGCCACGGATCGTGG
>DATGUQ010000208.1:0-2786 GCA_035301145.1 Brachybacterium sp. | reverse complement strand
CGGGCAGATCGGCGAGCGTCCCGCCCTGGTCGACCACGATCACCCGGCGCACGAGATCCATACGGGCGAAGCGGGCGGACTGGGCGATCGCATCCTGCTCCCGCAGCCGTGTGGGCATCACCACCGCGACCTCCGGCAGATCGGCGCCGACCGCCGCGCACCAGGTCACCGAGCGGACCGGGCCCTCGACCCAGAACCATTCGGCGCCGTCGGCCTCCAGCGGGAGGTCGAGGCGGCCCGCGGCGGAGCGCGTGACCAGCCGGCGCCGCCCGGAGCGGGCGCTCCAGAGCTGTGCGGGGCCGCCGTCGATCTCGAGTGACACCGTCGCCTCGCCGAGGACGGCCCGCCAGGCCTGCGCCGGGAAGGCCTGGTCCCACAGACCGGTCCCGGAGTCCGCGGACCAGGTCCCCAGGACGGCGCGGCGGCGCGTGCCGTGGCGGCGGTCGGCGCTCATACGGCCTCGACGGGACGTGCGGTGCTCAGGAGCGGGGTCCCCCGCTGACGGGGACGGTGGATGGTGGTGCGCATCGGCATGGCTCGACGTGCTCCCTCCGCTGCAGGACCGGGTCTCGGCCGCCACGCGGAGACGGGTGCGACCTGAATGACGACGCCGTCCCGGGGCGAGCCCTGAACGGCGATCGTCTGGACTATAGCAACGTGAACGGGCGCAGAACGTGAGGTGTCCTGACGGGGGTGCGTGTCGTCGTAGACTCGGCTCCTGTGGGAAGGACTCGCCGTATCGCTGCCCGGCTGCACAGGGGGGACACGGTCCGTCGGCTGAGTCTGGCGGGGCGCCGACTCCTCCCTGCGCCGGAACCGGGCACCGTCTGGACCGGCCTGCAGTGGGGCCGCCCCCAGCAGGCGCTGGAGCTGCAGGAGGACGATCTGCACGCGCAGCGGGCCCATGCGCTCGACACGGTCCTGGACGCGGTCGCGCCGGTGGAATGCGTGCTGGCGCCGCCGATCCCGCGGCGGCCGTGGCGGCTGGCGGTGCGTTCGGAGGACGGCCCCGCGGTGCGCCGCGCCCTCTCGGCCCTCCCGGTCCACTGGGAGCTCCACCGGGAGGCGGGCGGGAGGCGGCTGACCGTGCGGCCCCGTCTCGCGGCCGACGGGCGGCCCCTCGAGCCGGTGCCGGATCTCGACGTCGTGCTCGACGTCCTGCCCTTCGACGGCGCGCGCTACGGGGACGCGTCCACGGCCGCGCTCCCGCACGTCGGTGCGCAGGAGTGGTCGGAGACGTCGCGGGAGAGCCTGCTGCCGCAGCGGCGCGGGAGCGCCGCCCCGGAGCCCTCGATGCCGATCGACGTGGTCTACACCTGGGTGGACGGCTCCGATCCGGCGTGGCGCCGACGGCGGGACGAGGCGCTGCAGGCCGTCTCGGGAGGCCTGTCCGGGTACCACCGATCGGCCGTGGACGAGAGCCGCTATCTGGACTCCGAGGAGCTGCGCTACTCCCTGCGCTCCCTCCGGCGCTACGCGAACTGGGTGCGGCGGATCCACCTCGTCACCGACGGGCAGGTCCCGCACTGGTTGGACGCCGACCACCCGCGGATCACCGTGATCGACCACGCCGACCTCCTCGGCGGCAGCAGGTTCAACTCCCATGCGATCGAATCCGCGCTGCATCGGATCCCGGGCCTGGCCGAGCACTACCTCTACCTCAACGACGACGTGTTCTTCGGCCGCATCGCCTACCCCGGGGACTTCTTCCCCGCACCGGGCCTGGCGGCCTTCTTCCCCTCCGACCTGCCGATCGACCCCGGGCCGGTGAGCGCGCAGGACCTGCCGATCATGGCGGCGGCGAAGAACGGACGCGCCCTGCTGGCGGCACGCTTCGGGCTCGACGTGCGCACGAAGATCCGGCACACCGTCCACGCCCAGCTGCGCAGCGTGGGCGAGCAGATCGAGGCGGAGAACCCCGAGGAGGTGGCCCGCACGCGCGAGGCGCGCTTCCGCTCCCCGACGGACCTCTCGCTCGCCTCGTCCCTGCACCACTGGTACGCGCACGCCCTGGGGCGGGCCGTCCCGCGGCAGCCGAACTACCTGTACCTCGACCTCGCCTCCCCGGGGGTCGAGCAGTCGCTCGACGCCCTGGAGTCGCTGCGCCGCTACGACACGTTCTGCCTGAACCAGGAGCAGACCGGGATGTCCCCGGCCCTGCGCCGCGAGGTGGGTGCGTTCCTCGAGCGGTACCTGCCCACCCCGGCCCCGTGGGAGCGCCCCGCGTAGACGGGCCGGGCTCGGCCTTCCGCGCGCAGGCCGCGCACGACGCGGCGACTCGGTACCCTGCAGGGGTGGATTCCGCAGCCGACACCCTCGATCTCCCCGGCATGGCCGAGACCGACGCCCCCGCCCAGCCGGAGGAGCGCGACCCCGACCACCCCCACCCCGGGCAGTGGCGGCTCGTCGCCGTCCAGGTCTCGAACTGGGGGACCTTCCACGGCACCCACGACCTGGCGATCTCCTCCAAGGGCTACTTCCTCACCGGCGGGCCCGGCACCGGCAAGTCCACCCTGCTGGACGCGATCAGCGCGCTGCTGACCCCGCCGCGCACCCTGCAGTTCAACGCCGCCGCCTCCGACGCCGGCCCGAACCGCTCCAAGTACCGCCGCACCGTGGCCAGCTACGTGCGCGGCGCCTGGGCGATGCACTACGACCAGGCCACCGGCGAGTTCAGCCAGGAGGTGCTGCGGGAGAAGACCACCCTCTCGGTCCTCACCCTGCGCTACAGCGACGGCCAGGGCGGCACCGTCCAGCTCTCCCGCCTCCTCCTGCTGCACGCCGGC
>DATGUQ010000207.1:0-7358 GCA_035301145.1 Brachybacterium sp. | reverse complement strand
TGCATCGATCCTGCGCCGCACATCAGTTCATGACAAGCGATGATTCGCACCCCTCTGTTCAGCCGGACTGAATGGACGTAGGGTCGTTCCATGCTCGATCCCGGAAAGCTCCGCGTCCTGCGCTCGGTCGTCGAGACCGGCAGCATCCGAGCGAGCGCCGAGGCGCTCGGCTTCACACCCTCGGCGATCAGCCAGCACCTCACCAGCCTGCGCCGGGAGACCGGTCTGGAGCTCGTCGAGCGCTCCGGGCGCGGGATCCTCGTGACCGCGCATGCCCGGGTCCTCGCCGCCGAGGCCGGGCATGCGCTGGACGCCCTCGCCGCCCTGGACCGCGCCGTCGAGGACCTCCGCTCCGGGCGCACGGGGACGCTGCGGCTGGGGTACGCCACGTCGATCGCGGCCAGCTGGGTGCCGGAGCTCGCCCAGCAGGTGCGCAGGAGCTTCCCCGACCTGCGGCTCGAGCTGGTGCTGCGGGACTGCAGCTGCGAGGACCTGGTCGAGGCGGGGATGGACATCGTGGTCGGGGAAGGGGCCGGCGATCCTCGCACCGAGGAGTGGGAGGGCCACGACATCCTCGAGGAGGGGTACATCGCGATCCTCAGCGCCGGGCACCCGCTGGCGGGACGCTCCGCTGTGCATCTGCAGGAGATCGCCGACGAGGCCTGGGCGACCGACGATCCGCTGGAGAGCTTCTGGTTCGACCGCATCGGCGCCGCCTGCCGGGCGGCCGGGTTCTCGCCGCGCGTCGAGGTCAATCCCGGCGACTTCCCCACGGTGCTCGGCTTCGTCGCCACCGGCGACTACGTCACCGTGCAGCCCTCGGTGATCGCCTCCGACCTGCGACCCGACGTGGTCGCGATACCGCTCGCCCCGCCCGCGCCGCGACGTCGACTGCGGGTGCAGGTGCGCCGCGCGATCAGCCGCAACCCGGCCGCGCAGTTCATCATCGAGCAGATCCATGCCCTCGCCGCGAAGCGCGCCCGCGAGATCCCCGGGCTCGTCGACCTCTCCGCCGCGAGCCCGAGGGACCCCGCCCCGGCAGCGGAACTCGACCCCGTCCCCTGACCCACGGGGCCGAGGGTCCCTCGCGCCGTGCAGGGCCGGGTGGACAATGGCGGTACCTGTTCGCCGCACCCCGGCCCGCCGGCGACGTCCTGGAAGGAGCGCCCATGACCGCATCCGACATCGACCGCCGCATCGCCGACCTGCCCGTCGCCGTCGACCTCACCGAGGACGCCGTGATCCTCGAGGTGGACCTCTCCGGCACCGGCGCGCAGATCTGGGAGCACCTCACCGATCCCGAGCTGCTGGCGACGTGGTCGCCGATCGTCCCGGAGCGGCCGCTGACCGAGCCGGGTCCGGTCCTGTCCCGGGAGACCCCGGAGGCGGAGCCGGTGGCGGTGGACGTCCTGGCCACCGCCGGGGACCACGCCCTGACCCATCGGTGGGGCGACGAGCTCCTGGAGTGGCTGATCGACGAGGCCCGGCTGACCCTGCTGATGAGGCTCTCCGACCCGCAGCAGGCACCCTCCCACCTCGCCGGATGGCAGGTGTGCCTGGGCGTGCTCGATGCACGGCTGGACGGCGAGGACCAGGCGCGGATCGTGGGCAGGGAGGCGCTCGAGCACGGCTGGGAGGCGCTGCGGGACCGCTACGCCGAGGAGCTCGACCTGCCCGCCCAGCCCGCGGGCTGAGCACGGCCGCGACGGGCGCCGTGCTCAGCGCGGCTCGATGTGCAGCGCCACCTCGCCCCGGTCCCCCACCCCGACCTGCTCGGCGCGCCGGTCCGCGCCACTCCACCGTCGTCGTGCCGAAGACGAGGTCCATGCCCCGAGAGCGGACCTCGCCCGCCCAGGCCGAAAGGCCCGTGCCGACCGCCGCCGCGGGCATACGATGGCGGCATCGACGAGGACGTCGATCACGGGACGGTCCCGCCCGCCCCGCGGAAGTCCCCGACGCAGGAGGTCGAGATGCACGAGGACACCAGCTCTCCGTCCCCGCGAGGCACAGAGTCCGACAGCCCGCCGCTCGGCGTGCTGGTCGGTTTCGACGGCTCCGACCAGTCCGTGCGCGCGCTGTACTACGCGGCGCGCGCCGCCCGACGCCTCGACAGCCCCTTGTCCGTGGTCACCGCCTACACGGTGCCGAGCCTCGCCTACGCCGACGCCTCGCTCACGCCCACCGTCCCGGCCGAGGTCGCCCGGCTGGCCGCCGCGCAGGAGCAGCTCGAGGAGGCCCGCGAGCACCTGCGCGGGTACCCCGGGCAGGTCGATCTGCGCACCGCCCAGGGCGACGCCGCGGGCGTGCTGGTGGAGATGTCGGCCCGGGCCCGGCTGGTGGTGGTCGGCGCGCGTGGTCGCGGCGGCTTCTTCGGCCGGCTGCTCGGCTCCGTCTCCTCGGCGCTGCCGGCGCATGCCCGCTGCCCCACCCTCATCGTCCCGCGGCAGTACGAGGTGGGCACCGAGACCGGGGCCGCCCGCTTCGCCCCGCGGGACGAGCACACGCCGGTAGTGGTCGGGGTCGACGGCTCCGAGCCCAGCCGCCTGGCGGTGCGCCACGCCGTCGTCGCCGCCCGCACCCGCAGCGCCCCGCTGCACCTGCTGACGGTGATCTCCGCCTTCGAGGACTGGGGCGGCTCCTCCATGTCCTGGATGCCGGACCCGGAGCTGATGGAGCGCCACCGGCGCGAGCTCGCCGCGCAGCTCGAGGACGACGCGGACGCGCTGCGGGCCGAGCACCCGGGCCTGAGGATCACCAGCGAGGCGATCCTGGGCGAGCCGGTGTCGGCCCTGCTCGAGCACACCGCGACCTCCCAGCTCACGGTGCTCGGCACCCGCGGCCACGGCCGGGTCGCCAGCGTGCTGCTCGGCTCGATCTCCCAAGCCGTGCTCCAACACGCCGAGGGCCCCGTACTGGTGGTGCCCCCGCCCTGCGCCGAGACCTGAGCCGCGCACGGAACACCCACGGGGCACAATGGGAGGCATGCCCTCGAGCCGCACCCCGCTGCGTCTGATACGCGGCGGAACGGCCGCCACGCTGGCCACGCTGCTCGCCCTCGGCGGCCACCTGGTGGGCGGCGGCGCGATGCCGTCGTGGCTCGGCGTGGCGCTGCCCTGGTGGCTGTCGGTGACCGTCTGCACGGTGCTGGCCGGCGCCCGCTTCACGTTGGCCCGGATGGGCGCGGCGGTGCTCAGCAGCCAGATGCTCTTCCACGGCCTGTTCGTGGCGGGCACGCCCGGGGACCCGGGCATCACCCTGGTCGCTCCCCCGGGCTCGCACCTGGGCCACGGCCAGCACATCCACGACGCCCCCTCGCACACCGTGGGGCACACCGGGCACGGGGCCGACGGAATGGCCGCGGCCGCACAGCACACCCTGCACGGCGGCCACTGCGATCTGCAGATGCTGCTGTGGCATCTCGTGGCAGGGATCGTCACCACCGTGCTGCTGCACCGTGGAGAGAGCATCCTGCTGCGCTGCGCCGGCCTGGTGGGCGCGGTGCTCGCCGTGCTCGCACGGCCCCCACGGGGCCTCTCCCTGCCTCCGCTGCCGCTGCCCGGCCCGACCCGGCCGGTGCTGCCGAGCACCCCGGTGCGGCACCTGCGCCGCGCCGTGCTCGATCCCCGGCTGCAGCGCGGCCCGCCCGTGATCCCGGCAGTCTGAGACCCGTCGACGCGTCGCACCGCGCCGCCTCGCCGGTCGGGCACCGCTGCCCGTTCAGGCCGCCTCTCGGATGACCGCCGCACGGCACCGCCGTGCGGAGCGCCCTCACGCCCGCCGCCGTCGGCGCACCCGCCGTCGGCCCGCCGGGCGTCCCCGAAAGGATCACGCATGTCCCGCACCACCACGCCACGACCCTCCCGCCGCTCCACGCCCCCGTCACGGGCCGTCTCCCGCATACCGCGGCGGGCCGCCCTCGCCGCGCTCCTGCTGCCGCTCGCGGCCTGTGCCGCCGACCCCGGGCAGGGCGCCGATCCGCAGAAGGCCGGCTCCACCGACGAGGGTGCCCCCTCCGACGGCGGCGGCTCCGCCGCGACCGAGGACGCGCTCACCGTCGCCGACCCCTGGGTGAAGGCCGCCGAGGAGGGGATGACCTCGGCCTTCGGCACGATCCGCAACGGCACCGACGGCGACCTCGTGCTGATCGGGGCCCGCACCTCCGCGAGCGCCCACGTGGAGCTCCACGAGACCTCCTCCGACGGCTCCGGCGGCATGAGCATGCAGGAGAAGGAGGGCGGCTTCCCGCTGCCCGCCGGGGAGGAGCTCGTGCTCGAGCCCGGCGGGAACCACCTCATGCTCATGGAGCTCTCTGCGCCCCTGCTGCCCGGCGACCAGGTGGAGGTGACCCTCGAGTTCGAGGACGGCACCGAGCATCCCCTCACCGCCACGGTGAAGGACTTCGCCGGCGCCCAGGAGCACTACGAACCGGAGGGCTCCGCCGGCTCCGCTGCCTCCGACGGCGGCGGGGAGCACGAAGCCCACGAGCACGACCACGACGGCGCGGACGACGACACGCACGACGACCATGGGGGTGACGAGTGACCGCTTCGGACCGCTCTGCGGCCCGACCTGGTCGGCGCCACCTGCTGCGGGCGGGCTCGCTCGGTGCGGGTGCCCTCGGCGTCGGTGCCGCGTCCATCGGTCTGGACCGCGCCCTGGGACCCCGCACCGCGGCCGACGGCGCCTCGGCATCGGCCGCGGGCGGTTCGTCCCTGCACGGCGGGGAGACCGTCCCGTTCCACGGCGCGCACCAGGCGGGGATCGAGACTCCCGCCCCGGCGGCGGCCACCTTCATCGGCCTGGACCTGCGTGAGGAGGTGGACCGCGAGGGCGTGCTGCGGATGCTGCGGCTGCTCACCGACGACGCCGCCCGGCTCACCCGCGGCGAGCCGGCGCTCGCGGACACGGAGCCGGAGATGGCCCTCGAGCCGGCCTCGCTCACGGTGACGGTCGGCTTCGGGCGCGGGCTCATGGAGCGCGCGGAGCGGGAGGCGCCCTCATGGCTGGAGCCGCTGCCGGCCTTCGGGATCGACGCGCTCGAGAACGCCTGGACCGGCGGCGACCTCATGCTGCAGGTCGCCGCCGAAGATCCGCTGACCGTCTCCCACGCGGTGCGGATGCTGCTCAAGGACACCCGCGCCTTCACCCGCGTGCGCTGGGTGCAGCCCGGCTTCCGGCGTTCCCCGGGGACGGTCGCTCCCGGCACCACGATGCGGAACCTGTTCGGTCAGCTCGACGGCAGCGCGAACGCCGCCCCGGGCAGCGAGCACTTCACGCGCGTGGTGTGGATCGAGGAGGGCCCGTTCGCGGGCGGGACCTCGATGGTGATCCGCCGGATCCGGATGGACCTCGACGGCTGGGACGAGGTGGACCGCACCGCCCGGGAGCAGTCCACCGGCACCCGGCTGGACGACGGCGCTCCGCTGACCGGCGGCACGGAGGACTCCGACGCCGACTTCTCGGCCGAGACCGCGAACGGCTTCCCCGTGATCGGGGAGTTCTCCCACATGCGGCGGGCGAACGGGATCGACGACGGCGAGCACCAGGAGATCTTCCGTCGGCCGTACAACTACGACACCGCACCGCCGCCGGGCGGTGACGCGATCTCGGAGGCCGGACAGATCTTCGTGTCGTTCCAGGCCGACCTGCCGGGCCAGTTCCTGCCGATCCAGCGACGGCTGGACGAGCTGGACCTGCTGAACCAGTGGACCACCCCGATCGGTTCGGCGGTGTTCGCGATCCCGCCCGGCTGCGCCGAGGGCGAGCATCTCGGGCAGTCGGTGCTGGGATGACGGGGCGGTGACGGGCCCGCCGGGGCGGGGCCGCAGCGGTCCCGCCCCGGTGGCAACCCGCGGCGAGGCCGCCGATGCCTCCCGCCCGGCCCCTATGCTGGCCGGACGACCTGCACCGGCGCCCGGACGCCGCCCGCGCGCAGGTGGCCCCGACGAGCGCAGGAGAAGCCCCATGCCCCGATTCCACATCCCGGCCGAGGACGCCCAGGGACCTCTCGTGGTCGGGATCGACATCGGCTCCGGCGGCACCCGTGCCGCGGTCTACGACGTCACCGGGCGTGAGGTCGGCTCGCTGCACCACAAGGAGACGCACTCCTTCACCGTCGGCGCCGACGGCACGAGCACGATCGATGCCGACCAGGTCGTCGAGGAGATCCGCACCGCCCTGGCCGCCGTGCTCACCGCGACCGAGCTGCCGGGCGAGGTGCGGGCGATCGGCTTCGACACCTTCGCCTCCTCCCTGGTCGCGGTCGACGCGGCGGGGAAGGCGCTGACCCCCTGCATCACCTACGCGGACACCCGCTGCCACGACCAGGTGGGCCGCCTCGCGCAGAGCCTGGACGTGGACGCGCTCCACGAGCGCACCGGCGCCCGCATGCACTCCTCCTACACCGCGCCCCGCCTGGCCTGGCTGCGGGAGACGCAGCCGGACGTCTTCGCCCGTACGGAGCGGTTCATGGCCCTCGGCGAGTACGTGGCCCTGAAGCTGCTGGGCACGCCCGCGCTGGGGACCGCTTCGGCTGCCTGGTCGGGGATGATCGACCGCCGCACGGGCGAGTACGTGCCCGAGCTGCTGGAGGCGGTCGGCGTGGACGTCGCCGCGATGGGCCCGGCGCTGGACCCGGCCGACGCGCTGCCCGTCACCGACACCCCGCTCGCCGCCGAGTTCCCGCAGCTGAAGGATGCCGTGTGGGTCCCGGTGATCGGTGATGGCCTCGCCGCGAACCTCGGCATCGGCGCCCTCGGCGAGGGCACCTGGGGCATCTCCACCGCCACCTCCGGCGCGATCCGGCAGCTGCTCTCCACCGAGATCCCCAGCCTGCCCAGCGGCCTGTGGGCGTACCGCGTGGACCAGCAGCGCGCGCTCGTCGGCTCCGCGATGAGCGACTGCGGGCGCGTGCTGGACTGGTGCCGCACCGAGCTGGCGATGCCCTCCGATGTGAAGAAGACGGACACCACCAGCCTCTTCTCCGCCCCGGTCTCCGCCGCCACGCCGCTCGTGGTCCCTTTCTTCTCCGGGGAGCGCGGCACGAAGTGGCGCGGCAGCTCACGAGCCCTGTTCGCGAACGTGGGCGCCTCCACGACCTGGGAGGACATGCTCCGCGGAGCGATGGAGGGCATCGCGCTGTCGTTCCTGCGCATCGCCGACCAGCTGCGCGAGGCCGGCGGCGAGCCGGAGCGGATCGTGCTCTCGGGCGGCATGACGGGTGCCGTCCCGGGCTGGCTGCACCTGCTCTCGGACGCGCTCGGCATGCCGATCGACCACGTCGCGGTCTCCCGCTCGACGATGCGCGGCGCCGCCGTGCTCGCGCTCGAGCAGGCCGCTCCGGGCACGGCGGTCGCCGA
>DATGUQ010000206.1:0-3666 GCA_035301145.1 Brachybacterium sp. | reverse complement strand
CCGGTGCAGGTGATGACTGTGACCTGGACGCCCTCGCGCGCATAGCGTGCGGTCGACCCGGCGCCCTTGGACGATTCGTCGTCCGGGTGCGCGTGGACGGCCACCATCCGCAGGGACTCATCGGGGGTGGGCAGCTGGACGGTCACGGGACTCCTCGGAGACGGCGGGAGGGGACGGATCCCACGGGCTGGTGCGCGCACCGCGCGCAGGACGGACCATGGCGCACCAGCGCCCGATCCTACGCCACCGATCCCCGCCGGCGGCTGGGAGGGACGCGGGACTCGACCACCCGGCGACGACGGACCGGGAGCCGGACGGAGCGCCCCGGACGGGCACCGGCGGACCGCGCACCGCCGGCCGGGCGCCGGACTCGCAGGAGGTTCCCGGCGGGGTCTGGGACACTGGCCCCATGAACGATGCCAGTCAGCGCCACGCGGACCGTTACGGCGGGCCCTTGGTGAGCCGTCGGACCTCGCGGGTGCTGCTCGCCGTCGCCGCTGCGGTGTTCCTGGCGGTCGTGGTCTATGTGGGGATGCAGGCCTCGAACACCCCGGTCCGCTCGGAGATGCTCGCCTACGAGCACGTCGCCGACGACGTCATCGCCATCGACTACCAGGTGACCATGGACCCGGGCACCGAGGCGACCTGCACCATCCAGGCACTGAACAAGGGCCGGGCGCAGGTCGGCTTCGTCGAGACGGAGATCCCCGCGCAGGAGACGCGCAGCAGCGCGCACCACATCGAGATCTCCACGCAGGGCGAGGCCGTCTCGGCGGAGATCGTCAGCTGCACCGCGCGCTGAGCGGTCCCGACGCGGGCTCCTCCGCGGTCACGGCTGCGGGGCCGACGCTCGGTCGACGATTACTCGGTGCGCGAAATCGGCGTCGGGTCCCGGGGACGGCCGCGTCCGCGGTGTAAAGTGTTCGGGAACCGGCATCGTGCCGATCATCATCACCCGCACACGGGGCGCATGAGGACATGTGCCCCGTGATTCGCGTATTGGGGGCTGTTCGCTCCCCTGCGCACTATCGAGGACGACAGGAGTGACCCCATGAGCAGCCAGCCGAATGGCGCCTGGCTCACCCAGGAAGCGTACGACCGCCTGGCCAAGGAGCTCGAGGAGCTCGAGGGCCCGGGACGCACCGAGATCGCCGAGCGCATCGCCGCGGCTCGCGACGAAGGGGACCTCAAGGAGAACGGCGGCTACCACGCCGCCCGCGAGGAGCAGGGCAAGCTGGAAGCGCGCATCGCGGACCTCCAGCGGCTCCTGAAGAACGCCGTGGTCGGCGAGTCCCCGAAGGACGACGGCGTCGTCGAGCCCGGCATGGTCGTGGAGATCTCCATGGCCGGCAAGGAGCGCACCTTCCTGCTGGGCAACCGCGAGATCGCCGACGGCGACGACACGCTCGAGGTGTTCTCCTCGGAGTCGCCGCTGGGAGCCTCGATCCACGGCTCGAAGGTCGGCGACACCGTCGACTACACGGCCCCCAACGGGAAGTCCTTCCCGATCGAGATCCTCAAGGCCTCGCCCTACACGGCCTGAGCCGCAGCCCGCGCGCACCGCACGCGACGACGGACCCCCGCGACCGGCGGCTGCCGGTGCGGGGGTCCGTCGCGTCGTGTGCTCCTGGTGCGGCTCAGACCTCGTCCTCGCCAGCGGTGTCGTCCGGGCGCGGAGCGTCGTCCGGGCGCGGGGCGACGTCCGGGCGCGGGGCGACGTCCGGATCGGGACCGTCCGGGCGCGGGGTGGGGTCCGGGCCCGGGGTGTCCGGGCGCGGGGTGGCGTCCCGGCCCGCGGTGCCCTCCGCGCCGGATGCACCTTCCTCACCCGGTGCGTCGCCCGGCGCGGGCGCCTCGGCCGCGGGTGCCGCTGCGCTCGGAGGGGCGCCCGCGGCTGCGCTCTCGCGATCCTGACCGGCGGCGGGTGGGCTCTCCGGCACGTCACCGGCGGCGAGCGGGGCACCGGCCGCAGCCGGCTTCCGCGCGGCCGCGCGGGGGGAGGCGGCCGCACGCGGGGAGGGCAGGACGGGCTTCGTCGGCCGCTTCCGCTCCCCGGCGGTGTCCGCCGACGCGGGGCGGCGGCCGGTGAGCGCGGCGAAGTGCTCGGCCCCGGCCTCGTCCTCCCCGAGCTCCGGGCTCGGGTCACGACCCACCACGTACAGCAGCGTCGCGTTGACGAAGGCGATCAGCGGGATGGAGAACAGCGCCCCGGCGATCCCGGCCACCATCGCACCGGCCGCGACGCCGAGGAACACCGCCAGCGGGTGCAGCTCGACGGCCTTGCCCATCAGGAACGGCTGCAGCACATTGCCCTCGAGCTGCTGGACGGCCAGCACGATGGCGAGCATGATCAGCGCACCGATCCAGCTGTTGAGCACCAGCACAAGCAGCACCGCGATGGCGCCCGAGACGATCGCGCCGACCAGCGGGATGAAGCTGAACAGGAACACCAGCAGCCAGATCGGCACGGCGTAGGAGCCCAGGCCCAGCCCGATCATGCCGATCGCGATGCCGGTGGCGTCCAC
The DNA here is from genome assembly GCA_035301145.1 of Brachybacterium sp. Lineage (GTDB taxonomy): Bacteria > Actinomycetota > Actinomycetes > Actinomycetales > Dermabacteraceae > Brachybacterium. The sequence goes on along the minus strand of DATGUQ010000206.1, from coordinate 1,141 downwards.
ACCCGCGACCAGGATCTGGGTGCGGATGTAGGCCGACAGCGCCTTCCACCCGCGGCGGAACGCCTCATGGGTGGGCACCCGGGCCGCGGGCGGCAGCAGGCCCACCACCCAGCGCCAGATGCTCGAGCCGCCGGCGAGGAAGAAGAACAGCGCGAACAGGCAGATGACGATGCCGGTGGCGACGTTGCCGAGCACCGCCGCGGTGCCGAGCGCGCCGGAGACCAGCTGGTCGGAGTTCTCCTGGAGCTTGTCCAGCCCTTCGTCGATCGCCGAGTTGATCATCGTGTCGTCGATCTTGAAGGTGCCGGTCGCCCAGTCGGTGAGGGACTGGAAGCCGGTGATGGCCTTGTCCTGGATGTCCGCGTACTGGGCGAACAGCTGGCGTCCGGCGAGGGTGAACATCCCCGAGATCACCAGCAGCAGACCCAGCAGGGCCACGCCGCTCGCAGCGCCGCGGCCCAGGAAGGTGTAGCGCGTCAGCACCTTGACCACCGGGGTCAGCAGCGCGGCCACCAGCACCGCGATCAGCACCGGGATCACCAGGCCGGCGATCTGCAGCAGCCCCCACAGGAGCAGTGCGGCGGCGGCCACCACCACGATCAGTCGCCAGGACCACGCGGCGACCCGACGGACGCCGAGCGGGATCTCCTCGACCTCAGGGGCCAGACCGGGGGCCCGCGGGGCGGGACGCAGCTTCGACATGGGGCTCCTTCCGTGCGAGCCGGGCGGCTCACGGGGCATCCTAACCGCGCCGTTCCTGGGCCTGGGACCTCGGGAGCTGGGATCCGCGACGAAGGTCGGCCCCCTTCCCACCGAGCGGCGGACCCGCTCGACGCGGCAGGAGAACTAGCGTGATCGCATGCACAGAGACCATCCGTCCTCCGCACCGGTCCCCGCCGCCCCGGGCGTCCCCGATGCCGCCGGGAGCCCGTCGGCCCCCCAGCCCGTCCCCGGTCCCGCCGCGCCGGTGACCGCCGAGGCCGCGATCCCCGACCGCACCGCCCTGTCCCTGCGCGGGATGCGCAAGTCCTTCGACAGGAACGAGGTGGTCCGCGGGATCTCCCTGGACGTCCCGCGCGGATCCTTCTACGGGATCGTCGGCCCCAACGGCGCCGGCAAGACCACAACCCTCTCGATGGCG
>DATGUQ010000205.1:0-2350 GCA_035301145.1 Brachybacterium sp. | reverse complement strand
GACTTCGGCGAGGTCTCCGGCAACGCCCGCTTCACCCAGGCCACGCAGGGCCAGCTGGGCGGCACCTCGATCGGCACGTTCAACGACCGGCTCCGCGACGCCGTCCACGGCGGCAGCCCCTTCGACACCGACAAGCGCACCCATCAGGGCTTCGGCAACGGGCTGTCCACGATGCCCAACGGCGTCGGGGAGGCGAGTGCGCAGGAGCAGCTGGGCGATCTGCGCCATCGCACCGACCTGATCCGCCTCGGCATGGCCGGCAACCTCGCCGACTACGAACTGCTCGGCTCCTCGGGCGAGGTGGTGCGCGGTGACCAGCTCGACTACAACGGCGCCCCGGCCGGGTACGCCACGCAGCCCGAGGAGACCGTGAACTACGTCGACGCGCACGACAACGAGGCGCTGTGGGACATGAACGTGTGGAAGCTCCCGCAGGACGCCCCGATGGACGTGCGGGTGCGGATGAACACGCTGTCCCTGGCCACGGTGACGCTGGGCCAGTCGCCCTCGTTCTGGGCGGGCGGCACGGATCTGCTGCGCTCGAAGTCGATGGACCGCGACAGCTACGACTCCGGCGATCACTTCAACACGATCGACTGGATGGGGCAGTCCAACGGCTTCGGCCGCGGCCTGCCCCCGGAGGAGAAGAACGGCGAGGCCTGGGACCTGATGACGCCGATGCTCGAGGATCCCGCGAAGTCCCCGACCCCGCAGGACATCGCGCTCTCGAGCGACGTCACGCTGGACCTGCTGCGGATCCGCTCCTCGTCACCGCTGTTCACCCTCGGCGACGCGGACCTGATCACGCAGAAGGTCACCTTCCCCAATGCGGGCGCCGACGCCACCGCCGGGCTGCTGGTGATGCGCATCGACGACACCGTCGGCGAGGACGTGGACCCCGCTCTGGACGGTGTGGTGACGGTGTTCAACGCCTCCGACGAGCCGATCACCGAGGCGATCGACGGCATGGCCGGGATCGACCATCGGCTGCACGAGGTGCAGGCCGATGGCGCCGACGAGGTCGTCAAGGGCGCGCGCTGGGACGCCGAGAGCGGCACGGTGACGATCCCCGCGCACACCGTCGCGGTGTTCGTGGCCCCGCAGGCCGACGGGGGCGAGGGGCCCGGTGACGGCGAGGATCCCGGCGACGAGGACGCGCCCGGTGGGGGCGACGAGACCGGCGACGGGGACGCGCCCGGTGACGGCGAGGAGCCCGGCGACGAGGAGCAGCCCGGCGAGGGCGGCACGTCCGGCGACGGCGAGCAGCCCGGCGATGGTGGTGCCCCCGACGAGGGGGACGCGCCCGGCGAAGGCGAACCGTCGGCCGAACCCTCGCCCGCCTCTCCCGCTCCTGGCGCGGACGATGCTCGCAGTCCGCTCGCCAAGACTGGTCTGGACCTCCTGCCCTGGGCCGCCGCGGTGATCCTCACCCTCGGGCTCGGCATCGCCCTCACAGCACGGGCGCGCAGCAGGCGCTGAACCGCAGCCGCAACGCCGAACGCGCAACTGCGGCACGGCGTGGCGTCTCATGGCACGGCACGCCGATCCATTCCCCCGATACCGACCACCCACGGACGGAATCGGGGGAACGGAACGGCGCGTCGCCTCGGCCAACGCCTCGTCACCGCCAACGTCCCCGCGGCCAACGCCTCCCCGCGGCCGACGGGCCACCCGGCCAGCGCGGCGGGCGGGGACCCGCGGTGTCACCGCAGCACGGAGCTCAGCAGCAGGCTGGTCTCGCTGTTGACGACCCCGTCGATCGAGCGGATGCGGCGCAGCACGTCGTCGAAGGCGGGCAGGTCGGGGCAGGCGATCTCGGCGACCAGGTCCCAGCCGCCGTTGGTGGTGTGCAGGGCCTGGATCTCCGGGAAGCCGCGCAGGTGCACGATCACGCGGTCGGTGCTGCGACCCTCGACCTCGATGAACGAGGTCGCACGCACGGTCGAGGCCTCGGCGTAGTCGCGCACCCGCACCGTGAAGCCCACGATCACGCCGGCAGCGGTGAGCTTGTCGATCCGGCTGGTGATCGTCGCCCGGGAGACCCCGAGGCGGGTGGCGAGGGTCGCGATCGGGGCGCGGCCGTCGTTGCGCAGGGCGGCGAGCAGTCGTTCGTCGAGGTCGGTGAGGCGCTCCATGCGCATGATGCTAATGCCGGCTACCCAGAACGCACAGGAGCTTGACAGAAGTTCAGCATTCTCGCCATTCCGCTTGCCATCTGCGAACTCTAGGCTGAGGAGCACCAGCGCCGACGCTGCCCGTCGGCCCCTGCCCGCACCCAGGAGGCGAGACGATGACCCAGCTGCTCGATGTCGCGAACATGGCCCGGTGGATCCAGCGCGACGGCGCGGAG
>DATGUQ010000204.1:0-4067 GCA_035301145.1 Brachybacterium sp. | reverse complement strand
GATCGCCGAGAACTCGATCGTCGAGATCGACTCGCGATTCACGGAGGTCGAGCCGATGCCGGCCGATTTCGACCCCTTCGCCGAGACGCTGGCGACGGCGCCCGTCGGGACCTGAGCGGACCGGTCCCCGCCGGGGCGGGGAGGGCGGCGTCTCGTGCGCCGCCCTCCGTCGGCTCAGGCGCCCTGGTGGCCCGCGAACTCGCTCGGGTGCTTGCCGCGGCGGCCCGCCTCACCCTTGTGCAGGTCGCTGATCCGCGCGATCTCGTCGTCGGTGAGCTGCAGCTCGAGCGAGGCGAAGTTCGAGACGATCCGTTCGGGGGTGACGGACTTCGGGATCACCACGTTGCCCAGCGCCAGGTTCCAGCCGATCATCACCTGGGCGGGCGTGGCGTCGTGGGCCTCGGCGATCTGCGTGATGACGGGGTCCTCGAGCTCCCCGCCGCCCTGGCCCAGCGGGGACCAGGACTCGGTGACGATGCCCTTGGCGGCGTGGAACTCGCGCAGCTCGGGCTGGGTGAAGTACGGGTGCAGCTCGATCTGGTTGAGCACCGGCAGCACACCGGTCTCGGACTCGAGCTGGATGAGGTCCTCGATACGGAAGTTCGAGGTGCCGATCGAGCGGATCCGCCCCTCCTGCTGCAGGGCGATGAGCGCCTTCCAGGTCCCGACGGCGAGCCCGGCCGACGGGGCGGGCCAGTGGATCAGGTAGAGGTCGAGCTCCTCGAGCCCGAGATCGGCCATGGTGGCGTCGAAGGAGGCGCGGGTCGCGTCGTAGCCCTGGTCCTGATTGGGCACCTTGGAGGTCACGAAGACGTCGTCGCGGGGCAGTCCCGCGGCCTTCAGGGCCGCGCCCACCCCGGCCTCGTTGTTGTAGCCGCGGGCGGTGTCGACGTGCCGGTATCCGGCTTCGAACGCCGTGACGACGACGTCGGCGGCGACCTCGTCCTCGACCTGCCAGACCCCGTAGCCGAGCTGCGGGATCGAACGGCCGTCACGGAACTCGATGCGGGGCGCGGTGATCATGGGGCTCCTTGCTCAACGGGTCGCGGCGGGCCGCGGCGTCTGTCGGACTCCTCCAGGCTAGTGCTCTCCCACCGCCGCGACCAGCCTGATCATCGGCGTGCGGCTCTCGTCAGCCGCGGCTGACCCCGAGGGAGAGCGGCCGGTCGCTGGGGTCGGACTCGAGCCAACGGGCGAGGGCCGGCGGCTGCACGTCGTGCTCGCCGAGACGGTCCAGCGGCAGCCAGGCGGTGCCGGCCTGCAGGCGGTCCGGCTCGGCGCCCTCCCCGGGCTCCTCCCCCTCCGCGAGCCCGCACCAGTAGGCCACGTTCACCTGGTGGAACGGGCGTATCGGGGCACCGTCGCGGATGCTGTGGTCGGTCATCAGCTCGAACAGGCACGCCACCTGGTGCACCTCGACGAGTGCGCCGATCTCCTCGCGGCACTCGCGGATCAGGGCGGCGGGCTGTTCCTCGCCGTGCTCCTGCCCACCGCCGGGCAGCTCGAACATCTCGTGGCCGGCGGGGTGCACGTACCGGTTCATGAGCACCTGACCCTCGCGGATGATCAGGGCCTTCACGGCCACGCGCGGCCCGCTCACGCGCTCGCCTCCGCGCCGCTGTCGCCGCCGTCGGGCCCGAGATCGGGCAGCGCCTCGGCCAGGAGCACGGCGGCGCGCTCCCGCAGCGCGTCGTCGTCCCGCTGCGCGAGCAGCTCCGCGACGGCGGCCTCGTCGCGCAGCAGACCCATCAGGCGCTGCAGCGCGGCGAGGTGCTCGCGGGCGTCGGTCAGCAGCGGCATCGCCACCAGTCGCACATCGACGCTGCCCCCGTCCGCACCCATCTCCCCGAAGGGGACGGGGCGGGCCAGGGTCGCCAGCGCCAGGCCCGGCACCACCACGTGCTGCGGGTCCGCGTGCGGGATCGCGGTGGGGATCGGGGTGGGCAGCCCGGTGGGGTAGGTCCGCTCCCGCTCCCGCAGCGCCTCGGGGAAGTCGAGGGTGACGGCGCCGGCATCCAGCAGCCGCCCCGCGAGGGAGCGCAGGACGTCCTCGGCGTCGACGACGTCCAGGTGCGCGAGCACCACCGTCAGGGCGAGGGGCGCGCGAGGGGCGCCGTCGGCGGGTCGCGGGTCTGTGCTCATGGGTCCTCCCGGATCGGTCACCCCTGATTCTGGCACCATCCGGTCATCGCCTGCGTACCCTGGGCACATTCGACCGGACACCGGACCGTGCCCGGCAGGACCCCGCCCAGGAGCACCATGCCAGCCCCTCGTGACACCGCCGTCGTCGTGCGCGCGGCACGCCTGTACTACGAGCAGGAGCGTTCGCAGACGGAAGTGGCGCGCGAGCTGGGGCTGTCCCGCTCGAACGTCTCGCGGATCCTCTCCCAGGCCCGTGACCGGGGCATCGTCGCGATCACGATCCACGACCCCGAGGGGCCGCCGCAGCGCGACGAGGCGCTCGAGATCGCGCTGCGCTCGGCCTTCTCCCTGCGGGAGGCGCATGTGGTCTCCGCGCCGCGCACCTCGGCGATGGAGTCGGTCGCGCGGGAAGGCGCGGCGGTGCTCACCGAGCGGTTCGCCTCCGTGCGCAGCGTCGGGGTGTCCTGGGGGCAGACGGTCCAGAACGTGGTCGCCCAGCTGGAGACGCTCCGCCCCCGGCCGACGCCCGAGGTGCTGCCGCTCGTGGGCGGGCACAGCGCGCTGGACCAGTTCGACTCGGGCGAGTCGGTGCTGCGGGTGCTCGCCTCCCGGGTCGGGGCGACGCCGCGCACGCTCTACGCCCCGGCCGTGCTGGAGTCCGCCACGGCGGTGGCGACGCTGCGCGGGGAGTCGAGCATCGGGGAGGTGCTGGCCGCCGCGGCCCGGGTGGAGCTGGCGCTCGTCGGCATCGGCTCGCGCGGTGTGCACTCCTCACCGCACGTGCTCGAGCTGATGCGGCTGGACGCCGCCGAGCGCGCCGCCTTCGAGGCGCAGCACCCGGCGGGCGATGTGTGCGGGCGCTTCATCGACGCCCACGGGGTGCCGCTGGGCGCGCCGACGGATCAGCGCGTGCTCGCGGTGACCTTCTCCGAGCTGCTGCGGATCCCGGAGGTGGTGGGCGTCGCGGCCGGCGCGGAGAAAGCACCGGGCGTGCTCGGCGTGCTGCGCAGCGGGGCGATCGACACCCTGGTGGTGGACGTCGATCTGGCGCGCGAGGTGCTCGCGGGCGTCTGATCCGACGGCCCGACGGGTCCTGCCAGGGTCCGACGGATCAGGCTGCACGCCCGACGGGTCAGGCCTGGCCCTTGAGCACCAGCTGGAAGTGGGCGGTGAGCTCGGGATCCACCGGGAGCACGGCGTCGTCCAGGTGGGTGATCGGTGCCGCGAGCCGCGTCGAGGAGAGCAGCCAGGCACCGTCGGACCCGGTCACGTCCTCGACCGTCATCAGCTCCTCGCCGACGGCGAACCCGTCCTGGTGCAGATGGTCGAACAGGGTCCTCACACTGGTCCCCGGCAGCACGCCTGCGCTGACCGGGGTGGTGAGGAACCCGTCGCCGCGGCGCACCATCAGCGTGGACGTCGGTCCTTCGAGCACATAGCCGTCGCTCGCCAGGAACAGCACGTCGTCCGCACCGCGGCGCTTCGCCTCCCGGACGGCGGCCATGTTCACCGCGTAGCTGAGGGTCTTCGCTCCGGGCAGCAGCCAGGGGCTGGACTCGGTGACCGTGGTGGGCAGGCCGCGGTCGAGCACCGCCACCCGGATCCCGGCCCGGTACGGGCTCCAGTCGTCGGAGACCCGGGCATGGATCCAGCAGGTGGGGACGCCCTCGCCCTCGATGCCGCGGGTGAGCATCACCCGCACGCTGAGCTCCTCGACCGGTGCGTGGGCGGCGATCGCCGCGTCCACGGCCCGGGCGAGCACGGCCTGGTCGGGCTCGGGCAGATCGATCTGGGCCGCGCTGCGCGCGAGTCGCGCCAGGTGGGGGCCGACGTTGACGGGCTTCCCGTCGAAGGCGCCGATCGTCTCGAAGACGCCGTCGCCGCGGGTGGCGACGAGGTCCGTGACCGACAGCTGCGGGACGGTC
>DATGUQ010000203.1:0-4187 GCA_035301145.1 Brachybacterium sp. | reverse complement strand
GTGCCGTCGCCGTAGTTGGTGAACGAGTACCCGATCGTCAGCACGATGGGGAGGATCAGGAACACCGAGAGGAAGAAGGTGCCCGGGAACAGGTACTTGCCGGGCACGAACCGCTTCGTGGAGTACAGCACGAAGATGCCGACGGCGGAGAGCAGCAGCACCGCCAGCCACATCCAGGACTGCTGGGAGATCAGCACCGGTGCGATGAACACCGTCACCGCGAGGGTGATGCCGAGCACCGCGATGCGGGTGACCATGGCCGGGACCGAGAGCGATCGGGTCCGGTGCGCGGGGGCATGCGTCGAGGTCATGGGCGACTCTGCCTTTCGAGGAGCAGGAGGGGTGCCGGAGTCGGCGGGAGGTGGGCGAGCAGGGGCGACCCGCCGCCCCGGCCGCAGCGGCGGCGGGGGCGGCGGATCGCTCCGGTGGGATCAGCCGATCGCTGCGGCGATCTCCTCGCCCGCGGACTTCATGGCCGGGTGCGGATCCGCACCGCCGACGATGTTGGCCTGGGCGATGCCCAGCGGTTCCCAGATCGCGGACATCGCCGGGATGGCGGGCATCGGCTCGGCGGCCTCGGCGGCCTCGGCGAAGATCATGACGTGCTCGTCCGAGGAGGCGATCTCCTCACGCAGCGGGAGGTTCACCGGGGGCAGGGGATTGCCCTCGTACATGGCCTTGGCGACCTCGGGGGAGCTGGCGACATCGGTCATGAACTGCTGGGCGAACCCGGCGTTGGCGGCGTTCGAGGCGACGTAGAACGAGTTCACGCCAGCGAACGGTGCGGCCGGCTCCATGCCCTCGAAGCCGGGGATCGGGGAGACGGTGAAGTCGATGCCGGAGTCGCCCACGTCGGCCAGCGCCCACGGGCCCGAGATCAGGTACGCGGCCTTGCCCTCGGCGAACAGGGAGATCGAGTTGTCACCGGTGATGGAGTTCTTCAGCACGCCCTGCTCACCGAGCTCCGAGATCTTGTCCGCCGCGACGAGCGAGCCCTCCTCGCCGACGCCCAGGTCGGCGGGGTCGGGGTTGCCCTCGGAGTCCGTGCCGAACAGGTAGCCGCCGGCGGAGGTGTAGATCGGCTGCATGTGGTACGGGTCGCCGGACTCGCCGATGGGCAGCGAGAGGATGTTCTCTCCGCCGCCGTCCTCGGCGGCGGAGATCAGCTCCTCGAGGGAACCGGGCTCGGGGACGTCGGTGAGCTCGTTGTTGGCGAACAGTGCGAGGGTCTCCACCGCGTAGGGCACGCCGTAGGTCTGTCCGTCGTAGGTGACCGCGTCGATGCCGACCGGGGCGATCGTGTCCGCCACGTCGGAGGGAAGCTGCACCGGGGCGATCGCCCCGTTCTGGACGAGGTTGCCGATCCAGTCGTGGGCGCCCATGGTGACGTCCGGACCGTTGCCGGCCTGATTGGCGGTGATGAAGTTCGCCTGCAGCTCGTCGCCGGGGACGACCTCGACGACGACCTCGATGCCGTTCTCCTCGCCCCAGGCCTTCGCGGAGGGCTCCAGCGCAGGGGCCTTCTCCTCGTCGGCCCAGATGACCAGCCGTCCGGCCGAGGGGCCGCCGCCGGTGCCGCCGCCGTCGGAGGCGTCGGCGGCGGCACCGGCCTCGGAGGCCGAGTCCGAACCGCCGCACGCGGCCAGCACGGTGGTGCCCGCAGCGAGGCCGCCGAGGGTGAGGAAGCTCTTTCGACGAATCTGCACGTCTTCTCCTTTGAATCGCGGAGCAGCCGCGACCCGATGGCGGCGCTCGATGCGGCAACACTAGGACGGGAGACCGAGTGTGTGCAAGAATATGCAAGAACTTGCAGATATCGATTCGGCCACGGGCGACGACGCGCGCGGCCTTGAGAGGAGGGGGCGTGGCGCGACTGATCGACATCGCCCGGACCGCCGGCGTCAGCGAGGCCACGGTCTCCCGGGTGCTCAACGGGAAGGCCGGGGTGAACGACGCGACCCGGCAGGCCGTGCTCGAGGTGGCACGCCGGCTGGGGCGCGGTCCGGTGCCCGGTGCCATCGACGCCGGGCCCCTGGTCGGGGTGCTCGTGCCGGATCTGGACAACCAGGTCTTCGCCGCCTGGGCCGAGCGCATCGAGGCCGAGCTCTTCGAGCGCGGCGCGTCCGCTCTGGTGGCGATGCGGGCCCGCACCGTGGAGCGTGAGAGAGAGTTCTTGCAGAGGTTCTTGCACTGCGGCGTCGATGCGATCATCGTGATCTCCGGTCACCATGCCCAGCAGCGGGGACCCGTCGACCACTACCGGGAGGTCACCGACGGCGGTACGCCGCTGGTGCTCGTCAACGGCGTGCGCGAGGAGCTCGACGCCGCCTTCCTCTCCTCCGACGAGGAGCACGCGGTGCGCTCGGTGCTCACGCACCTGCAGGAGCTCGGGCATCAGCGGGTGGGCCTGGCCGTGGGCGATGAGCACACCTGGCCGGTGCGCGAGAAGCTCCGGATCTTCGAGGCCGTCACCGCCGACTGGGGCGAGCGACCCCAGCCGGTCTCGTTCACCGACTTCTCCTACGCCGGCGGGTACGAGGCCGCACGTGACCTCGTCGGCCGCGGGGCGACGGCGATCCTGTGCGGCTCCGACGTGATGGCCGCCGGCGCCCTCGAGGGGGTGCGCTCACAGGGGCTCAGCGTCCCCCGAGACGTCTCGGTCGCCGGGTACGACGACGTCTTCTGGGCCGCGCTCACCAACCCGCCGCTGACCACCGTGCGCCAGGCCGTGGGCTCCATCGCGCGCGCCGCCGTGCGCACCGCCCTGGGAGGCGGGGAGGACTCCCGCCGCCCCGCGCGCACCGAGGTCGTCGTGCGCCCCCAGCTCATCGTGCGCGGCTCGACCGCGGCCGCGCCCGCCGGGGCCGCTAGCATGGTGTGGTGACCGCACCGAACGACACCCGCACCAGCTACGACACCGCCCAGCAGCGCAGCGACAGGATCTGGTCCACGATCGGGTCCGACCCCTCGGGGCTGCGCATGCTCACCGGCGACCGCCCCACCGGCGCACTGCACATCGGCCACTACTTCGGCTCGCTGCGCAACCGCGTGCGCCTCCAGGACGCCGGTGTGGAGACATGGCTGATCGTCGCCGACTACCAGGTGATCACCGACCGTGAGGTCATCGGCGACATCAAGGGCTCCGTGCGCGAGCTGCTCACCGACTACCTGGCCGTGGGCATCGACCCGGAGCGCTCGACGATCTTCACCCACTCGTCGGTGCCGGCGCTGAACCAGCTGATGCTGCCGTTCCTGTCGCTGGTGACCCAGCCCGAGCTCGAGCGCAACCCCACGGTGAAGACCGAGCTGGCCGCCGCCGGGAAGTCCGCCATGGGCGGGCTGCTGCTGACCTACCCCGTGCACCAGGCCGCGGACATCCTGTTCTGCCACGGCAACCTGGTCCCGGTGGGCCGGGACCAGCTGCCGCACATCGAGCAGACCCGCGTCATCGCCCGTCGCTTCAACGAGCGCTACGCCGGGGGAGAGGCGTACTTCCCCGAGCCCGATGCGCTGCTCTCCGAGGCGCCCACGATCCTGGGCCTGGACGGCGGCCACAAGATGAGCAAGTCCCGTGGGAACACCGTCATGCTGCGGATGGGCGCCGACGAGACGCTGAAGAAGATCAAGAAGGCCAAGACGGACGCGGACCGGCAGATCACCTACGATCCCGAGGGCCGCCCCGAGGTCGCCAACCTGCTCACCATCGCCTCGCAGGCCAGCGGGCGCACTCCGGAGGAGATCGCCGAGGAGATCGGGGATCGCGGCGCGGGCACGCTGAAGCTCTACACGGCCGAGGTGCTCAACGAGCACCTCGCCCCGATCCGCGCCCGCCGCGCCGAGCTCGAGCAGGATCCCGGGTACCTCTTCGAGGTGCTGCGCGCGGGCAACGAGAAGGCGAACGCCGAGGCCGACGCCACCCTCGCCAGGGTGCGCGAGTTCATGGGGATGGTGTACTGACCGACTCGACCGGTCCGCCTGATGGGCGGTCGACCCCCGCCCGACGAGGGGCGTTATGATCGGACAAAGCGAACCTTTGAGCCGATGGTTCCCGCAACGCCGAGGAGAAGCATGCCCATCTACGAGAACGTCTCCGAACTGGTCGGCCGCACGCCGCTGGTCAAGCTCAACCACCTCGGTGACGAGGTCAAGGCCACGATCGTCGCCAAGCTCGAGTTCTACAACCCCGC
>DATGUQ010000202.1:0-2227 GCA_035301145.1 Brachybacterium sp. | reverse complement strand
ACGCACGTTGCCCGGCGGAGAGCGCCGGCGCCTCCTCCTCGGTGGACGAGGGCGCGGTGGGGGCGGGCTCACGCGGCGCCATGGCAGAGACGGCATCGCCCCACCGTGCGCGGGGCTCCTGCGCCCCCGCCGCGGGAGCAGATGCGGGCACCTCGGGTGCGGCGTCACCGGCGGCATGGGGCGCAGTGCCGCCGACGGACGCGCCGGAGCCTCGGGCCGGCGCCGGGCCGCCGCTCGCCGGACCGCCGCGGCCCGGATCCCCTGCAGGGGCTGCGGGGCTCGCCGGTCCGAAGGCGCCTCCGCCGCCCGGGCCGGGGCCCGGACCACCCGCACCGGGACCGGAAGCTCCGCCGGGACCGGGACCGGGGGCACCGCCGGGGCCGGGACCGGGGGCACCGCCGGGACCTGGCCCGGGGTCGTCCCCCACCACGGCCTCGACCGTGACCTCGACGTGCATGATGCGGCGCACCGCATCGGCCAGGTTCTGCGCGGCGGTGCCGCGATGGAACGCGTTGACCAGGCCCTCGGTGCGGAAGCCGATCACGAGCGTGCTGCCGTGCACACCGTTGACGTGGCCGTTCTGGGAGATCAGCGCCCAGCTGGGCCGACGGATCTGCTGCAGCTCGTCGAGGATCGCGGACCAGTGGCCGCGCACCTGATCCGCCTCGACGCCCCCGGCCGCAGGCTGCGCAGGCGCCGACGGCTGCTGTGCCGGTGCCGGCGGCTGCTGCTGTGCCGCGGCGTCCTGCGGGGGTGCCTGCTGGGGAGCAGGCTGCTGAGGAGCAGGCTGCTGCGGCGTGCTCGTGTCCCGCGGACCCTGCGCACCGGAGCCCTGAGCCGAGGGGCGCTGCGGGCCGCCCTGCTGCGCGGCCGCCCCCCACGGCACCCGCTCCGGCGGAGCGGAGGGATCCGGCCGGCCGGCGGCGGGCTCCGCCGGGGCGGCCTGCGCCGCAGCGGGAGCCGGCGCCTGGGGCGCCGTGCCCTGCTGGTCCGGGGCAGGCGCGCCGGCGGGCGCTGCCGGCCCTCCGCTGCGGCCGCCGCGGGCCTGGCGGGCGGCCTCGACCTTCTCCTGCGCGATGCGGCGCGCCTCCTCCCGCGCTCCCGAGGCGCCGGGCGCAGCACCCTGGGCCGCGGCGGGGGCAGGGTGCCCTCCGCGCGCCGCCGCGGCGCCACCGCGCTGATCGGTGGTCGGGGCGGGGCCCTCCGCCGCGGCCAGGGCGGCGCGCTCGTCGCGCAGCACCAGGCGCGCGGCGAGCAGCTCGAGGTGCAGGCGCGGCGAGGTGGCGCCGCTCATCGTCGACAGCGTCTCGTGCACCAGGTCGCCGCACTGCGAGAGGTCCGCCGGAGCGAACAGCGCGGCCTGGCCGCGCATGCTCTCGAGCTCGTCGGCCGGGACCTGCGGCAGCAGATCGGCGCCGCGCTCCGGGACCGCGGCCAGCACGATCAGGTCCCGCATCCTCTCCAACAGGTCCTCGACGAAGCGCCGCGGCTCGTGCCCGGTGGCCAGCACGTGCTCGACCGCGGAGTAGAGCGCGGCCGCGTCCCGCTCGGCGACGGCCGTGACGGCGGTGTCCAGCAGCGCCGTGTCGGTGAATCCCAGCAGCGCGATCGCGGTCGGGAAGTCCAGGCCGTCCTCGCCCGCGCCGGCCATCAGCTGGTCCAGCACCGACATCGAGTCACGCGCGGAGCCGCCGCCGGCGCGCACCACCAGCGGCATCACGCCCTCACCGACCTGCACCTGCTCCGCGGCGCAGACCTCCTCGAGATAGGGGCCCAGCACCTGCGGCGGGATCAGCCGGAAGGGGTAGTGGTGGGTGCGCGAGCGGATGGTGCCGATGACCTTGTCCGGCTCGGTGGTCGCGAAGACGAACTTCACGTGCTCGGGCGGCTCCTCGACCAGCTTCAGCAGGGCGTTGAACCCGGCCGAGGTGACCATGTGGGCCTCGTCGATGATGAACACCTTGTAGCGGTCGCGCACCGGCGCGAAGGAGGCCCGCTCGCGCAGCTCGCGCGCATCGTCCACACCGCCGTGGCTGGCGGCGTCGATCTCGACCACGTCGAGGCTCCCGGCGCCGCCGTTGGCGAGGTCGCGGCAGGAGTCGCACTGGCCGCAGGGGACGTCCGACGGACCCTGGGCGCAGTTCAGGCAGCGCGCGAGGATCCGCGCAGAGGTGGTCTTGCCGCAGCCGCGCGGGCCGGAGAACAGGTAGGCATGACCGACCCGCCC
>DATGUQ010000201.1:0-4089 GCA_035301145.1 Brachybacterium sp. | reverse complement strand
TGCGACCTGCCCCCTGGTCACCAAGGTCCACAAGGAGGCGGTGCGGTTCGCCCGCCAGGACTACGACATCCTGCTGGTGGGCCACACGGGCCACGAGGAGGTCGAGGGCACCGCCGGCGAGGCCCCCGATCACGTGCAGGTGGTCAACTCGCCGGACGACGTCGACAAGGTGACCGTCCGTGACCCGGAGAGGGTCGTGTGGCTCTCGCAGACCACGCTCAGCGTCGACGAGACGATGGAGACGGTCGACAAGCTGCGCGAACGCTTCCCGACGCTGCAGTCGCCGCCCAGCGACGACATCTGCTACGCCACCCAGAACCGTCAGGTCGCGATCAAGAAGATCGCCCCGGACGCGGACCTGGTGCTCGTGGTCGGCTCGCCGAACTCCTCGAACTCCGTGCGGCTGATGGAGGTCGCGAGGGAGGCCGGGGCCAAGGCCTCGCATCGCATCGACTCCGTCCACGAGCTGCGTGACGAATGGTTCGAGGGTGTGGAGACCGTCGGCGTGACCTCCGGCGCCTCGGTCCCGGACGTCCTGGTCCAGCAGCTGCTGAACGTGCTCGCTGACCGCGGGTACGGCAACGTCGAGCCCGTGCGCACCGCCACCGAGGACCTCATGTTCTCCCTGCCGCGCGAGCTGCGCCAGGAGATGAAGAGCCGCGGCGCCGTCGACACCCGCACGAAGCCCACCGGGGAGGCCGCGACCGCGGAGTCCTGAACCGGCCGGCGCGGTGACGTCCCGTCGCCGCGCGACGCTGCGCTCAGCCGGCGCGCCCCTCGGGGTGCTCGGCCGACGGGTGCTGGGCGCCGCCGGCGGCGAGGTCGGCGATCTCCGTGTCCTCGAGGGTGCGGGAACGGCGGGTCAGCTGCTCGACGTCCTCGAGCGCGGTGGCGGTCAGGTCCAGGTCCTCGAAGCGGCGCGCGGTGACCATCACGCGTGACTGCAACGACCCCACCGCCTGGTTGAACGCCGCGACCGACGAATCCAGGGAGCGGCCCACCTTGGCGAGGTGGCCGGTCATGGCACCCAGGCGGTGGTGCAGCTCCCGCCCGGTCTCGAGCACGGTGCGCGCATCCCGGTTCAGGGCGTCGGTGCGCCAGGTGTGCGCGACCGTGCGCAGCAGGGCCATCAGCGTGGCGGGGGAGGCGATCACGACGTCCTTGGAGAAGGCGTGCTCGAGCAGCCCCGGATCGGTCTCCATCGCCGCCGCGATCACGCCGTCGCTGGGCACGAACAGCACCGTGAACTCGGGGGTGTCGCCGAGCGCCTTCCAGTAGCCCTTCGCGGAGAGGACGCCGACGTGGTGGCGCAGCGCCTTCGCGTGCGCCGTGCGCCGTGCCGCGGCGCGCTCGGGATCGGTCTCCTCGGTCGCGTCGAGGTAGGCGTCCATCGGCGCCTTCGCGTCGACCACCACGTGACGGTCCCCGGCCAGATGCACGACCAGGTCGGGACGCTGCCGCTTCTCGCCGTCGGCCCTGGCCCCCGAGGTCTGCTCCGAGAAGTCCACGTGCTCGAGCATCCCCGCGGCCTCGACGATGCTGCGCAGCTGCACCTCGCCCCACCGCCCGCGCGCCGTGGGGGCCCGCAGCGCGGCGGTGAGCGCGCTCGTGCCGGTCTCCAGGGAGCGGGCGCGCTGGGCGAGCTGGCCGAGGTGCGCGCGGAGGGCCCCTTCGGCCTCCACCCGGGCGGCCTCGGAACGGGCCAGGGACCGCTCGAGGTGGGAGAGGGTCGCGGTGATGGGAGCCAGGGTGCGCTGCAGCTCGGCCTCGCGCTCCTCCTCGGCGGCATCGCGCCGGGCCACGTCACGTTCGTGGCGTTCGTCCGCCAGGCGCAGCAGCTGCCCGGCGCTGTCGGCGTCAGCGCGATGGCGCTGCGCGAGGCTGCGGGCGCGCTCGCGCATGACCAGCCAGGTCAGGACCGTCCCGAGGGCCGCGCCGAGCAGGAGGCCCAGCAGAAGCATCGATGCACCGTTCATGGGGCCAGCACATCACGCGGGTGCGACAGACGAGCGGCACCACGCCCTCGCCGCGTGAGCGTCAGACCTCCTCGAGCGCGAGGGCGACCTCGGTGGCGTCGGTGCGTCAGCCGCCGTCCGCGAGGACGACGGGTACGGGCTCATCATTCGGCGAGATGAGTGCTCACTCGGTCCCGACATCGGGGAACGGATGCCTGCACCGTGTGCGATGAGGCATCCTGTTCGCACGAGAAGGAGGGCGCCGATGGGGGAGCAGGGCACGGCGGCGGCCGACGGGGCCGGCCCCTCAGGGGGCGGCGCGCCGGGCCGTCGGCCCGCCGGTCGACGCATCGGTCGGCGGGTCGGGCAGGTCCTGCTGGCCCTCGTACTGGTGGCCCTGCTGATCTGGGGGATCCTGTTCTTCCGCGTGCTCGTGCTGCTGCCGCGCACCGCCCAGGAGCAGGCGGATCAGGGGTACGAGCTCATGCTGAAGGAGTTCACCCGGCTCGCCGCCGCGGATGCCGACGTGCTCGACGCGGAGTTCGGCGCTCCGCTGGGCACCCTGCGCACCGTGACCTGTTCCGTGGAGCCCTCGGACCGCGGATGGTTCGTGGCGGAGCATCGCAACGACTGCTCGCTGCGCGAGCTCGAGGTGCGCGCAGTGCCCGACGGGGTCCACGATGCCGGCGCCCGCGCCGCCTCCCTGCTGGAGGCGGGCCGGGCCTGGCAGGCGGAACCCGGTCATCTCCTCACCGCGGGATCGTCGTGCGAGACGGCCGACGAGGCGCGGATCCCCGCGGACAGCGACGTCCCCGTGGCGCAGCCGAGCATCGACCTGGCCGCGCTCGTGGCGGACGACCTGGACGCGCTCGATCCCTGCCTGCAGGATTCCGGCCCCACCGCCAGGACCCTCGGGGCGCTCTCCGTCCAGGACCCGAGCAGCACGGAGCCGACTGTGCCGGACGGCACCCGCCTGCTGGTGGTGGTGCGGGAGGCGAGGATCTCGAGCTCCCCGCTGGGATGCCTGCCTCTGCCGCTCTTCTGCGAACCGCCGACGGACCAGCCCCGCCTGCCGGACCCTGTGACGGGGTGAGACCAGAGGCTCATCGTCACGCCTCCCGCCGCTGCGGCCGCGGCCCGTAGAATCACCTCCCGTGGCTCTTACTATCGGAATCGTGGGACTGCCCAACGTCGGCAAGTCCACCCTCTTCAACGCCCTGACCCGCGCCGAGGTCCTCGCCGCGAACTATCCGTTCGCGACCATCGATCCGAACGTCGGCGTGGTCCCGCTGCCCGACCCGCGGCTGGCGCAGCTCGCCGAGATCTTCGGCAGCCAGAAGCTGCTGCCGGCGACCGTGTCCTTCGTGGACATCGCCGGCATCGTCAAGGGTGCCAGCGAGGGTGAGGGCCTGGGCAACAAGTTCCTCGCCAACATCCGCGAAGCCGAGGCGATCTGCCAGGTCACCCGTGCCTTCTCCGACCCGGACGTCACCCGCGTGGACGGCTCCGTCGACGCCGCCGGCGACATGGAGACCATCACCACCGAGCTGATCCTCGCCGATCTCCAGACCATCGAGAACTCGATGCAGCGCCTGGAGAAGGAGACCAAGCGCGGCCAGCTCGACGCCGCGGTGCTCGAGAACGTGCACAAGGCCAAGGCGCTGCTCGAGACCGGCAAGACCCTGTACCAGGGAGCCGACGCCGCCGGCATCGACGTCAGCCACCTGCGCGAGCTGCAGCTGATGACCGCCAAGCCCTTCATCTACGTGTTCAACACCGACGAGCAGGGCCTGGCCGACACCGCGATGCAGGAGCGCATGCGTGCCCTGGTCGCACCGGCCGAGGCGATCTTCCTCGACGCGAAGTTCGAGTCCGAGCTCATCGAGCTCGACGAGGACGAGGCCGCCGAGATGCTGGAGAGCACCGGCCAGGAGGAGTCCGGCCTGGACCAGCTGGCCCGCGTCGGCTTCGACACGCTCGGCCTGCAGACCTACCTCACCGCCGGCCCCAAGGAATCCCGCGCCTGGACCATCCCCAAGGGAGCCACCGCCCCGCAGGCCGCCGGCGTCATCCACACCGACTTCGAGCGCGGCTTCATCAAGGCGGAGATCGTCTCCTTCGACCAGCTCATGGA
>DATGUQ010000200.1:0-4256 GCA_035301145.1 Brachybacterium sp. | reverse complement strand
GGGGACGTCTGGTTCGACGTGCGCTCCTACACCGACTACGGCGCACTGACCAACCAGCGCCCGGAGGACCTGCCCCCGGCCGGGGACACGGCCGACGACGACGCCCCCCACAAGCGCGACCCGCGGGACTTCGCGCTGTGGAAGGGGGTCAAGCCCGGTGACCCGGAGACGGCGTCCTGGCCCACCCCCTACGGCCGCGGCCGCCCCGGCTGGCACCTCGAGTGCTCCGCGATGGCGCAGCGGTACCTCGGGGACACGTTCGACATCCACGGCGGCGGCCTGGACCTGCGCTTCCCGCACCACGAGAACGAGCAGGCGCAGTCCCGCGCCGCCGGATACGGCTTCGCCCGGCGGTGGATGCACTCCGGCGTGCTCACCGTGGACGGGATGAAGATGGGCAAGAGCCTGGACAACTTCGTCACCGCCGCACGCGCCCTGGCCGGGCACCCCACGCCGGCCGTCCGCCTCGCTCTGGTCAGCGGCCACTACCGGGCCACCGTCGAGTACAACGCGACCGCGATGGCCGAGGCGGAGACCGTCTGGGAGCGCTTCCGCGCGACCGCCGTCCGGGCCGCCCGGCGGCTCGGGGAGCATCCGAGCACGGCCCTCGACGCGCCGCTGGGCGAGGTCGAGCTGCCCGCGGACTTCACCGCCGCGATGGACGACGACCTCACCGTGCCGGAGGCCCTCGCGGTGATCCATCGCGAGCAGTCCGCGCTGAACACCCTCCTGGCCGGGCGGGACGCCGCGGACCCTGCGGAGATCGCCGACTCGCTGGGACGGCTGCGGGCGATGCTCGATGTGCTGGGCCTGGACCCGCTCGGTGCGCAGTGGGCACGCCCCGACGGCACCGGAGGCGGCGAGCGCGAGGCGCTCGACGCGCTGATCACCGCGCAGCTGGCCGCCCGGGAGGCGGCGCGCGCGGAGAAGGACTGGGCCCGGGCCGATGCGCTTCGCGATGCGCTGAGCGCCGCCGGGATCCGTATCGAGGACGGGGCGGACGGCACCCGCTGGAGCCTCGGCACCAGGCACTGAAGGACTGAGGAGACGAGCGATGGCAGGCAACAGTTCGCGCCGCGGTGCGGTGCGCAAGGGCAGGAAGGGCGCGAGCGTCGGCTCCGGCGGCGTGCGTCGCCGCGCCCTGGAGGGCAGGGGACCGACGCCGAAGGCCGAGGACCGACCGAACCACAAGGCGTACAAGGGCGCCTCGGCGCCCACCGGTGGTGCACGGCGCGGGGGAGGGGGCCGGGGCTCCCGGAAGTCGCCCGGCAGCGACCAGGTCGCAGGGCGCAACGCCGTGCTCGAGGCGCTGCGCGAGGAGGTCCCCGCCACTCAGCTGACGGTGATGGTCCGCGTGGACACCGATGAGCGGATCCGCGAGATCATGCGCCTGGCCGCCGCGCGCGGCCTGCCGGTCGCGGAGGCCTCCCGCACCGATCTGGACCGGATGACGGACCACGCCGTCCACCAGGGCGTGGCACTGACGATCCCGCCGTACGAGTACGCGGGGATCGACGAGCTGATGCGCATCGCCGCGGACCGCTTCGAGCCGCCGCTGCTGGTGGCGCTGGACGGCATCACCGATCCGAGGAACCTGGGCGCGATCCTGCGCTCGGCCGACGCCTTCGGCGCGCACGGAGTGATCCTGCCCGAGCGGCGCAGCGTCTCGATGACCGCGAGCGTGTGGAAGGTCGCCGCCGGTGCGGCCGGACGCGTCCGGGTCGCCCAGGTCACCAACCTCAACCGCACCCTGACCTCCCTGAAGGAGAAGGGCGTGTTCGTGCTCGGCCTCGATGCCGAGGGCGATGTGACCACCCGCGGTCTCGAGCTGGGCACCCAGCCGGCGGCGCTCGTCGTCGGCGCCGAGGGCAAGGGCCTGTCCCGCCTGGCACGCGAGATCAGCGACCAGGTGGTCTCGATCCCGATGGCCGGGCGCTCCGAGTCGCTGAACGCCTCCGTGGCCGCTGCGATCGCCCTCTACGAGATCTCCGGCGTCCGCGAGGGCCAGGGCCTGGGCTGAGCGGTCCCGGGTTCACCGCCCCCTCCCAGGAGGCCGCTGCCTCTCAGGAGTCGAAGATCGGCAGTGCCGACGTCTCCGTGGTCACCAGCGACTTCTCGTCCGGCCGGTGGATGAGGACGTTGAGGATGTAGTGGCGCACGGTCTCGTCGAGGCTGACGTCGTGCCCCTCCTGCTCCGAGAGGAACCACTTGTGCTCGAGGATCTCGTGGTAGAACTCCGGGGGCTCGAGCTTGGAGCGCATGCTCCGCGGCACGGCGCGCACCACCGGCTCGTACTGCTGCTGGAGCCATTCGTGCGCCACGAACTCCTCGTCCTCGAGCTGCTGCTCGGTGTCGGCGCGGTACTGGTCGAGGTCGTTGAGCAGGCGCCGGGCCTGGTTCTCCTGGGCATCGATCCCGGTGAGCCGCATCAGCCGACGCGCATGGTGCCCCGCGTCGACGACCTTCGGCATGATCGACAGCGTGGTGCCGTCGAGATCCGTGGTGATCTCGAGTTCGCCCACGTCGAACCCGAGTCGGTTGAGCTTCTCGATCCGGGCGGAGACCCGCCAGCGCTCGTCGGCGGAGAACCGTTCCCGGGAGGTGAGCGCCTCCCACAGCTCCTCGTAGCGGGAGATCAGGTCGTCGCCGACGTCGACGGGATCGGCCTCGGGGTCGAACAGGTCGCCCGCCTGCAGATCCATCAGCTCACCGATGATGTTCGTGCGCGCCAGGTCCAGGTCGTAGTGGCGCTGACCGTCGGAGAGCTGCTCGTGGAGGGACCCGGTCTCGACGTCGACGAGATAGGCGGCGAAGGCGCCGGCATCGCGACGGAAGAGCGTGTTCGACAGGGAGACGTCCCCCCAGTAGAAGCCCGACAGGTGCAGCCGCACCAGCAGCACCGCGAGCGCATCGAGCAGGCGATGGGCGGTGTCGGGGCGGGAGACCTGGCTGAACACGGCACGGTAGGGCAGGGAGAACTGCAGGTGGCGCGTGATCAGGACGGCGTCGAGCGGATCACCGGCCCGCGTGGTGCGGCCGGAGACGACGGCGAAGGGCTCCACCGACGGGACCTCCATGCGGCCCAGCACCCGCAGCATCTCGTACTCGCGCTGCGCGAGGGCGTGGGAGATCTCCTTGAGGGCGAGGACCCGGCCCGAGACCCGCACGAAGCGCACGACGTGACGGGAGATGCCGCGGGGCAGGGCGGCGAGGATCTCGTCGGGCCACTGCTCCAGCGGCGTCTCCCACGGCAGGTCCAGCAGGGCCGGATCTGCGCGGGACGCGGTGATCTCCAGGGGTGCCATGGAGCCATTGTCTCCTGAGCTCGCGAGCTTCGCACGGTCGGCACGAGATTTCACGTCATCTCGACGCGAAGGTCACGCCGTGCCCGCAGGAACGGACGGCGGGACCACGACGACGGGCGCCCGGCGCACAGCCGGACGCCCGTCGCACGGGGGCACCGAGGAGGTCAGTCGCCGAGGCGCTGGCCGCTGCTGGTGTCGAACAGGTGAGCGTGCTCCGGGGCGGGCCGGAAGTACACCGTCTCGCCCTTGCTCGGGGGACGACGCGCATCGACACGGGCGATGAACGGCTTGTCCGTCTCCTCCGCGCCGGCACGACGGCCGTAGATGAAGGCGTCCGCACCGAGCTCCTCGACCAGGTCAACCTCGATGGCCAGGCCCTGGTTGTCGGAGGCGATCTCCAGGTCCTCGGGGCGCACGCCCACGGTCACCTTGGACTGGTCGGTCTCCGAGAGGGTGGAGCGGTCCACGGGCAGGACCGCGCCGCCGAACTCGACGCCCTGATCGCTCAGCGGCGCCTCGAACAGGTTCATGGCCGGGGAGCCGATGAAGCCCGCGACGAAGACGTTGTTCGGGTGGTCGTACATGCGACGGGGCGAGTCGATCTGCTGCAGGACGCCGCGATCGAGCACCGCGACGCGGTCACCCATCGTCATCGCCTCGGTCTGGTCGTGGGTGACGTAGACCGTGGTGACGCCCAGGCGACGCTGCAGCGACGCGATCTGGGTACGGGTGGACACACGCAGCTTCGCGTCCAGGTTCGACAGCGGCTCGTCCATGAGGAACACCTGGGGCGAGCGCACGATCGCACGACCCATGGCCACACGCTGGCGCTGACCGCCGGAGAGCGCCTTCGGCTTGCGGTCGAGGTACTCGGAGAGGTCCAGGATCTCGGCGGCGTCCTCGACGCGCTTGCGGATCTCCGCCTTCGGCTTGCCGGCGATCTTCAGGGCG
>DATGUQ010000199.1:0-4761 GCA_035301145.1 Brachybacterium sp. | reverse complement strand
CGTGGACCAGCCACGCGTGATGGAGGAGATGTCCTTCCTCGACCGCTGGCTCCCGGTGTGGATCCTGACCGCGATGGCTGCAGGGCTCCTGCTGGGACGGTTCATCCCCGGGTTGAACACGGCCCTGGAGGCGGTGAAGATCGGGTCCGTCTCGCTGCCCATCGCGATCGGGCTGCTGGTGATGATGTATCCGGTCCTGGCGAAGGTCCGCTACGACGAGACCCGCCGCATCGGCGCGGACAAGCGCCTCATGATCTCCTCCCTGGTGCTCAACTGGCTGATCGGCCCGGCCCTGATGTTCGCGCTGGCGTGGATCTTCCTCGCCGATCTTCCCGAGTACCGCACCGGTCTGATCATCGTCGGGCTCGCGCGCTGCATCGCGATGGTGCTGATCTGGAACGACCTGGCCTGCGGCGACCGGGAGGCCGCCGCGGTCCTGGTCGCGATCAACTCTGTGTTCCAGGTGATCGCCTTCGGCGCGCTGGGCTGGTTCTACCTCCAGGTGCTGCCGTCGTGGCTGGGGCTGGCGACCACGTCGGCCGAGTTCTCGATCGGCGCGATCGTCCTCAGCGTGCTGATCTTCCTCGGGATCCCCCTGGTCGCCGGGTTCCTGACCCGCGTCCTCGGGGAGAAGGCGAAGGGTCGCACCTGGTACGAGGAGCGGTTCCTCCCGAAGATCGGCCCGTGGGCGCTGTACGGGCTGCTGTTCACCATCGTGCTGCTGTTCGCCCTCCAGGGCGACGCGATCCTCTCCGCCCCAGGGGACGTGGCCCGCATCGCCGTGCCGCTGCTGATCTACTTCGTGGGCATGTTCCTCGGCGCGTTCCTGCTCGGACGTGCGATCGGGCTGAACTACGCGAAGTCCACGACGGTGGCCTTCACGGCCTCGGGCAACAACTTCGAGCTCGCCATCGCGGTCGCCATCGGGACCTTCGGCGTCACCTCGGGTCAGGCCCTCGCCGGAGTCGTCGGCCCGCTGATCGAGGTCCCCGTCCTCGTCGCCCTCGTCTACGTCGCCATCGTGATGGGGCGCCGTCTGTTCCCCGGCGACACCACCGTCCCCACCCGATGACGCCGCAGGAGGAACCCCTCACGATGACCACCGACCGACCTGCAGTCCTGTTCGTGTGCGTGAAGAACGGCGGCAAGTCCCAGATGGCCGCTGCCCTCATGCGCCATCAGGCCGCAGGCGCCGTCGAGGTCCTCTCGGCCGGCACCGGCCACGGCAGCGCCACAACGCTCGATCCGCCGAAGCGGTCGCCGAGGTCGGCGCCGATATGGCCTCCGCCGTTCCGCAGCCGGTCACCCCGGAGCTGCTCCGCCGCGTCGATCAGGTGATCGTCATCGGAGGTGATGCGGTGATCGACCCCGTCGAGGGCATGAGGGCGCCGGTGACCACCTGGCGCACGCGCAGCGTCCTGAGATCGCCGAGTCGATGCGCTGGGACGCGCGTGTCACCGCTGTCTCCCGCGCCGGCATCGACAAGACCCGCACCGCACATCGCGAGGAGACACCGTTCCTCGTCCGGATCCAGACCGCCGACGGACGTAGCGAGGACGTGCGCGCCGCTGCGGTCTGCGAGCCCCACGCTGCGGCAGTTCGACACGCAGGGGTGAGGGTCTCGACGGGAGAGTGATCTCGTCAATGTGCGACGTCAGCACGTCACTGTGTGAAGAGAGCTCGTCACTGTATGCAGTGAGGCGCTCACGTCATACAGTGAGGAACTCACCGGGGCGAGTGACGCCCTCAGATCGACCCGGGCCTGCGCACCATCCGCACCTCCGCGAGGTCGAGCTGCGCGCCGACATGTGAGGCAACATCGGCCCGGAAACCATTGCGCTCGTAGAACCGCCGCGCCCGCGGATTCCCCGTCGCGACCCACAGCTGCGCGGGAGAGCCGGGCGGCAGCGCGGCATCGAGCAGCGCCTGGCCCGCGCCGCCGCCGTGGTGGGCTCCCAGCACGTACAGCGAGTACAGCTCCCGCTCGGTGACGGGCGGATGCTCACCCACCCGACGGCTGCGATCCGCGATCGCGAAGCCGATCACCTGCCCGTCCTGCTCGGCGACGGTGACGGGAGCGCCGTTCGCCAGCCAGCGCTCGGTGCGCACTGCGAGGGTGTCGGTCTCGAAGTGGTCCGCCGGCAGCAGCGCCGAGTAGGTCTGCACCCAGGAAGTGTGGTGCACGACCGCGCAGCCGTCGGCGTCGACCGGGGTGGCAGGGCGAAGGGTGAAGGCGGGTGCAACCATCGGGTGAGTGTGGGTGACGCCGCGACGACCTCCTTCTGCGAGGACCCGCTGCGGAGACCTGCGGGCTGAGCGACCTCAGGAGCGCGATGGTCGTGAGCAGCGAGAAGCAGCCGACGGCCGCGAGCGCGAGATACCCGGCCTGGGCGGAGGAGCGGCCGATCAGCCGCCCCACCACCACCTCGAAGCTCACGGGATCGACCGCTGAGGCACGACGATCACGCGACGAAGGGACTCGCCGATGGCGAGCTCGTTCGCAGTCTGCTGTCCGCGCGAGATTGTTCCTCAGGCCCCGTCGTCGAGTCCTCCCAGAGCGTCGTGAGCGGCGTGTTCGCGCAGGTGGTCTGCGGTGTAGGGGATGGTGAAACGAACTTTCCCGTGCCCAGCGGGTTCGATGATCCCGTCGCGGATGAGCCGACTGCGGTACTGGCCTGCGTATTGGGCGTTGACACCCATGCGCTGGGCGATGGCGCCGGTGCGGGACGGCCCGTCATCCTGAGCCATGGCGAGAAGGTACGTGCGATCGATGTCGGAAAGGGGTCGCAGGGCGGCGGCGTGCACGAGGCGACCGAGCCGGCGACGTGCCGCGGCGATTCCGGTCTCGACGGCCGACACGTCGACAATTCCCGCCGACGCCGCGTTCTTCAGCGAGTAGTAACCGACCAGCTGGATCATGAAGGGGTATCCGGCGGCAGCATCAGCAGCGCGGTCCAGGGCGTGGACATCGATCTCTCGACCGCCGTCAGCGATCGTCTGCGCGAGGGCGGAGCGGACGTCGGTGCGGGAGACGGGTCCGATGGTGTGATGCTCGGCGCGACGCAAGAAGGTGGCACCGGGGTGGTCGAGCAGTTCTTCGACGGGGGTGGAGAGCCCGGCACCGGCGAAGGCGAGCATTCGGTTCTCTCGGCGGGCGTACTGCAGGACCTCCCCGAGCTTGTGCAGCTCGTCGAGTGCAGCGGACTGGATCTCGTCGACGGTGATGACGAGGCCGCGACCGCTGGGGCGCAGTGCGTCCGTGAGCTCGGCGACCTGCGACCTCAGCGTGGACTCTGCGGGATGGCGGTCGTCCCAGCCACCGCCGGCGCCGATCGGGCCGATGGACACGTTGCCGCTGGTGAGCTTCATACGGGAGCGCTCTCCATAGGTCTGCAGAAGGCGAGGAAGGTGGTCACGGGTGAGGCGGTCCAGCAGTCCGTCACTCGAGGCGTCGCTGATGACGAGCCATCCGGCCGCCTCGGCGGCGCGGGCGTAGGCATCGAGCAGCACCGTCTTGCCCATCCCTCGCTGCCCGGAGAGGAGGATCGTCAGGCCCGTCGGGTCCAGCAGCCCCTCGAAGGTGTCCTCGAACTCGTCGAGCAGTTCGTCGCGCCCCACGAGGACATGCGGATACGTGCCGAAGGACGGGCGGAACAGATTCGGAGACATATAAAAAGTATAAAGGAGGCCCTCGAAATACAAAAGGATAAAAACGGGTCGGCGGGGCTGTTCCGCGCCCTCACAGCGCCTCCGCCCGGTTCCCGAGCGCGAGGTCCGCGGCGTTCTGCCCGCGCCGGCGATCACACCAGGCGCTGGAGGATCGTCGACCCCGCCGCCGAGGGCGTCCCGCACGGCCTCGTGCTGGGTGAGGGAGGGGATGTCCGGTGCCTCGGTGCGGCTGATGAGCACGGCCGACGCGGCCTCGAACAGCCCTCCACCCATGGCAACAGCCTGGCGATCCTTGTCCTGGTCAGGCGGAACGGCGCATCATGGGCCCATGAGCCAGACGACGACGGAGACGCAGCCGCCCACGATCCAGCCGATCCCCGACGGGCTCGCCGAACGCGCGTCCCTGCTCGGAGGGACCGAGGGTGTGCTCAGCGATGAGCAGATCCGCGGCTTCGTCGCGGAGCAGCTCGCCGGCCAGGATCTCGACGGCAAGTCCGTCTGCCTGATCATCCCCGACGGCACCCGTTCCGTCCCGCTGCCCAAGGTGCTGCCCGCGATCCACGACGCGCTCGCCGGCCGCGCCTCCTCCGTCACCGTGCTGATCGCGCTCGGCACCCATGCGGCGATGAGCGAGCAGGCCATCGACCGACTCCTGGGCGCGAGCGAGAAGGGTGCTGCGGCGACCTACCCCGAGTGGACCGTCCTCAACCACGCCTGGGACGATCCGGCGCAGATCGCCGACCTCGGCGAGATCCCCGCCGAGCGGATCGCCGAGCTCACCGGCGGCCTGCTCACCGACATCCCGATGCGCGTGCAGATCAACCGGCTCGTCGTCGACAGCGACGTCAACCTGATCGTCGGCCCCGTGTTCCCGCACGAGGTGGTGGGCTTCTCCGGCGGCAACAAGTACTTCTTCCCCGGCTGCTCGGTGCACGACGTCATCGACATCTCCCACTGGGTGGGGGCGCTGATCACCGCCAGCCGCATCATCGGCACGCTCGGCATCACCCCGGTGCGCCAGCTGATCGACGCCGCGAGCGATCTCATCGAGTCCGAGAAGTACGCCTTCACCATGGACGTGATCTCCGGCGG
>DATGUQ010000198.1:0-8771 GCA_035301145.1 Brachybacterium sp. | reverse complement strand
CTTCAGCTCCTCGATGGAGTCGTCGTTCGACTCGTCGTCGTTCTTGCGCGGGGCGTCGTAATCTGTGGCCATCAACGGTCCGTTCCTGGTAGTCGTCGGAAGATCCGACCGGGGGTCCTGGGGGCAAATCCGCGCCGGGGTGTCCTCGCGGTCCGCATCGCGGCGGCCCCGCTGTCAACGCTGAATGCGGCGGCATTATTGCAGAGCGGACTGCGAGCTACAACACCGTGCCCGCAAGGGATGGCAACACACCCTCGACCCGAATGCGGGGATCGGACGCAGGGGCGTCCCGCACGATATGGTCGCGGCCTAGACTTCTGCACGCAAGCGACACGTCTGCACACCAGCGACCAGGCTCCGACGGAGAGGACGACGATGCGCGAGCTCGAACTCGACGGGATCCATGACGACGGGGAACATGTGCTCCTGGTCGACTCCGACGGCGCGCGGTACACGCTGCGCATCGACAG
Source organism: Brachybacterium sp. (assembly GCA_035301145.1). Classification (GTDB taxonomy): domain Bacteria; phylum Actinomycetota; class Actinomycetes; order Actinomycetales; family Dermabacteraceae; genus Brachybacterium. Next base: position 8,301 of record DATGUQ010000198.1, on the reverse strand, counting down.
GGCCCTGCGCGCCGCGGTGCGCTCGGACCGTCCGGCGCTGAACATGATCCAGGCGGACGACGCCGCTCCCCTGCGCCCCCGCGAGATCCAGGCGATGCTCCGCTCCGGCCGCAGCGCGGAGGACATCTCGGAGGCCTCGGAGATCCCGCTGGAGCACGTGCGCCGCTACGAGGGTCCGGTCCTGGCCGAGCGCGAGTGGACGGCTCAGCGGGCCCGCGTCTTCCCCGTCGGCCGCGGCGGCCCCAGCCTGCTCGACGTCGTCACCGAGCGCCTCGCCGCGCGGGAGGCCACCGGCGACACCGCCTGGGACGCCTGGCGCCGGCAGGACGGCACCTGGACCCTCGAGCTCAGCTTCTCCGCCGGCGGTCGCACCCGTCAGGCGCACTGGGTCGCCGATCTCGACAACCGCTCGGTCTCACCGGTGGACGACGAGGCGCGGTGGATCAGCGATGAGGACGCCCCGCCGGAGCCCGCACGCGGGCGGGCACGGCTCCAGGCGGTCAAGAGCTCCGTGTACGACCTGGAGGCCGACGGCTCCCTGGAAGGGTCTCCCGTCCCGTCCGACCGCGCCCGCACCTGGCCGCCGCGGCGGCCCGTCCCGCAGCAGCACCCCTCGGTGATCGACGACGAGGACCTCGATGCGCTCAACGCCCGGCGCGGCCTGCGCTCGGTGCCGCGGCCCGAGGACTCGGCCACCGTGTGGTCCGGCCTGGAGGACGTCGAGCCCGCCGCGGAGTCCGGGCCCGGCGAGCGCGGGGGCGAGGACATCGCGCCGCACGGACAGGCGGCCGGCGCCGATGCCGCCGAGGACGCGCAGACGCTCGACGACCCGGATCGCGAGGCCGCTCTCGAGCACTCGGCCGGCAGCGATGACGAGGCGGGGGACGTCGTCGAGGACCTCGAGCCCGCCGGGCTCGACGAGGCCCCGGACACGCCGGGCTCCGGGAGCGGATCACCCGAGGAGCCCGTGGCCGACGGCGGCGCGGACGCCTCCGATCCCGCCGTCGCGAACCGCTACCAGGACACGGTCGACCTCACTCCGCTGCCCGGCTTCGCCGAGACCGACGAGGGGACGCCGACGGAGGCCGACGAGCCCGAGGAGCCGAAGCCGGCGAAGAAGTCCCGCCCCCGCAGCAAGCGGGCCTCGATGCCCAGCTGGGACGAGATCGTCTTCGGCTCGAAGCACGACTGAGCCGCTCGCCGCGACGCACGATCGAGCCGCTCGGTGCGGCGCGGCTCAGGTCCTGGTGCGCAGCAGCGGCACCCAGGCCTCCGCGGAGGTGAGCGAGCCGTGGACGCCGATCATCCGCCGCGCCGTGTCGGGACGGCGGGAGAAGTCGTCGATGGTCCACCGCCCGCGCGCCAGGACCAGCACGTCAGGGATCCTCGGCGCCACCCGGGCGGGGACTGCGGCGCCGACCGGACCCAGCAGACCCTCGGCGAGGACCTGCGCGCGCCGGAGCACCAGTGCGCGCTCACCGAGCAGCCTGGTCAGGCCCTCCGCGAGCTCCACGGCGGCCCCCTCCCCCGGCACCGTGTGCAGGGCGAGGGCCCGGGCCTCCCCCGCGACCTGGTCGATCAGGCGCAGCAGCCGCGGATGCTCGGCGAGGTCGATGGTGTGCTGCGGTGAGGTGTCGACCATCCCGTGATCGGCCGTCACGTGGATCCGAGTGCCCGCCGGCAGACGGCGCAGCAGCGTGCCCATCAGCGAGTCGACCTCCGCCAGGGCGGTCCGCCACTGCTCCGAGTCGACCCCGTGCCGGTGCCCGGCGTGGTCGACGTCGTCGACGTGGAGGTGGACCAGCCCGTCCGGCCCTGCCCGGTGCAGGGCGGTGCGCACCGCCTCGACCCGGTCCCCGCGACCGTGGCCGAGGAACTCCCAGCCGCGGAACGCCACGCCGCTGAGGTGGGAGCCGGCGTGTTTGGCGGGCGCCACCTGCACGGCCCGTCGGCCGCCGCGCTCGACCGGAGTGGGCAGCGGCATCCACCGGCGCGGGTCGGCGCCCGGTGCGCCGGTGAGCTGGTTCAGGCTGTGGCCGGTGCGCGGGTCATAGGTGAGATAGCCCAGCACTCCGTGGCTGAGCGGAGGCTGTCCGGTGTGCAGGGACACCATCGCGCTCGACGTCGTCGCCGGGGTGACCGTGCGCACCCGCTGGGTCCGCGATTCCTCGCGCCGCAGCGTGGGGGTCAGCGCCCGGTGCTCGGCGAGCAGGTCCGCTCCCACGCCGTCCAGCAGCACCACCAGGTCACGCCCGGGCTCGGGATGCTCGAGCAGGGGCGGGATCACGTCCAGCAGCGCCGGGCGGGCACCGCCCGCGAACGGCGGCGGCAGCAGGTCCGCGGGCCAGCCGGCCGAGCTCTGGGCGGGCGTCATCGGCGGCCCGGCGCTGGGCGGCGGGGGCTCACCGTTCAGGCGCCTGCCGCGTCGATCGCATCGACCAGGCGGTCGTGGAAGTCCAGTGCCGCGTCGACGGCCGCGGTGCCGTCGGCCAGGGCCGAGACGCGCAGGGCGAGGTCCGAGGGGGCGATGGCGCCGGTGTAGCCGTGGTCGATCTGGCAGTTGGGGTCCTCGCAGACGGCGCGCTCGAGATCCACGCGCCGGCTGCCGTCCCAACTGATCCCGAGGGTGATCTCGGCTTCCGTGTCGGGGCTCCCCTTGCCGTCGGTGTCGAAGACCTGCGAGAGGCCGGTGGCGGTGATGCTGCGCAGGCGGATCCGCTCGGTGGTGGAGACCACCTGGCTGGGGTTGAGCGCATCGGCCGGGTCGTCGTCGAGGTGCGTGACCAGCAGGTGGGTGTCCGTCAGCACCACGACCGTGAGGTGACGGCGCACCTCGGGGCCGTCGAACGTGGTCTCGGGCCTGACCAGGTGGGCGACGGGACGCGCGGTGCGCAGCAGACGCTCCAGGCTCCGGGCGGCCGTCTGCGGGAAGTAGCCGGCGGTCTCGAGGTCCTCGAGGAGATCAGAGGGGAGAGCTGTGGTCATCCCGATATTGTCCCACGACGGCCGGGGCCGGGCGGGCGTGCTCAGGCACCGGGCGGGCCGGACAGGGTGCGGCGCGCGCCGTCGGTGCGGTTCGGGGCCGGGGCCAGCCGTGCCCGCGCCCCCACCACCGTCAGCCCGTGCTGGGCGACGAGGACCGGATACAGCTCGAGGGAGGCCAGCTCGGGCAGGTCCTCTGCGAGCAGGCCGATGCGCACCACCAGGTCGGCGAGCGCCTCCCGGTCCGCGGGCGGCAGCCCGCGGGTGCCGCGCAGCTTGATCGCCGAGGCCGGTGCGTCCACCAGGCGCACCGCCCCGCTCTCGCTGAACGGCGGGATCGCGTAGGCGATGTCGTCGAGCAGGTCGGTGGCGTCGCCGGCGACCGACAGGGAGACCACCGGGCCCAGCGAGGGGTCCTCGACGCTGCGCACCACCATCGGCACCCCGGCCGGTGCCATGGCCTGCACCTCGAGCGGGGCGCTCGAATAGGACAGATCCCGTCGCATGGCCTCGACGGCGTGGCGCAGCTGGACCGCGTCGGGGATCGCCAGGCGCACACCTCCGAGGTCCGCGCGGTGGCGGAGCACGGGGTCGGTGCTCTTGAGCGCCACCGGGTACCCGAGCCGGGCCGCCTGTTCGAGGGCGTCGTCGACGTCGCCGATCCCGTGCGACGGGAGCAGGCCGATGCCGTAGGCGCCGAGCAGCTCCCGGGTGTCCTCGGCGCCGAGCTCCCCGCCCGCAGTGCCCACGCCGGAGCGCCAGCGCTGGACCACGCTCCGCGCGGCGGCGGGGTCCACGTCCTCGCGCTGCGCCGGTTCCTCGTCGTCGACCTCCGGGCGCAGGGCGGCGGCGAGCATACCGGCCGCCGCGCGGGAGACCGCGTACGGGGTCGCATGCACCGGCGGCAGCGACCCGTCCGCGCGCACGGCCTCCTGCACGGCCGCGAAGCGCTCCGTCGAGGAGACCAGGCACACCAGCAGCACCACCTCGGAGTGCCGGGCCACGATCGCCATCTGCCGCAGCACCTCGGCCGCATCGCCCGTCAGCGGGTCCAGGATCCCGGCGATCACCAGATCGACGTGGCCGGGCGCGGCCATCGAGGTGAAGGCGCGCTGGATCAGGCGCACGTCCGGTGACAGCGGGACGCTGTGGTTGTCCGCGACCACCTCGAGGCCGGCCTGGTCGGCGGCGCCGCGCAGGGAGGCGCCGAGCGCGGCGGTGTTCGAGAGCAGGCCCACGCGGCGTCCGAACGGCACGCCCTGCCGCTCGAGCGCGTCGACGATGTCCAGGAGATGGTCCACTCCCCTGGCCTGCACCACGCCGGCGGAGTCGAGCACCTGGTCCAGGGCGCGGCGCGGCAGGCTCGAGGCGCGCACGTCGTGGCCGGGAGGCCGGTGCGACTCGCTGCCCGGCGGGCGCAGCACGATCAGGGGCGTGGAGCGGGTGAGACGACGTGCGATGCGGGTGAACTTCCGGGGGTTGCCCATCGACTCGAGGGCGAGGCCGATCACGCCCACCTGCTCGTCGTCCTCCCAGTGCTGGAGCGTGTCGTTGAGGGAGACGTCGGCCCGGTTCCCGACACCCACGAACTCGTGCAGGCCGATGCCGCGGGCGTCGGTGCCCGCCAGGAGCATGGCCGAGAGGGCGCTGGACTGCCCGGCGAGCACGGCCGTGCCGGGGCGCGGCATCCGCGGCGCGAGGGAGAGGCTGATCGGGTCCTCACCGGTGCGCAGGAAGCCCAGGGAGCCGGGCCCCAGCAGGCGCATCCCGTGCCGACGGACCCTGGCGACCAGGTCCCGCTGCAGCCGCCGGCCCTCGTCGCTGTCCGAGAAGCCCTCGGTGGGGATCACCACGCCGCGCACGCCGATCGCCGCGCACTCCTCGATCGCCTCCAGGCAGGCCTCGGGACGCAGCGCGATGACGGCGAGGTCGACGCTGCCGGGGACGTCCGCCACCCGGGACCAGGTGCGGTGTCCGCGCAGCTCGAGCGCGTCGCGGGCCACCAGGTGCACGGTGCCGTCGTATCCGGAGTCCTCGAGCGCGGTGAGGAAGCGACCGCCGGTGGAGTCCGTGCGTGAGGAGACCCCGATCAGCAGCACGGAGCGCGGATCCAGCAGCCGCTCCATCGCACGGGACTCCGCCCGGTGCTCGCGCTCGGCCATCACGGCGAGCGAGCGGGACGTGGGATCGATGCGGAAGGAGACCATCACGACGCCGTCGTCCAGAGCGCGGTCCACGTCGAAGCCCGTCTCGGTGAAGACCTTGAGCATCTTCGCGTTCTGCGGGAGCACCTCCGCGGTGAACTCGTTGATGCCCCGTTCGCGGGCGGCGGCCGCGAGATGCTCCAGCAGCACCGAGGCCAGTCCCGTGCCCTGGCGCGAGTCGGACACGTTGAAGGCGACCTCGGCGGAGGTCGGGCTGACCCGGTCGTAGCGGCCGACGGCGATGATGTCCTGCCCCACCAGCACGACGAAGGCGACCCGGTCCACGTGGTCGACATGGGTGAAGCGGTCCAGGTCTCGGGACGAGAGCCGCGGCATCGGGGCGAAGAACCGCAGGTACCGCGAGTGCTCCGACTGCCGCTGGTGGAACTCCTGGAGGGCGTCGGCGTCCGTGGGGCGGATCGGGCGCAGATGGGCGGCGGAGCCGTCGCGCAGGGCGATGTCCGCCTCCCAGTGCGCCGGATAGGCAGGTTCGCCGCGTTCCTCGCCGCGGGGGCGCCGGCGCCGCGAGCGCAGTCCGTCCCGTCTGTCCGCCATGGGCCGATCCTAACCGCGAAGAGGGCGGGGTTGACGGGATTCACGTCCCTCACGGGCCCGGGGTTACCGGGATCGTGGCCGGTCATGCGCCATGATGTCGTTCATGGCCCGATCACGCAGCACCGTCCCGCCCTCCTCCGACGAGGCCGTCGAGGAGACGATCGTCGACATCGACGTCACCAGTGAGATGGAGTCGTCGTTCCTGGAGTACGCCTATTCGGTGATCTACTCGCGGGCGCTCCCGGACGCCCGCGACGGTCTCAAGCCCGTCCAGCGGCGCATCCTCTACATGATGGCCGAGATGGGGCTGCGGCCCGAGAAGGGCCATGTCAAGAGCCAGCGCGTGGTCGGCGAGGTGATGGGCAAGCTCCACCCTCACGGCGACACGGCGATCTACGACGCCCTGGTGCGCATGGCGCAGAGCTTCAACATGCGCATGCCGCTGGTGGACGGGCACGGGAACTTCGGTTCGCTGGACAACGGACCGGCGGCGCCGCGCTACACCGAGGCCCGCCCGGCGAAGGCCGCGCTGCTGATGACGGACTCGCTGGACGAGGACGTCGTGGACATGGTCCCCAACTACGACAACCAGCAGATGCAGCCCGAGGTGCTGCCGGCGCAGTATCCGAACCTGCTGGTCAACGGAGCCTCCGGGATCGCGGTCGGCATGGCCACGAACATGGCGCCCCACAACCTGGTCGAGACCATCGCCGCGGCGCGGCACCTGATCGACCACCCGGAGGCGGAGCTCGAGGAGCTGATGCGCTTCGTGCCGGGACCGGACCTGCCCACCGGTGGGCGGATCGTGGGTCTGGACGGCGTGCGCGACGCGTACCGCACCGGTCGCGGCTCGTTCAAGATGCGCGCCACCACGCGGATCGAGAACGTCACCTCGCGCCGCAAGGGCATCGTGGTCACCGAGCTGCCGTACCAGGTGGGTCCCGAACGGCTCGCGGAGAAGCTGCGCGATGCGGTCCAGGCCAAGCGGGTCCAGGGCATCACCGACTACCAGGACCTCACCGATCGCCACCACGGCCTGCGCCTGGTGATGACCGTGAAGTCGGGCTACGACCCCGAGGCCGTGCTCCAGCAGCTGTACAGGTACACCCCGCTGGAGGAGAACTTCGGGATCAACAACGTGGCCCTGGTCGACGGGCAGCCGCGCACCCTGGGGCTCAAGCAGATGCTGGAGGTGTTCGTCGACCACCGACTGCAGGTGGTGCGTCGCCGCACCGAGCACCGGCTGGGCAGGCGTCGGGCACGCCTGCACCTGGTGGAGGGGCTGCTGCTGGCGATCGTCGACATCGACGAGGTCATCCAGATCGTGCGCAGCAGCGACGACGCCGAGACGGCACGGACCCGGCTGATGCAGGTCTTCGACCTCACGGAGGTGCAGGCGGAGTACATCCTCGAGCTGCGGCTGCGCCGTCTGACGAAGTTCTCGCAGATCGACCTCGAGGCCGAACGGGACGACCTGCGCCGCGAGATCGAGCGACTTGAAGAGATTCTGGGCTCGGAGACCGTGCTGCGCGCCCTGGTGTCCGAGGAGCTGGCCGCCGTGGCCGCCGAGCACGGCGACTCCCGCCGCACCGTGCTGCTGGAGGCGGCGGAGAAGCTCGCCGTCGCAGCCGGTGCCTCCCTCGAGGTGGCCGATGAGCCGTGTCGGGTGCTGCTGACCGGGACCGGCCTGGTCGCGCGCCTCACCGGGCAGGAGCCGCTGCTGCGCGAGGGCCCGCGCGGCGCGCACGACGTGATCGTCTCCGATGCCCTGACCAGCACCCGCTCGACCGTCGGCGTGGTCACCGATCGGGGACGCGTGCTGCGCCTGTCCGTCGTGGACCTGCCCTCGCTCGCGCCGACGGCCGGGGCGCCGTCGCTGGCCGGGGGCACCCGCATCGCCGACCTCATCGATCTCGACCGCGAGGAGCACGCGCTGGGCCTGATCCGCCTGGACGAGGCGGACATCGCCCGCGGCGGGGCGATCGCCCTGGGCACCCGCCAGGGCGTGGTGAAGCGGGTCCAGCTCGACTTCCCGCGGTCCGACGGCTTCGAGATCATCTCTCTGAAGGACGGCGACGCCGTGGTCGGCGTGGTGGACCTCGAGCAGGACGAGGACCTCGATCTGGTGTTCCTCACCGCCGAGGCGCAGCTGCTGCACTTCCCGGCCTCCGGGATCCGCCCCCAGGGCCGCACCGCCGGCGGCGTGGCCGGGATCAAGCTCACCGGCGGCGACCGGGTGGTGTCCTTCGGGGCGATCGACGTGACCGCCCCGGCCGACGTGGTCACCGTCGCCGGCAGCTCCGACACCCTGCCGCTGCTGCAGACGGGATCCCTCAAGGTCACGGCTCTGACCGAGTTCCCGGCGAAGGGCCGTGCGACCGCAGGGATGCGCTGCCACCGCTTCCTGCGCGGGGAGGACGCGCTGATCGGCGCCTGGGTGGTGCCGCACCCGGCACGGGCCTCCTCCGAGGCGGGCCAGCCGATCGACCTGCCGGAGCCGACGGGCCGCCGCGACGGCTCGGGCACGCCGGTCGCCGTCCCGATCGCCGCCGTCGGCTGA
>DATGUQ010000197.1:0-7094 GCA_035301145.1 Brachybacterium sp. | reverse complement strand
ATCGTGCGGCGCGCCGGAGCGGCCGTGCCCGCGCAGGTCGATGCGGATCACGGTGTGCTCGGCGGCGAGCGGCGCGAGATAGCCCAGGCCCCGCCAGATCGCCCGGGAGAGCACGGAGCCGTGCAGCAGCACGAGCGCGGGGCCGGAACCGGTCACGTCGTAGCGCAGGTCGATCCGGTCGACAGGGGAGGGGATGACGGGCATGAGCGTCCTTCGGCGGGTGCGGACGGCCGGGCTGATTCCACCACGATTCTGCCTGAGGGAGGACGAACCGCGCGCGAGATGCCGCGGGAGCGTGCTCCGGAATGCTCGATGCGGAGCTGCTGCTGTTTGGCGAGTCTGTCCGCCATCCTGCTCCGCGACCGTAGGCTGGCTCGGTGCTGTCCTCTGTTGATATCGGGAGATCCGTAGATGTGGCCGATAGTTTTCCTGGTGATCGGGACGATAGGTGTCCTCCTCTTCGCGACGACCCTGACGCCGGTCCTCGACGACCGCGGTGCGGTGACCGTCCGCACGAGGATGGCTGCGCTCGTCCTGCTCGCCGCCGGGATGGTGGCCTTCGGCGTGACCTTCGTGATCATCCGCTGAGCGATCGGCTCCGTGTCCGGAGTGCTGACCATCGAGCCGCGCCCGGTCATCGGTGCTGGTAGGACGAAGGACGCGAGGCAGGCCAACCGTGAGCTGGCCTGCCTCGCGTCCGATCATGCCGGGGTGATGCTCACAGCGCGGCGGAGATCTCCTCGAGGATCCGGTTGAAGGTCGCCGACGGGCGCATCACCGAAGAGGCCTTCTCCGGGTCCGGGCGGTAGTAGCCGCCGATGTCGGCCGGCTCGCCCTGCACCGCGAGGAGCTCCTGGGCGATGGTCTCCTCACCCTCGGTGAGCTCCTTCGCGATCGGGCCGAAGGCGGTGGCGAGCTCGGCGTCCTCGCTCTGGGCGGCCAGCTCCTGCGCCCAGTACAGGGCGAGGTAGAAATGGCTGCCGCGGTTGTCGATGCTGCCGAGCTTGCGCTGCGGGGACTTCCCTTCGTTCAGCAGCGTCTCGGTGGCCCGGTCCAGGGCGTCGGCGAGCACGCGGGCTCGCGGGTTGTCCGCGGTGCGGGCCAGGTGGCGCAGCGACTCGGCCAGGGCCAGGAACTCGCCGAGCGAGTCCCAGCGCAGGTAGTCCTCCTCGATGAGCTGCTGGACGTGCTTCGGGGCGGAGCCGCCGGCGCCGGTCTCGAACAGCCCGCCGCCGTTCATCAGCGGCACCACCGAGAGCATCTTCGCGCTGGTGCCCAGCTCCAGGATCGGGAACAGGTCGGTCAGATAATCTCGGAGCACATTCCCCGTCACCGAGATGGTGTCCTCGCCGCGGCGCACCCGCGCCAGGGTGTGCTTCGTCGCCTCGATCGGGGAGAGGATGCGGAGGTCGAGCCCCTCGGTGTCCTCGTCGGCCAGGTAGGCGTTCACCTTCGCGATGAGGTTGCGGTCGTGGGCGCGGGCCTCGTCGAGCCAGAACACCGCAGGCATCCCGGACTCGCGCGAGCGGCGCACCGCGAGCTGCACCCAGTCGCGGATCGGGGCGTCCTTGGCCTGGCAGGCGCGGAAGATGTCCCCCGCGGAGACCTCGTGGCTCATCAGGGCCGTGCCGGAGGCGTCGCGCACCTCGACCTTCCCGTCGGCCGCGATCTCGAAGGTCTTGTCGTGGGAGCCGTACTCCTCGGCCTTCTGCGCCATCAGGCCCACGTTGGGGACGGTGCCCATGGTGGTGGGGTCGAAGGCGCCGTGGGCCTGGCAGTCCTCGACGGTCGCGGCGTAGACGCCGGCGTAGGAGGAGTCGGGGATGACCGCCAGGGTGTCCTGCTCGGCGTCGTCCTCGTTCCACATCTTGCCGCCGCCGCGGATCATCGCCGGCATCGAGGCGTCGATGATGACGTCGGAGGGGACGTGGAGATTGGTGATGCCCTTGTGGGAGTTGACCATCGCCAGGTCCGGGCCGGCGGCCAGGTCCTTCTCGATCGCGGCCTTCACCCCGTCGCGCACGGTTGCGTCGAGGTCCTCGACGCCGGCCAGGATCCCGCCGAGCCCGTGGTCCGGGGACAGGCCCGCCGTGGCGAGCTGCTCACCGAACTCGGAGAACAGGGTGGGGAAGAAGGCGCGCACCGCGTGCCCGAACAGGATCGGGTCGGAGACCTTCATCATCGTGGCCTTCAGGTGCAGGGAGAACAGCACGCCCTGCTCCTTCGCGGCGGCGATCTGCTCGCGCAGGAAGGCGTCGAGCGCCGCGGCACGCATCACGGTGGAGTCGACGACCTCCCCGGCGAGCACGGGCACGGACGGCTTGAGCACGGTCTCGGTGCCGTCGGCGGCGACGTGCACGATCGACAGGGTGTCCTCCGACTCGAGCACCACGGACTGCTCGTTGGAGGCGAAGTCGTCCTGACCCATCGTGGCGACGGAGGTCTTCGAATCGCTGCTCCACTCGCCCATGCGGTGCGGGTGGGCCTTGGCGAAGTTCTTCACGGCGGCGGGGGCGCGGCGATCGGAGTTGCCCTCGCGCAGCACCGGGTTCACGGCGGAGCCCTTGACCGAGTCGTAGCGGGCGCGGATATCCTTCTCCTCCTCGGTGGAGGGGGACTCGGGGTAGTCCGGCAGGTCGATGCCCTGCGCCTGCAGCTCGGCGACGGCGGCCTTGAGCTGCGGCACCGAGGCGGAGATGTTGGGCAGCTTGATGATGTTGGCCTCGGGGGTCTTCGCCAGCTCGCCCAGCTCGGCCAGGGCGTCGGCCTCGCGCTGGTCCTCGGGCAGCAGATCGGAGAACGCCGCCACGATGCGGCCGGCCAGGGAGATGTCACGGGTGGTGACCTCGATCCCGGCGGTGTCCGAGAAGGCATCGAGGATCGGCAGGAACGATGCGGTCGCCAGCATCGGCGCCTCGTCGGTGTGGGTGTAGATGATGCGCGCCATGTGTCGCGTGCTCCCTCAGGTCGATGCGGAATTTGTCTTGACGTCAAGACTAATCGACGTCCGGGCGCTGTCCCGTCCGTCGATCCGAACGGCACCACGGTACGTGAGAAGCCCCTCCCGCGTGGCAGCGTCGCAGGCCGCCCTCACCCGGCGGGTTCCTCCTCGACCACCTCGACCGTCCAGGGGTCGGACAGGACCAGCCGGGTGGCGCCGTCCTCGTCGAGCGTCGCGGCGACCGCGTGAGCGCGGTACTCACCGGGTCGCAGGGCGTCGGGCCCGCAGGCGCCGCGGCTGGTCCACGCCCGGCCGGTGCGGGTCACGCCCTCCTCGCCGATCCACTGCAGGGCGCTGGTGGGGGCGTTGCGTGCTCCGGCCACGACGGCGCCGGTGCGGGGATCGCTCAGCACGACGCCCTGGAACAGCGCCCGCGTGCCGAGATCGGGCGAGGTGACCGTCACCTCCGCGGTCACCGAGACGCCGAGCTCGTCCTCGGGCACGTGTGCGGAGACGCGCGTGGTCGGATCGGCGACCCGGACGGTCAGGTCGTCCCCCTCTCCCAGCGGCCGGAGCGCCGCCCCGCAGTGCAGCGGGGAGAGGTCCACGGGCACCTCGCCCGAGGGGGCGCTGACCGCGCCGGGCACCACCTCGAGGGCGCCGTCGACGACGTCCACCATCACGTCCTCGCTCGCGGCCCAGCCGGCGTCGTCCCCGCCGCGCCCGGGGCCGTCGATCCCGCCGCCGCTGAGCCGCAGCAGGAACTGTCCGTCCGGCAGCGGGGCGTCGTCGCAGGTCCCCAGCGTCAGTCGGGCGGTGACGGCCGAGGGCGCCGGCCCGTCACCGGGCAGCTCGACCCGTTCGCGCACCACGATCGGCGGGACTGGGGCGCCGTCCACGCCGAGCTCGCCCTCGAACCCGGGAGCCGGGGCGCCCCGGTTCTCCGGGTGGGCGGGTACGAGCACTCCCACCGGGGCGAAGCCGCGGTAGCGGTGGCCCTCGGCGAGATGGAAGGGCCCGGAGACCTCCAGGACGCTGCCGTCGGCCCGGACCGATCGCGGCGTCATCGTGCCGCCCTCGGCGGAATCCACCGGGGGATCGACCTGGCCGGGTCGGCACAGCCAGGACGGATCCACCGGCGTGCTCTCGGCGGCGGCCACCTCGGAAGGGTCCATCGGCTCGCCGGCGGCGGGGGAGGAGCCCTCGTCCGCGCCTCTGCCGGGCAGCCCCGGGAGCGCGTCGCAGGCGCCGAGGGAGAGGGCCAGCACCATCGAGGCCAGCACAGCGCCGGCCCGGCGTCCCCGGGGCCGGCGCGGGCGATGCTCCGCGCGGTCCCCATCCCCGATGTCGCTCATCCCGGCCCCTCCGCCCGTTCGTGATCCCTCTCCCCACGGCCCGGGCGGTCCCGCCCGTCGGTGGCCGTCGGCACGAACGTACCGGAGCGGCCGGGCCGACGTCGCCGCCCGGTCACGGCCCCTTCGAGGTCACAGCACGATCAGGGTCAGGGCCATCACCGCCATCCCGGCGATCAGCGAGTAGATCACCGTGTGGTGCTCACCCGTCTCCTCCGCGGCCGGCAGCAGTTCGTCGAGCGAGACGAACACCATCACCCCGGCGACGCCGGCGAGGATCGCGCCCATCGCCCCGCCGGTCAGCAGCGGCGCGAGCAGCAGGTAGCCGATCACCGCACCGGCGGGCTCTGCCATGCCCGTCATCGAGGCGAGCCAGAAGGCCTTCGCCCGCGACCCCGTCGCCCGCCGCACCGGGACCGCGACCGCGAGGCCCTCGGGGATGTTGTGCAGCGCGATCGCGGCCACCACGGGGATGGCGACCTCCGGCTCCTGCAGCGCCGCCACGAAGGTCGCGAACCCCTCGGGGACGTTGTGCAGCGCCAGGGCGATGGCGGTCACCGTGCCGGTGCGCAGCAGCCGGGCCCGCAGCGCCCGGTCCGCGGCCAGCTCGTCGGGGTCGCGCAGCTCGTCGTGCCCGTGGCCGCCGGGCATCCGGCCCGAGAACTCGTGCGGGCTGACCGCCTCCGGCACCAGGCGGTCCAGCACCGCGATCAGGGCGATGCCCACGAAGAAGGCGAGCGCCGCGTACGCCCCGCCGCTCGAGGTGACGTCACCGCCGCCGGAGAGCACCTTCGCCCCCTGGGGCATCAGCTCCATGAAGGAGACGTACAGCATCACCCCCGCCGACAGGCCGAGGCCTCCGGCCAGCATCCTCGGGCTGGTGCCCCTTCCCAGCACACCGAGGGCGGCACCGATGGACGTGGCCCCTCCGGCGAGGAGGGTGAGGAGGAAGGCGACGAGCACGGGATGACCCTAGTCGCTGCCGTCGCGGCGATCGCACCCGGAGGTCCTTCCGGGACGTGGGCGCGGCGTGCCGAGCGCCCGGGCCGCTCATAGACTGCGGCCATGCCTGCACCCGCCCCGTTCCTCGCCGTCACCGACCTGCGCTCCGGCTCCCTGACCCCGGCCGAGCTCACGGCCGCGCTGCCGCGCCCCGAACTGGACGTCGAGGCCGCAGCGGCCGCCGTGCGGCCCGTGGTCGAGGACGTCGCCGCCCGCGGCGCGGAGGCCGTGCTCGAGGCGTCCGAGCGCTTCGACGGGATCCGGCCCGAGCACCTGCGGGTGCCGCAGGGCGCGATGCAGCGCGCGCTCGAGGAGCTCGACCCCGCGATCCGCGCCGCGCTCGAGGAGTCGGCCGTGCGCGTGCGGCGGGTCGATGCGGCCCAGAAGCGTCCCGCGGAGAGCGTCGAAGTGGTGCCCGGCGGCACGGTCACCCAGCGCTGGGTGCCGGTGCGGCGGGTGGGGCTGTACGTCCCCGGCGGGCGTGCCGTGCTGCCCAGCTCGGTGGTGATGAACGTGGTCCCGGCCCAGGTCGCGGGCGTCGAGCAGATCGTGCTCGCCTCCCCTCCGCAGAAGGAGTTCGGCGGCCTGCCCCACCCCACGATCCTCGCCGCCTGCGCACTGCTGGGCGTCACCGAGGTGCTCGCCGCCGGCGGCGCCCAGGCGATCGCGCTGCTGGCCCACGGCGCCGACGACCTCGGCGACGGCACGGCGCTCGAGGGCGTGGACCTGGTCACCGGTCCCGGCAACGTCTACGTGGCCGCCGCCAAGCGCCTGGTGCGCGGCACTGTGGGCATCGACGCCGAGGCCGGCCCCACCGAGATCGCGATCCTCGCCGACGGCAACGCCCACCCCGGCTATGTCGCCGCCGACCTCATCTCCCAGGCCGAGCACGACCCCCTCGCCGCGAGCGTGCTGGTCACCGATTCCCCGGAGCTCGCCGCGGCGGTCGAGGCGGAGCTGGCCGAGCAGGTGCCGGCCGCGCTCCACCACGAGCGGATCGCCACGGCGCTGCGCGGACGGCAGAGCGGGGTGGTGCTGGTCTCCGACCTCGATCAGGGCCTCGCCGTGGTCGACGCCTACGGTGCCGAGCACCTCGAGATCCAGACCGCCGACGCCGCGGAGGTCGCCGCGCGCGTGACCAACGCCGGGGCGGTCTTCGTCGGCGCGCACAGCCCCGTGAGCCTCGGCGACTACGCCGCCGGGTCCAACCACGTGCTGCCCACCGGCGGCAGCTCCCGGTTCAACGGCGGGCTGGGAGTGCAGACCTTCCTGCGCGGGATCCACGTCGTCCACTACGACCGCGACGCCCTCGCCGGCGCCCGCCCGGCCGCCACCACGCTCGCCGCCGCAGAGGGTCTGCCGGCCCACGGCACCGCGATCGACCTCCGCTTCGAGCGCTGACCGGAGAACGGCCCGAGCGGCAACGAGCCCCGGAGCGCCGGCTACCGACGGGCAGCGGGGCCCGCCTCGGCAGGCGCGGTGCGCTCGGAGCGGGTGAGGAACAGGGCGACCGCCCGCCAGCCCAGCATCCCCACCGCCGTCACCACCGCGGTGACGATCACGAAGGAGACCTCGGTGCCTGCGGAGAACAGGGTGCGCAGCGCCATCGCCGTGGCGAGCGTGATCGCCCACACGAACACCCCGTGTGGCCAGATCCTGAACGGGGCGCGCCAGGCGCGGATCGCGAGATGGCCCAGCAGCACGCCGACGGCGAAGTGCCAGCCCACCAGGACGATGTTCTGCGTGGTCAGCGGCGTGCCGTGCTGCACCAGCCCGATCGCGACGAACAGCAGGGCGAC
>DATGUQ010000196.1:0-10273 GCA_035301145.1 Brachybacterium sp. | reverse complement strand
TCCGGCTCCGGCAAGAGCTCCCTGGCGTTCGACACCATCTTCGCCGAGGGGCAGCGGCGCTACGTCGAGTCGCTGTCCGCCTATGCCCGGCAGTTCCTGGGCCAGATGGACAAGCCCTCCGTGGACCTCATCGAGGGGCTCTCCCCGGCGGTGTCGATCGACCAGAAGTCGACCAACCGCAACCCGCGCTCGACCGTCGGCACCATCACGGAGATCTACGACTACCTCCGCCTGCTGTTCTCGCGCACGGGGGAGCAGCACTGCCCCGTCTGCGGCGAGAAGGTCAGCTCCTCGTCGGCGGAGCAGATCGTCGACACCCTGCTGGGCCAGGAGCCCGGCACGCGCTTCCAGCTGCTCGCCCCCGTGGTCCAGGGCCGCAAGGGCGAGCACGCCGATCTGCTCAGCGCCCTGCGCTCCCAGGGCTACGCGCGCGCCCGCGTCGACGGCGAGAACCGGCGGTTGGACGAGGAGATCACCCTCGACAAGAAGTTCAAGCACACCATCGAGGTGGTCGTGGACCGCCTCGCGGCGAAGCCGGACTCCCGCCGCCGCCTCACCGACTCCGTCGAGACCGCGCTGCGGCTCGCCGAGGGCATCCTCGTGGTCGACTTCGTGGATCTGCCGCAGGACGCCCCGGACCGCACCCGCCGCTTCTCCGAGAAGCGCGCCTGCCCCAACGACCACCCCCTGGCGATCGACGACATCGAGCCGCGCACCTTCTCCTTCAACGCCCCCTACGGCGCGTGCCCGGAGTGCACTGGGCTCGGCCAGCGCCTCGAGGTCGATCCCGAGCTCGTGGTCCCCGACGAGGACCTCTCGCTCGCCGAGGGAGCGATCGCCCCCTGGGCGATGGGGCACTCCGACCGCCACCTCGAGGTGATGGCCGGCCTGGCCGAGGAGCTGAGCTTCTCCATGGACACGCCGTGGCGGGCCCTGCCGCAGCGGGCCACTGAGGCGCTGCTGCACGGCAAGGACTTCAAGGTCCATGTGAAGTACCGCAACCGCTTCGGCCGCGAGCGCACCTACTCCACCGGCTTCGAGGGCGTCATGCACTTCCTCGAGCGCCGCCACAGCGACACCGAGTCGGACTGGGCCAAGGAGCGCTACGAGCAGTTCATGCGCGAGGTGCCCTGCCCCGCCTGCCGCGGCGCGCGCCTGCGCCCCGAGGTGCTCGCCGTGACCGTCGGCGGCCGCTCCATCGCCGAGGTCACCGAGATGTCGATCCGTGAGGCGCACGCCTTCCACGACAGCCTCGAGCTGGGGGCGCGGGAGGCCGCGATCGCCGACGAGGTGCTGCGCGAGATCCGCTCGCGCCTCGGGTTCCTGCTCGACGTCGGTCTGGACTACCTCACCCTCGCCCGCTCCGCCGGCACGCTCTCCGGCGGTGAGGCCCAGCGCATCCGGCTCGCCACCCAGATCGGCTCCGGCCTGGTGGGCGTGCTGTACGTGCTCGACGAGCCCTCGATCGGTCTGCACCAGCGGGACAACGCCCGCCTCATCGGCACCCTCGAGCGGCTGCGCGATCTCGGGAACACCCTGATCGTCGTCGAGCACGACGAGGACACCCTGAACGCCGCCGACTGGGTGGTCGACATCGGCCCGCTCGCCGGCGAGCACGGCGGGAAGGTGGTCCACTCGGGCCCCGTCGAGGAGCTGCGGCGCAATCCGGACAGCCTCACCGGCCGCTACCTCTCCGGCGAGCTGGAGATCCCGCTGCCCGCCGAGCGTCGGCCGATCGACCGGGACCGGATGCTGAGGGTCGTCGCCCCCCGCGCGAACAACCTCACCGGGCAGGACGTCGCCTTCCCGCTCGGTGTGCTCACGGCCGTCACCGGTGTCTCCGGCTCCGGGAAGTCCTCGCTGGTCAACGACATCCTGTACGCGGTGCTCGCCAAGGAGCTCAACCGTGCCCGCGTCGTGCCCGGCCGCCACAAGCGGGTCACCGGCCTCGAGCACCTCGACAAGGTGGTGCACGTGGACCAGTCGCCCATCGGCCGCACCCCGCGCTCGAACCCCGCCACCTACACCGGCGTGTGGGATCGGGTGCGCACCCTGTTCGCCCAGACCAACGAGGCGAAGATCCGCGGCTACACCGCCGGGCGCTTCTCCTTCAACGTCAAGGGCGGCCGCTGCGAGGCCTGCTCCGGCGACGGCACACTGAAGATCGAGATGAACTTCCTGCCGGACGTCTACGTCCAGTGCGAGGTGTGCAAGGGCCAGCGCTACAACCGCGAGACCCTCGAGGTGAAGTTCAAGGACAAGAACGTCGCCGAGGTGCTGGGGATGTCCATCGCGGAGGCCCTCGAGTTCTTCGACGCCGTGCCCGCGATCCGCCGCCAGATGCAGACCCTGGTGGACGTGGGCCTGGGCTACGTCAAGCTCGGCCAGTCCGCGACCACCCTCTCCGGCGGCGAGGCGCAGCGCGTGAAGCTCTCCTCCGAGCTGCACAAGCGCTCCAACGGACGCACGATCTACGTGCTGGACGAGCCGACCACCGGGCTGCACTTCGAGGACGTCCGAAAGCTGCTCGAGGTGCTGAACGGGCTGGTGGACAAGGGGAACTCGGTCATCATCATCGAGCACAACCTCGACGTCATCAAGACCGCCGACCACGTCATCGACCTCGGTCCCGACGGGGGCTCCGGCGGTGGGCGGATCGTCGCGACCGGCACGCCGGAGCAGGTCGCCGAGACCCCGGGCTCCTACACCGGTCAGTTCCTCGCCCCGATGATCGCGAGCGGACGAGCTTGCCTCGCCGGGAAGCGGTGAGCTGCTGATGGCCGATCCCGCGACCTACCGTCCCGCCACCGGCACCATCCCCACGCGCCCCGGGGTGTACCGGTTCCGGGACGAGCACGGCCGCGTCATCTACGTGGGCAAGGCGAAGAACCTCCGCCAGCGCCTGGTGAACTACTTCCAGGACCTCTCGGTGCTCCACGAGCGCACCCGGCGCATGGTCACCACCGCCGCGAGCGTGGAGTGGACGGTGGTGGGCACCGAGGTCGAGGCGCTCACCCTGGAGTACACCTGGATCAAGGAGTTCGATCCGCGGTTCAACGTCAAGTTCCGCGACGACAAGTCCTACCCCTACCTGGTGATCACGATGGGGGAGAAGGTGCCGCGGGTGCACATCACGCGGCGGCCCCGCGCCAAGGGCGACCGGATCTTCGGTCCCTACCCCCAGGTGGGCGCGATCCGCGAGACCCTCGACCTGATGCTGCGGGTCTTCCCGATCCGCTCCTGCACCGCGGGGGTGTACCGCCGCGCCGAGCGCTCCGGCCGGCCCTGCCTGCTGGGCTTCATCGGCAAGTGCGCCGCCCCCTGCGTGGGCGACATCGGTGAGGACGAGCACCGGAGGCTGGCCGAACAGTTCGCGGACTTCATGGCCGGCAACACCAGCAAGTACGTGCGCCGCATCGAGCGGCAGATGAAGGCCGCGGCCGCGGCGATGGACTACGAGACCGCGGCGAGCCTGCGCGATGACCTCAAGGCGCTCGAGAAGGTGATGGAGAAGAACTCCGTCGTACTCTCCGACGCGACCGACGCCGACCTCATCGGCTTCGCCCAGGACGAGCTCGAGGCCTCCGTCCAGGTCTTCCACGTGCGCGGCGGCCGGATCCGCGGCCAGCGCGGATGGACCGCCGAGATCCTCGACGACTCGGCCGCCCCGGACCTCATCGAGCGCGCACTGACCACGCTGTACTCCGAGGGCACGGCACCCAGGGAGGTGCTGGTCCCGGTGCTGCCCACGAACCGGGCGCAGATCCAGGAGCTGATGGGCGCGCGGGTCGACCTGCGCGTGCCCCAGCGCGGCGAGAAGAAAGACCTGCTGCGCACCGTCGGCGAGAACGCCGCCGAGGCGCTGCGCCTGCATCGCCTGAAGCGCACCGGCGACCTCACCGCCCGCACCAGGGCGCTCGAGGACCTGGGTGAGGCGCTCGAGCTGACCGAGCCGCCGCTGCGCATCGAGTGCTTCGACATCTCCCACTCCCACGGCACAAACGTCGTCGGCTCCCAGGTGGTGTTCGAGGACGGCCTGCCGAAGAAGAGCGAGTACCGCCGCTACTCCGTCAGCGGCGAGGCGGCGCGCGACGACACCGCCTCGATGTACGACGTGATCAGCCGCCGCCTGAAGCACCACCTCGACCCGCCGGAGCAGAGCGACGAGGACAAGCGGCGCTTCGCGTACCCGCCGTCGCTGATCCTCGTCGACGGCGGCCCGCCCCAGGTGGCCGCGGCCCAGCGGGCGATGGACGACCTCGGCATCACCGATATCGCGCTGGCCGGGATCGCCAAGCGGCTCGAGGAGATCTGGCTGCCCGGCGACGACTACCCGGTGATCCTCCCGCGCACCAGCGAGGCGCTGTTCCTGGTGCAGCGGCTGCGGGACGAGGCCCACCGCTTCGCGATCACCTACCACCGCTCCAAGCGGGGCCGCGCCATGCAGGCCAGCGCCCTGGACGGCATCCCGGGGCTCGGCCCGTCCCGACGGCGCGCCCTGCTGGACCGCTTCGTGACCGTCTCCGCGATCCGGGCGGCGAGCGAGGAGGAGCTGGTCGAGGTCGACGGGATCGGGCCCGCGTTGGCCGCGCAGATCGCGCTCGCGCTACGATCCGAGGAGGGGAGCGCGGCGGAGCCCGACGGCGGCACCGTCGTCGAGGACGCGGCGCTCGGAGTCGCCGTGGACACGGCGACCGGGGAGATCATCGACCGCTGACCGTCTCTCCGCCCGCCGCCCCCCGTCCTGGAAGGAGAGCCCGTGACCGAGGACCCCGCACCCGGCCCGAGCACCGACACCCGCGGTGACGTCGTGATCATCACCGGCCTCGCCGGGGCCGGCCGCGAGACGGCCGCCCATGCGCTCGAGGACATGGGCTGGTACGTCGTCTACAACATCGCGCCGCAGCTGATCGGCCAGCTCTATGAGCTGCGCGCGAGCGCCGTCGGCCGGGAGAACCGTTTCGCGGTGGTGGTCGACCCGCGCTCCGGCCCGTTCTTCAACGAGCTCTCCGACGTGGTGGCCGAGCTGCGCCGGGCCGACCTCCGGCTCCGCCTGCTCTTCCTCACCGCGGACGAGTCCACGCTGGTGCGCCGCTTCGACTCGGTGCGCCGCCCCCATCCGCTGCAGGGCGAGGAGGGCGTGCTCGAGGGCATCCGGCGCGAGCGCGAGATGCTCGCCCCGTACCGCCGGATGGCGGACCTGGTGGTGGACACCTCCCCGCTGAACGTGCACCAGCTGACGATGAAGATGCGCACCGTCTTCGGCACCAGCGAGGAGCAGCGGCTGACCGTGACGATGCTGTCGTTCGGCTTCAAGTACGGGATCCCGCTCGAGGCCGACCACGTCAGCGACGTCCGGTTCATCCCCAACCCCTACTGGGTGCCGGAGCTGAAACCGCTGCGCGGGACGGACGCCGCGGTGTCCGACTACGTGCTCGGCGACGCGAACGCGGAGGAGTTCGTGGGGCGCTACCTCGAGATGATCACGCCGGTGCTGCGCGGCTACAGCGCCGAGAACAAGCACTTCACGACGCTCGCGATCGGATGCACGGGCGGCAAGCACCGCAGCGTCGCAGTCGCCGAGAAGATCGGCGACGAGCTGCGCCGCACGGGCAGCGCGGTACGGATCCGCCACCGCGATCTGGGGCGCGAATGAGCATCGCACCCCGCTCCGGTGGACATCGCCTGCGCGGCGCGGACCGCTCCGCCAGCGCGCGGCGCGGACGGCGCGGCGATCCCCAGCGGCCGCTGCGCGTGGTCGCGCTCGGCGGCGGGCACGGCCTCGCCGCCAACCTGCGCGCGCTGCGCCTGCTGGCCGACGACATCACGGCTGTGGTCACCGTCGCGGACAACGGCGGCAGCTCCGGCCGCATCCGCACCGAGATGCCGGTGCTCCCGCCCGGCGATCTGAGGATGGCGCTCGCGGCGCTGTGCGAGGACTCCGACTGGGGCTCGATCTGGGGCGACGTCATACAGCACCGCTTCGCCACCGAGGGCGACCTGGACGGGCACGCCCTGGGCAACCTGCTGATCGTCGCGCTGTGGCAGATCCTCGAGGACCCCATCGAGGGCCTGGACCAGATGGCGGAGCTGCTCGGAGCCCGCGGCCGCGTGCTGCCGATGGCGCTGGATCCGCTGGACATCGAGGCCCGTGTGCGGGGCGCGGACGGCGAGCTGCGCACGGTCTCCGGGCAGTGGCAGGTCGCCACGGCCGAGGGCTGCGTGGAGGACGTGCGCCTGATCCCCGAGCGCCCGCGCGTGCCCCAGGACGTCGTCGAGGCCCTGGGTCGCGCCGACTGGATCATCGTCGGGCCCGGCTCCTGGTACACCTCCGTGCTCCCGCACCTGATGATCCCCGAGATCGCCGAGGCGATCCGCACCAGCCCGGCCCGGATCTGCATCACCACGAACCTGTCGGTGGGGGCGCAGGAGGCGGAGGGCATGACCAGTCAGGACATGCTCGAGGTGCTGGTGAACGCCTCCCAGGGGTGCCGCTTCGACGCGCTGTTGGCGGATCCGACCACGCTCGGCGATGCGCTGGAGCTCGCTGAGGACGCCCGATCCCGCGGCATCAGGACCCTCCTGCGCCAGGTGAGCGTGGGGGACGGCACTCCCCATCACGACCCGGTGCGCCTTGCCGCCGCGTACCGTGATCTCTTCGACGACGCCTACGGCGACGTCGAGCCAGAGCACGAGGGCCCCGCGCTCCGCACTGCGGGGCACGGGGCGATGACCACCGAGGAGGACACGCATGGCTCTGACGGGTGAGGCCAAGGAGGAGCTGAGCCGTCTCGAGGTGAGCCGCCCCTCCGCCCGCAAGGCCGAGGCGGCGGCGATGCTCCGCTTCGCCGGCGGGCTGCACCTGGTCGCGGGACGGGTGGTGGTCGAGGCGGAGCTGGACTCCCCGGCCGTCGCCCGGCGTCTGCACGGGATCATCGCCGACATGTACGGGCACCGCGCCGATCTGGCCGTCCTCGCGCCGTCGGGCATCCGGCGCACCACGCGCTACATCGTCCGGGTGGAGCGCGAGGGCGGGATGCTCGCACGGCAGACGGGTCTGCTCGATGCACGGGGCAGGCCGGTGCGGGGCATGCCCCCGTTCGTGGTCGGCGGCGCGATGGTCGACGCCGAGGCCGCGTGGCGCGGCGCCTTCCTCGCCCGCGGCACGCTCACCGAGCCCGGTCGCTCCTCGGCGCTGGAGCTGTCCTGCCCGGGGCCCGAGGTGGCGCTCGCGATGGTGGGCTCGGCGCGCCGTCTGGGTGTCGCCTCGAAGGCCCGCGAGGCCCGCGGGACCGACCGGGTCGTGCTGCGCGACGGGGACGCGATCTCGATGCTGCTGTCGCGCATGGGGGCACCGGAGACCGTGAGGGCCTGGGAGGAGCGCCGCACCAAGCGCGAGGTCAAGGCCACCGCACACCGCCTGGCGAACTTCGACGATGCGAACCTGCGCCGTTCCGCCCGGGCCGCCGTGGCGGCGGGCCAGCGGGTCCAGCGCGCTCTGGAGATCCTCGGCGACGAGGTGCCCGAGCATCTCCGGGCCGCGGGCAGGCTCCGCCTCGAGCACCGGCAGGCGAGCCTCGAGGAGCTCGGCCGGCTCGCCGACCCGCCCCTGACCAAGGACGCCGTCGCCGGCCGCATCCGTCGCCTGCTGGCCACTGCGGACAAGCGCGCGGAGGAGCTCGGCGTGCCCGGGACCGACCAAGGAGTGGACGAGGACCAGCTGCCGCCGTCACCGGATCCCGGTCATTGATAGGATCGTCACGGTCGTCGGGTGAGTCCGGCGTCGTCCGAGCGTACGAGGGCGTGCGCGCCATGCCATATTTCGCAGATCCCCTGTGAATCTAGGAGGAACCCTTGACCATCAAGGTTGGAATCAACGGATTCGGCCGCATCGGCCGTAACTTCCTGCGCGCCGCACTCGAGCAGAAGGCGGACATCCAGATCGTCGGTGTGAACGACCTCACCGACAACGCCACGCTCGCGAACCTCATCAAGTACGACTCCATCGGCGGCGTCCTGCCCGTCGAGGTCTCCCACGACGACGACTCGATCACCGTCGGCGGGACCACCTTCAAGGCCTACGCCGAGCGCGACCCGAAGAACATCCCGTGGGGCGAGATCGGCGCGGACGTCGTCATCGAGTCCACCGGCATCTTCACCGACGCCGAGAAGGCCAAGGCCCATCTCGAGGCCGGCGCCAAGAAGGTCATCATCTCCGCCCCGGCGAAGAACGAGGACGCGACCTTCGTGATCGGTGTGAACGAGGGCGACTACGACCCGGCGGAGCACCACATCATCTCCAACGCGTCCTGCACCACCAACAGCCTCGCGCCGGTGGCGAAGGTCCTCAACGACGAGTTCGGCATCGTCAAGGGCCTGATGACCACCGTGCACGCCTACACCTCGGACCAGGTCCTGCAGGACGGCCCGCACAAGGACCCGCGCCGTGCCCGCGCCGCCGCCCTGAACATCGTCCCGACCACCACCGGTGCCGCGAAGGCCGTGGCGCTCGTGCTGCCGGAGCTCAAGGGCAAGCTGGACGGCTACTCGCTGCGCGTGCCGGTCCCCACCGGCTCGATCACCGACCTCGTCTTCGAGGCCTCCCGCGAGGTCACCGCCGAGGAGGTCAACGCGGCTCTGAAGAAGGCCGCCGAGGGTCCGCTCAAGGGCGTCCTGCGCTACACCGAGGATCCGATCGTGTCCAAGGACATCGAGGGCGACCCGCACTCCTCGATCGTCGACGGGCAGCTGACCAAGGTCAACGGCAACATGGTGAAGATCTTCACCTGGTACGACAACGAGTGGGGCTTCTCCAACCGCCTCGTCGAGCTCTCGCAGCTCGCCGGCAAGTCCCTCTGATCCCGGTGTCGTCGCACTGACGACCAGGACAGCCCCGGAGCCCGCCGGCCGCCGCCCCGTAGCGTCGGTGCCCGGTGGGCTCCGCTCGTGTCCGGAGCCGTCGTCCCGCTGCGCGGTGCGGCGGCAAGACCCCGAAGGAGCACCACAGTGCTGAAGACCATCGATTCGCTCGGAGAGCTGCGCGGCAGGCGCGTGCTCGTCCGCGCAGACCTCAACGTCCCGCTGGACGGGACCACGATCACCGACGACGGCCGCATCCGGGCCGCGCTGCCCACGCTGAGCCGTCTGGTCGAGGCCGGAGCGCGCGTCGTCGTGATCTCCCACCTCGGCCGCCCCAAGGGCGCCCCGGAGGAGAAGTACTCCCTCCGGCCCGTCGTCGGCCGCCTCGGGGAGCTGCTCGGCCAGGACGTCGCCTTTGCGACCGACACGGTCGGCTCCTCCGCCCAGGAGACCGTGGCGGGACTGGAGGACGGCCGCGTCGCCGTCCTCGAGAACCTCCGCTTCAACCCGGGGGAGACCGCGAAGGACGACGCCGAGCGCCGTGCCTTCGCGACGCAGCTCGCCGACCTCGGCGACGCCTTCGTCTCCGACGGCTTCGGCGTCGTCCACCGCAAGCAGGCCTCCGTCTACGAGCTCGCCACGCTGCTGCCCGCGGCGGCCGGCGAGCTGGTCCTGGACGAGGTCGAGTCGCTGCGCAAGGTCACCGACCAGCCCGAGCGCCCCTTCGTGGTGGTGCTGGGCGGTGCGAAGATCGCCGACAAGCTCGGCGTCATCGACTCGCTGCTGGGCAAGGCCGACCGCATCCTGATCGGCGGCGGCATGGCCTACACCTTCCAGAAGGCGAAGGGCCACGAGATCGGCCGGTCGCTGCTGGACGAGTCCAAGATCGACGTGGTGCGCGAGTACATGGAGCGCGCGGAGTGCGACGGCGTCGAGCTGGTGCTGCCGATCGACACCGTGGCGGCTCCCGAGTTCTCCGCCGACGCGACACCCACCGTGGTGGGCGTGGGCGAGATCCCGGCCGACCAGGAGGGAATGGACATCGGCCCGGAGACGGCGGAGCTGTTCGGTGAGAAGATCGCCGACGCCGCGACCGTGTTCTGGAACGGCCCCATGGGCGTGTTCGAGTTCGAGAACTTCGCCAAGGGCACGATCGCCGTCGCGGAGGCCCTGTCGACGGCTCCCGGCTACACGGTGGTCGGCGGCGGCGATTCCGCGGCAGCGGTCCGCACCCTCGGATTCGACGAATCCCTCTTCTCGCACATCTCCACCGGCGGCGGCGCGAGCCTCGAGCTCATCGAGGGCAAGGACCTGCCGGGCATCTCCATCCTCGAGGAGGACTCCGAATGACCACCACCCGCACCCCGCTGATGGCGGGCAACTGGAAGATGAACCTCGACTGGAAGCAGGGCCT
>DATGUQ010000195.1:0-10362 GCA_035301145.1 Brachybacterium sp. | reverse complement strand
CATGACCACGCCGTCGTCCCAGGGGCCGGCCGGATCCTCGGCGGTGAACAGGATGTTCCCGCGCCCGGTGCCCATCATGTCGGGGACCACGAGGTGGAAGCGGCCGTCGTGGTGGCGGATCGTCGGCGCCCACACCCCGCCCCCGGTGGGCACGCCGGGCACGCCGACCTGGCCATCTCGCACCGCGACATGGCCGATGAGCTCGAGGCTGCGCAGATCGCGGGAGCGGAAGATCGGGATCCCGGGCAGGTACTCGAAGCTCGAGGTCGCCAAGTAGTACCACTCGCCGACGCGGCAGATGCTCGGATCGGGATGGAATCCGGGGATCAGCGGATTGGGCAGGCCGCAGTTCTCGGGCATGGAGCTCCTGTTCATGGGGCGGTGGAAGGGTGGGTCCGCTGCGCGACGCCCGGCTCACGGGCGTGGCCCTACCTCGTGGTGACACGAGTAACCTCACTGTAGGCTTGGAGCTCCGGCGATTCAAGGGAGGCTCACGGTGAGCGCACGGGCGACCAGCGCCGACGTGGCACGACGAGCGGGGGTCTCGCGCGCGACGGTGAGCTATGTGCTCAACGACCGGCCCGGCCATTCGATCTCGGCCGCCACGAGGCAGAAGGTGCGCGCCGCGGCCGACGAGCTGGGCTACATCCCCAACCACAGCGCCCGGGCACTGCGCGGCAAGCTGCCGCCGGTGATCCTGGTGGTCACCAGGGAGGTGCCCTTCGGGCGCAATGTGGGCGACCTGATGGACACCTTCGCCGAGCTCGCCGCCCAGCACGGCTTCTCCCTGGTGAGCCTCCGCGCGGGCAACCCCCTCTCCCTCGAGACCACGGTGGTGCACCTGCGCCCGCGCCTGGTGATCACCACGCTCCCGGTCGACGAGGAGGATCTGCAGCTCCTGTCACGCCTGCATGCCCCGGTGGTGGATGGCTGGGGCGCCCATCTGCGGACCATCGGCGGCGGGCAGGCCGCGCGCATGCAAGTGGAGCGGCTCCTCGCCGCGGGCCGGCGGCGGCCGGCCCATCTCGGGGCCACGGAGGAGAACCTGCAGATCTTCCAGCAGGAGCGCCGCGCCGGGGTGGACGCGGCGTGCGCCGAGGCGGGGCTGCCGGCGCCGCTGCAGGCGGTGCTGCCGATGATGACCCGCCCCGAGGAGCTCGCACCGCTGCGGGAGGTGCTGCGTCGATGGCGCGGTCTGCCCGACCCGGTCGACGCGGTGGCCTGCTACAACGATTTCTGGGCCGCGGCACTGCTGCAGGCCGCGCGGGCCGAGGGCATCGCAGTACCCGGGGAGCTCTCCGTGATCGGGCTGGACGACGAGCCGATGGCCGCCTTCCTCGAGCCGCCGCTGACCACGATCGACTACGACGCCTCAGGGCTGGCTCGGGTGCTGTTCGCCCAGGGTCTGGAGCTCATCGGTGAGGAGGCCGTCGGGCTCGACGACGTCCCCTCCGCCCCCTTCCACGTCATCGAACGCGGCTCGGTCTGAGCGACGACCGCGCGGGTGAGCTCAGCGCCGCTTCCAGTACGCGAGCGCGTGCACGCGCTCCTTCGGCATCCCGAGCTGCTTGCGCAGTGCGCTCGAGAGTGCTCGGGTGGGGGCGCCCTCGAGCGCGACCACGGCTCGCGTCCCCTCGGGAGCCGAACCGGCAGCGCTCAGCGCGGCCTCGACGATCGAACCGTCGGCCGGGAGGCGCTGGACCGTGACGCTCTCGCGCTCGGGCAGGACCGTCCATGCGGCGTCACCCGCGCAGGCCTCCTCGAGCAGCACCGTGGCGGGGATCTCCGGGCAGCGCCTCAGGGTGTCGGCGATCGCCGGGTAGGAGGCGCCGTCGCCCACCATCATCAGATGCGCGGGCGAGTCGGCGACGGGGTTCTTCCCGTTCAGCACGGTCGCATCGATCTCGTCGCCCGCCCGGGCGGCCCGTGCCCAGTTCGAGGCGATCCCCTCGTGCAGGAAGAACTCGAGCCAGGCGGTGCCCGCGTCGGGCTCCGGATCGACCAGGGTGTACGCCCGCTGATGCCCCTTGCCCGAGGGCGCGGTGAACCACAGGCGCAACCAGTAGGTCGGGTACAGCTCGTCGCGGTCCGGCAGCCCGTCGAGGTCCACCTGCAACCGCACGAACTCCTCGGCGACCTCCTCGCGTGCGAGGACCCGCAGCCGCAGGTCGCGCCCGCCCCAGGCCTTGATGATCGCCCCGCTCACCCCGCGGCGGGGCGTGCTGGAGCGCAGGTGGGATCTCGCGTCGGCGGTCATCGGCGTCTCCGATCGATAGGTGAGGTGAGGCTCACCTTATCTGGTCGGTTCGGCGCGACGCCAGGGTGCGGCGGGTTCGCGGGCCGTCAGGCGCGGGCGGCCAGCGCGGTCGACTCGCGCAGCAGCACGTCCCCGCGCACGTGGATCTCGTGCGGGAGCTCCTCGTCGGGCGCAGAGGGGGTCTCGCCGTCGACCGCGCCCCGACCCAGCACCCACTCGACCGCCTGACGGGCCATGTCGGCCAGCGGCAGCGCGATGGTGGTCAGCGTCGGATTGGCGTCGGCCGCGCCGCTCACCCCTCCGAAGCCGGCCACCGCGACCTGCTGCGGGACGTCGAGGCCGCGTCGGCGGAGCTCGCCGAGGGCGCCGAGCGCCATGACGTCCGCCGGGGCGAACACGCACAGCGGGCCCTCGGCGGCAGGGGCGGAGGCCAGGTGCTCGTCCACCTGGGCGGCGAGGGAGAGGCCGCCCTCACGGGTCAGATCCGCAGCGATGCTCAGCTCGGGCTCGATACCGGCCTCCGTGAGTGCGGCGACGAAGCCGCCGGTGCGGTCCCCGGCCGAGGGGATCCCGGCGACGCCCTCGACCACGGCGAAGCGACGATGCCCCTCGACGACCAGGGCGGTCGCGAGCTCATGGGCGGCCGCGGCGTTGTCTGGCACGATCGTGCGGCCCACGCCGAGCGCCTGGCCCAGGCCCACCACCGTGCCGCCGTTGCGCTCGAAGCCCTCGAGCAGCGCGCTGATCGCCGCATCGGACTCGGTGCCGTAGCGGTGCGAGCCCACCAGCACCAGGGCGTCGACCTGCTGGGCGATCAACGAGCGGAGCGCCCGGATCTCGGTGTCGATCTCGCGGTCCGTCTGGGTGAGCAGCACCTGCGACTGGGAGGCGAACACCTGCTGCTGGACCTCGCGGGCGATGGTCGCGAAGTAGGGGTCCGCGATGTCGTGCACCACCAGGCCGATCAGGCCCGAGCGGGAACGGGCCAGGGCCTGCGCCTGGGCGTTGGGGACGTAGCCGAGCCTGTCGGCGGAGGCGCGCACCTTCTCGGCGACGGCCTTCCCGGGGATGCGGGAGGAGCCGTTGAGCACGCGGGAGGCGGTGGCCAGGGAGACCCCGGCGTCCTGGGCGACGTCGCTGAGGCGCACGGCGGGCATCTGGTCTCCTTCTTCCGGGTTGTCCGGGAAACGCTGTCCCGATCGTGTCAGCATAACGAGGCGACACGCCGGGGTGGTGGGGTTCAGACGGAGACGTCCCGCACGCTCGCGGTGGCTCGGGGACGGGATCCGGTGCTCATCGGGTGGTCTCCTCGCCGGCGGTGATCAGGGTGCGCAGGGTATCGGCCTCGCGGCGGAGCACGGCGGGGTCGTCCCCGGGCACGAACTCGAGCAGCGCGTCGCGGTCCGACCCCTCCGCGGCGAGGATCGCGAAGGCGCGCTCCCACAGCGCGCTGCGCTCGGCCAGCGGCAGGCGCTCATGGGTGGGCCACCAGGAGAACACGTGGATCGTGGACGCGCGGGGGAGCACCTCGTTCAGCGTGTCCAGCGCCTCCTCGTCGGGCATCCCCTGATGCGGCTGCCAGTAGGAGAGCACGTTCTCGCGATCGATCTCGTCCAGCAGGCGCTGGGTCGAGCCGATCTCGTCGGTGAGTGTGCGGCCGTGGAACTCGAGGCCGACGTCGATCCCGTGTGCTGCGGCCGCGTCGGCGAACCGCTGGATCCGGCCGACGAGCCGGGCGCGGTCCCCGGCGGGGACGTCGGAGGAGCCGGTGCGACCCGCCCAGACCCGGACCCGGGAGGCGCCGAGCGCGCGGGCGGAATCGAGCACCGCCTCGCCCTCGGCTCGGGTCCGCTCGTCGTCATCGCCGTCGAAGCGCAGGTAGGAGCCGAGGGAGGCGACGGCGAGCCCGGCCTGCTCGGTGAGCTCGCGCGCCCGCGCGGCCGTCGCGACGTCCCCGGGCGGCACGTGGGCGTCGCCGGCCCACTCGATGCACTCGAGGCCGGCGGTCGCGGCATGGTCGACGACGGCCTCGACGTCGAGGTCGCGGAAGGTGACGGAGCAGAGGCCGGGTCTGATCACGGGGGTCCTCCTTCGGGGAGCGGTGGGATGGGGCGGGCCGGAACCTCGGCGGAAAGCGATTGCCATCCCAGTCTATCCGTGGCGTGGGCCTACGTCCCGCCGCACCCGCCCCGCACCTCACGGCGCAAGGGTGAAGGTGACCGCGCGCCCGCCCAGACCGGAGGTGTCCACGGTGATGTCGAGGCCTCCTCGCATCCGGGAGACGCTCACCCGCTCCGCCTCGTGCGCGCGGAGGTGCGGGGTCCCCGCGAGATGGAGGGAGACGGCGTCCTGGCGGTGGGTCGGGTCCGAGACGCTGAGCTCGCGCGTCCGCCCGGCGCTGCGCAGCAGCACGCAGGCCGGGCCCTGCGCCGTGACGTTCTGCACCCGCCCTTCCGCCCAGAAGTTCATCGCGAGGAGCCGGCCCGCTCGCACCGCCTGTGCCGTCTCGTCGTTGCGGACGACCTCCGCCCCGGGATCCGAGGCGGCGCGACGGGTCGCCTCCTCCTCGGCCCCCGGCAGCACGACGTAGGCGTACGAGGAGTCCTCTCCGGAGTGCACGGCCTCAAGGGTCGCGTAGTGCCGGCGGAGGGTCTCCTCGCTCCCCGAGGTGTGGTTGCGGCTCCAGCTGCCCTCGCGCTCGGCCTGCACGGCGCGCAGTTGCGTGCCCTCCAGCAGCACGTACCCGCCGGTCCCCTCCAGGTGGGCCCAGGCCGCGCCGTCTACCTCGACGGGGTCCTCGCCGATCTCCTCGCCGTCGACGAGCATCCGGCCCGGCCGGGTGCCGAGGTTGCGGTGCTCGATGACGGTCTTCGTCTCGGCTCGGGTGCCGGTCCTGATGTCGCTGCCCAGCGCGACGATCCGGTCCTCGAGCAGCAGCCACGTCTTGCGTGCGGTGAGGCCGGTGCCGCCCGGCGCGATCAGGTGCTGCCCGGCCAGAGTGATCTCCCCGAGGGTGGTGGCGCCGGCCCATTCGGACTCCTCGGGGACGGACTCGCCCCACTCCCCTTCGACCCGGGGCGGCAGCGGTGTCGTGTCGACGGTGATGCCGGGCAGCCCCTGCAGATCGCACGTGGACCAGAACTCGTCGTCGAAGTGGTCGTCGTCCTGCGGCAGATAGAGGTAGACCATCCCCTGCGAGGTCAGGCTGCCGTGCTCGTTCTCCCCGTTGCCGCACTCGTACCAGGCGATGCGGTCGCTGCACATGGCCACGCAGACGGTCCACCCGTCCGTCCCGCGGTGGACGACGCGGTCCATCTGCGGGAACACGGTGGGTCCCGGCGGCAGGCGGCGCGCGCTCACCTCGGAGTCCATGAGCGCGTTCACGAGGGCGAGGCGGCTGATCGGGCCCTCGTCGAGGACGGTCGCGGAGGCGTTGTCCTCGATCCAGCCCCGGCACAGGCCCCGCCACCGCTGCGCGGTCTCGTCGTCGACCGCTTCGGACAGTCGCAGGACGGCCTCGATCGCGTCGTTGCCGTTGTCGAGGGAGCGCTCGTCCTCGCGCGAGATCGCCCGGCCCCGCACCGCGTCCATCACCCGGCCCTCGTGGATCAGCGGGGCGAAGGAGCGTTCGACCGCATCGGTGAGGTTCGCGCGGGAGGGGTCGTCGATGTCGTGCGCCGTGCCGGCGAGCAGGGCGAACAGCGTCGACAGCCCCGAGAGCAGCACGAGACCGTAGGTGCCGGTGTAGCCGATCGTCGAGTGCTGGATGAAGGAGCCGTCCTCGTAGAAGCCGTTGCCCTCGTCGACGATCTGCCAGACGGCGGAGAGCCCCTCGATGGCGTGGGCCAGCCTCTCCCGGTCACGGCCGACGATCGAGCGGATGATCACCGCCTGGCACAGGTCGACGCGGTTCGCCCCTTCGGAGGTGATCCGACCGCGCTCCTCGGGGAACTGCTCCCACGGGTCGGGCACGTAGAAGTCGATCGATTCGCCGAAGGCGGTGACGTCCTCGTCGGTGAGGTGCTCGCGCAGGATCGCCATGGCGTCCGCGAGGGCGCGGGTCACGCCGATCTCCCAGGTCCACCAGTTGCCGAACTCCGGCTGGGACGGGTTGTAGATCCGGGCCCGGAAGTCACGGAGGCCGACGATGACGAGATCGCGGAGCGTCGCGTCGTCGTGATGGCGTGAGCCGGGCGTCGCCCACGCGGTCGCGAGGTGGGTGAGGCGGCGGACGGTGGTGGTGAGGTTCGGATCCGCGTCGTAGTCGAGATCGGCGAAGACGGTGGCGGAGCCGGCAGGGTTCAACTGGTCCACGAACTCGTCCGCGTCGGCGTCGATGTTCTCGATCAGATCGTCGAAGCGCGCCTCGCCGGGCGTGAGCAGGTGCCGGCCCGTGAGCTGGTCGACCCAGCGCGAGGCGAGCTCCTCGAACTGGTCGTCCTCGAGCTCCGGTGCCGCAGCGGCGAGGCCGGGGGCGAGCAGGGCGAGCGCGCCGACGAGGCCGCCGGCGCCGGCCGTGTGCAGGAGATGACGGCGGGTGGGCTGCATGAGGACCTCCGGGGTCTGCTGCACGGCTCCCGGGGCGGCGGTGCCGCGGTGCGCCGAACAGGCGATCGGTGAGGGAAATCGCATTCCGCACCCGACGCTAGTGCGTCCGGGCGCGCTGTCAACGGACAAGTCGGACGAGACGGCCTCCGGGGCCGCCTCTCGGGCCGAGCACTCACCTATTGCTGTCCTGACCGGCCGCGGAACCTTTCCCGGCGCGAGGGGTCGCCGGTAGCGTGGCGACACGTCTGTTCCGACTCCGAGAGGTCATGGCGATGATGGCTGGCAGGGCACCCGGTGGCACGCCTCCCAATGTGCTGCTCCTGGTCACCGACGACCAGGGAGCCTGGGCGCTGGGCTCGAGGATGCCCGAGCTGCACACGCCGACGCTCGACCGGGTGCAGCGGGAGGGCCTGACCTTCGAGCGGTTCTTCTGTGCGTCCCCGGTCTGCTCGCCGGCCCGCGCGAGCCTCGCCACCGGGCGGATGCCCTCCGCCCACGGCGTCCATGACTGGATCCGGCCCGAGGCCCTCGCCCGCACCGGCTCGCCGGCGCCTCCGTTCGACCCGGACTTCCTCGAGCGCGCCAGCGGCGCCGACTCGATCGCCGCGATGCTCTCGCGCGAGGGATACCGCTGCGGGATGGTCGGCAAATGGCACGTGGGCTCCTCCGACCGCCCCGCACCCGGCTTCGACTACTGGTGGGCGCACCAGCTGGGCGGCGGCCCCTACCACGGCGCCCCGATCTGGCGATTCGACGAGGAGACCGGGACTCCCGTGCAGCCCGCGGAACCGACCGAGGAACCCGGCTACCTCACCGACGCGATCACCCGGCAGGGCCTGGACTTCCTGCGGCGCGTCGGCGAGGAGGACGATCCCGCCCCGTTCTTCCTCCAGGTGAACTGGACGGCGCCGCACGACCCCTGGTTCGACGGGAACCATCCGCAGGACCTGCTCGATCTCTATGCGGAGACCGACTTCCCCTCGGTGCCCGCGCCACCGGCGCATCCGTGGTTCCGTGAGGAGAACTTCCGGCGCGCCGTGGCGGACCGGCACGCCGCGCTCGCCGGCTACTGCGCCGCGATCAGCGGCGTGGACCGCAGCATCGGCGCACTCCTGGACGAGCTCGAGAGCCGCGGTCTGCTCGAGGACACGATCGTCGTCTTCACCTCCGACAACGGGTTCTCCTGCGGGCACCACGGGATCTGGGGGAAGGGGAACGGGACCTTCCCGCTGAACTTCTGGGAGCCGTCGATCACGGTGCCGTGCATCGTGCGCTGGCCCGGCCGGGTCCCGGCAGGAGCGGTGGACGAGCGCCCTGCCTCCGCCGTCGACCTGTTCCCCACGCTCGGCGAGCTCACCGGCGCCATCCCGCGCGAGGACCCTCTGCGCGCCGGGCGCTCGCTGGCCCCGCGCCTGCTCCGCGACGGGACCGAGGCACCGAGCGCGTCGGGCGTCGTCGAGGACGGGGAGGCACCGGTCGTGATCCATGACGAGTACGGCGCGAACCGGATGCTGCGCACCGAGCGCTGGAAGCTGGTCCTGCGCCGTGAGGGCCCCACAGAGCTCTACGACCTGCAGGAGGATCCCGGCGAGACCCGCGACCTCTCGACGGACCCGGCCCACGGCGACAGGCTCCGGGAGCTGACGCGGGCCCTGGAGGACTGGTTCGCGAAGCGCAGCACGGAGGCGCTGGACGGCTGGGGCTCCGCCGTCGACGGCACCGGCCAGACCGCACCCGTCGCCCTGCAGTCCCGACAGGAGAAGACCCACGATGCGCAGCGCCGCCCCTGATCGACCCGACATCCTGCTGATCGTCTCGGACGATCACGGATACGCCGACCGCTCTGCCCGCGGCAGCCGGGACGCCCGCACCCCGAACCTGGACTGCCTCGCCCGCGAGGGCATGGTCTTCTAGCAGGGCTATGTCACCGCACCGATCTGCTCACCCTCACCGACGAACTCAACGCCGTGCTCGGCGGCGATCGCTCCTTCGCTCACCGCTTCTCCCGCTGGCCTCTGCACAGGTCTGGCGACCCCACCGCCTACCGTTGGCACTGCCAGCACCATCAGGTCGTGCGGCTGCGCGACCTCATCGACCACCTGCGAGAGATGACCAATCGGCCCCAGCACCAGCCACGACCTCAGTACGAGAGCGGCCGCGCCCGTATCGAGGCAGCCCGTCGCGCCACGGCCGAGGCGAAGGCGCGTGCAGCTGGCGAGGATGCTTCCCAGGTCTCTCCGGCAGCCGCAGGAATCATCGACGGAGTGCGGGTGCTCTGGCAGTCCGACGGCCGCGCCGCCCGCGACGAGACCGCGTTCCGCCACGCACTGGTCACCGGCCACAGGCTCCGCGCGGAGGGCGAGCGGCTCACAGACGCGGCTCTGATCGACGCCTACGAGCGGGCCTACGCGATCGCTCAGGCGGTCGGCGCCGACTACCGCGAGCCCGACATGCCCCCGATGCGCGATCGCCTCACGATGGCCCGCCGCATCCGCAGCTACGTCACCCGAGGCGGGACCAGCACCACCAACACCAGCTCGCGCACCGACAGCGCCGGACGCAAGGCCCTCGCGACCATGGGCGCACGCGGAGGCAAGACCGCCGCGAAGCGCTGGAACGACCCCGAGAGCGAGTACGCACGCCAGCAGCGGGCCGCGCTGGCGGCCGCCAACGAGACGCGCTCCTACAGCACCGAGGAGAACAAGGGTCGGCTGCTCGCGCTGATCGCGAGCTACCGACGGCAGGGACTCCCCGCCCCCAGCACCTCAGCGCTGGCACAAGAGCTAGGTCTCTCGGAGCGACGTGTCCGGGAACTCCGCCGACTGCTTGGCATGACTGCTCCACGAGGACGCCCCCGCAAAACGGCGGAGCCGTAAGCAGTAAACGGTTCCCCCCTCGCCCTTCCACGCTCTTACGGGCTGGTTCGATCGATCTTCACATCTCTCCTAGCGGTTCTGGACCACCCCTACGGGAGCACGCTGGCCCGTGCAGCTTCCCGAGAAGCCCGTAGGCCCTACGCACCCCCCTCGGGATGCTTCCCACCGTTCACCGAGCGAGCGCAGCTCCGCTCTTGTGCCCGTGCCCCGCGCGGCCGCGCGTAACGCTTCCGCGACGGCCCCCAGTGTCGGTGCGGGTTGGCCGTGCGACCCCTGGGACGGGGTCGCCTATCGACGCTGCGCGTCGATGCCGGGGCCCGACCCGGCCGCGCGTCGTCCCTCCTTTGCGGCCGCGTCCGTGCCGGTCCCCGGCCCCTGCCTCACAGCGCGCTGCATCCTCCTCCGTCGGTGCGATGCGAGGCGATGGAAAGTATGATTGTGCGTGACACTATGGGGCGTACCGTTCGTTCCTCACTGCCCCATAGCGTCCCGCACAATCCACCTTGCTCCTACGCGGAGGGCGTGGGCGACCTGGCGGTCGGGGCCTGCCCCTTGTTCATGGACACGCTGATTCCAGCATCTGCTGGGGAAGCGAGATCATGAACCATGGCCAGGAAGCACTACTCCGAAGAGTTCCGCCAGCAGGCGGTTGACCTGTACGAGTCGACACCGGGAGCGACG
>DATGUQ010000194.1:0-4032 GCA_035301145.1 Brachybacterium sp. | reverse complement strand
CATCGTTGAAGTACTTGATGGTGGCATCGATGGCGGCCATGAGATCGTCGGCGCCGCCGATGTCGTTGATGGCGATCTGGGGGGTCGTGGTGTCGGTCATGTAGGTAAGGACTCCGTCGGGACAGGAAATGAGTAGGGTCGATGGACGTGCAGGCCCTCCACGGAGGGCCGGTCGGTGCCCGGACCACACCCGAGGTGGGGACCACGACGGCACGGCGCGCGCACAGACCTCGGAAAGCCTAACAGCCCGGGCGCAGTTGCGCGAGGTCGCGGCCCCGCCCCGGCCCCGCCCCCGGTGTGACTTCCGCCCCCGGTGTGACCTCCGTCCTGGCCGGCACCGCCCCGCGGCGACGCGGGCGCCGGCTCAGTGCGCGGCCTCGCGCCAGGTGCGGCCGATGCCGACGCCGACCTCGAGCGGGACCGACAGCTCGTAGGCCGAGTCCATGCCGTCCTCGACGATCGTGCGCACCTGGTCCAGCTCCCCCGGCGCGACCTCGACCACGAGCTCGTCGTGGACCTGCAGCAGCATCCGGGAGCTGAGCCCCGCCTCGCGCATCCGACGTTCGACGGCGAGCATCGCGAGCTTGATGATGTCCGCAGCGCTGCCCTGGATCGGCGAGTTCAGCGCCACCCGCTCGGCGTTCTCGCGGCGCTGCCGGTTGTCGGAGGTGAGGTCCGGGAGATACCGGCGGCGGCCCAGCAGCGTCTCGGTGTAACCGGTGCGGCGGGCCGTCTCCACGCTGTCGCGGAGGAAGTCGCGCACTCCGCCGAAGCGCTCGAAGTAGCCGTCGCGCAGCGCGGTCGCCTCGGCGCGGGAGATCCGCAGCTGCCGGGAGAGCCCGAAGGCCGAGAGCCCGTAGGCGAGGCCGTAGCTGACCGCCTTCGTCTTGGAGCGCATCGCGGGGTCGACCGCGTCGGGCCTCACCCCGAACACGCGGGAGGCGACGAAGTCGTGCAGGTCCTCCCCCGAGCGGAAGGCCTCGATGAGCCCGGCGTCCTCGGACAGGTGCGCCATGATGCGCATCTCGATCTGCGAGTAGTCGGCGGTCAGGAGCGTCTCGTAGCCCTCCCCGGCCACGAACACGTCCCGGATCCGCTGGCCCTCGGCGGTGCGCACGGGGATGTTCTGCAGGTTCGGCTCGGTCGACGCGAGACGGCCGGTGGCGGCGGCGGTCTGCTGGAAGGTGGTGTGCACGCGCGAGCCGGCGTCGACCACCTTGTCCAGCCCCACCAGGTACCCGGTCAGCTTGCTCATCTCCCGGAAGCGCAGCAGCCAGGAGAGGAACTGGTGGCCGCTGGACTCGGGGTGCAGCGACTCCCGCAGATCGGTGAGCGATTCCGCGTCGGTGGAGTGGCCCGAGGAGATCTTGCGCGTGGTGGGCAGGGCGAGCGTGTCGAACAGGACCACCTGGAGCTGCTTGGGGGAGGCGAGGTTGACCTCCTCCCCCACGATCAGCCCGGCCTCGTGCTTGGCCTGCGCGACGAAGCCCTCGAACTCCTCCCGAAGCGCTCCGAGGGCGGCCTCGTCGATGGCGATGCCCCGATCGTGCATCGTCTCGAGCACGCTCTGCAGCGGCTGTTCGAGCTCCTCGAGGATGGTGCGGGCCCACGGCTCGCGCGCGGTGCGGGCGGTGAGCTCCTCGGCCGCGGAATGCAGGGCCGCGGCGGCGGTCGCCAGACGCGCTCCGGCGCGGGCGACGTGCACGGCCCGCACGTCCTCGGTCTCCTTCCTCAGCGTCGACGCGGCGGGCTTGCGGGGGCGCGGCTCGAAGCTCGCCCCGCCCAGCTCGCTCGCGAGCGCTTCGGCGTCGTAGCTACGCGCGCCCGGCCGCAGCACGAAGGACTCCAACGACAGGTCCCGTGCCCGCTCCCCCAGCCGGTAGCCGTTCAGGTCCAACCAGGAGCGGACCGCGGGGGCGTCGGCGACCCGGATCTCGGCGGCGGCCGCGAGGGCGGCGGCCAGCAGGTCTGCGGCCTCGGGATCCAGCCGCCCCAGCTGGATCGCGCCGGTGGCGGTGCGGGTCGCGAGCCCCACCAGCGCACCGCCCCGGACGTCCTCGACCGCGTCGAGCGCGAGCACGTCGGCGCCGGTGGCCAGCAGCTGCTGCAGCGTGGCCGCGTCCTGGACGTCGAGGACCTCGGCGGCCTGCGCCGCCTCCTCGGCGGCGTCCGCGTCCGCGGACTCCCCCAGCAGCGCGGCGGGCAGGTCGCGCCGGATCGTGTCGCCGAAGGCGAGGTCGTCGAACACCTCGAGCACGCGGGCGCGGTCCCCGCCGCCCAGTGCGTAGTGCGCCGGGTCGGTGGGCAGGTCCAGCGTGGTGTAAGCGGCGTTCATCAGCCGGTTGCGCTCGACGGCCTCGAGGTGGTCGCGCAGCGACTGGCCGGCCTTGCCCTTGATCTCGCCGGCGTGCGCGATGACGCCGGGGAGATCGCCGTACCGGACGATCCACTTCGCGGCCGTCTTCGGGCCGACGCCGGGGACGCCCGGGAGGTTGTCCGCCGCCTCGCCCACCAGCGCGGCGAGATCCGGGTAGCGCTCCGGCGGGATGCCGTACCTCTCCTCCACGGCCGCCGGGTCCATGCGCCGCATCTCGGTGACGCCCTTGATGGGCTGCAGCAGGGTGACCTTCTCGCCGACCAGCTGGATCGCGTCGCGGTCGCTGGAGACGATCAGCGTCTCGTGCCCCGCCTCCTCGGCCCGGGTGGCGAGGGTGGCGATGATGTCGTCGGCCTCGTAGTCCTCGTAGGTCAGCCACCGCACCCCGAGGGCGTCCAGCATCTGCATGATCAGATCGATCTGCCCGTGGAAGGCCGGCGGGGTCTCGTCGCGGCCGCCCTTGTACTGGTCGTAGATGCGGTCGCGGAAGGTGCCGCCGGGGAGGTCGAAGGCGACCGCCACATGAGTGGGACGCTCGGCGGCGACCACGTTGATGAGCATCCGGGCGAAGCCGTACACCGCGTTGGTGGCCTGGCCGCGGCCGTCGCTGAAACCGTCGGCGGGCAGGGCGAAGAAGGCGCGGAAGGCCATCGCGTGCCCGTCGATGAGGAGGATGCGCTGGTCGTCGGTGTCACTCGCACTCATGAGGAGAAGTCTCCCATGTCGCCGCCGGCCTCGCCGCCCGCTCGGCTGTGGCAGGCTCGCCCCATGAACGACCCGATGCCGTCCGCCGCCTCGTCGACCGCGCGCGCGCTGGGAGGCGCACCCACCGCCCCTCCGGTGAGCGCCGAGCTGCGCGATCACTTCGCGCCGCTGCTGCGCGGGACCCTGCTCGAACGCTGCGGGATCGAGCTGCTGACCCTGGACGCCGGAGGCGGCACGGCCTCGATGCCGGTCGAGGGGAACACGCAGCCGGCCGGTCTGCTGCACGGCGGGGCGACGATCGCGCTGGCGGAGTCCATCGCCTCCTTCGCCGCGATCCTGCGGGCCCGTGAGGTCCACGGCGACGGCGCCCAGGCGGTGGGGACGTCGGTCTCGGCGCTGCACCACCGCTCGGCCCGCAGCGGGAGCGTCCTCGCCTCCTGCACGCCCCGGCACCTGGGGCGCCAGGTGGCGAGCTACCTGGTCGAGATCGAGGACGACCAGGGGCGGCTGCTGAGCACCGTCTCGGTCGCGACGCAGCTGCTGCCGCCGCGCTGAGCCCGCCGACGGCCCCGGCCCCGGGTCACTCGGGCGCTTCGAAGCCGGTCGCTCCGCCGTCCTCGAGCTCGTTCGCCGCCGACCAGCTGTACTCGCGCATCTCCCCGATCCGCGCGTCGGAGAGCGGCCCGAGTTCGAGGGCGCCCATCCGGCCGGCGTAGGCGACGGTGTCGCGCCCGTTCGTCTCGAGCGCCGTGTGCATCACGCGCCGGCAGGCCTCGTAGTCGGTGCAGTCCTCGGAGCCGGTCAGGATCGCCGGGACCGCACCGGCCAGCGCCGTGCCCGTGACCGACAGGGCATGCTGCGCGGCCAGGCAGGCCATGACGAAGGCGTCGTAGCCCTGCTGCGAATAGGCGTACCCGGTGCGCAGGAAGTCGGTGCTGCGGTTGAGCATC
>DATGUQ010000193.1:0-24542 GCA_035301145.1 Brachybacterium sp. | reverse complement strand
CTTCTTCTGGCCGTTCTTGACCTCGGTCGCGTCCTCCATCGGGACCTGGACCTCGAAGATGTACTCCTCCATGTCCTGGGTCTCGGTGCGCGTGGCCAGCTGGGTCTTCACGCGGTTCTCGTGACCGGAGTAGGAGTGGATGACGTACCAGTCGCCGGCAGCGGCGCGCAGGTGCCGCTTGAGCTGCACCAGCGGATCCTCCTCCGCGGGCTCCTCGGCAGCGGCCTCCGCATCCTCGGCAGGCTCCTCGGTGGTCTCGTCCCCGGCACCCTCTGTGGTCTCGTCCCCGGCGGCCTCGGACGTCTCGTCCTCGGCGGACTCGCCCTCCGCCTCGGGACTCTCGGCGGCCCCCCCGGCCTCGAGGGCCGGCTCGGCGGTCTCGGCCGACGCCTCCTCGACCTCGGGCGCGGCGGCCGCCTGCGGTGCGGCGTCGTCCACGGCGGAGGAGGAGAACGAGAGGGAGTCGTCGAGGCCCTCGTAGGACTCGTCGGGGGTAGAGGTCTGTTCGCTCATCGGCGGGAACCTGCCTTCCTGGCGGCGTGGAACTGATCGGTCACGGTGCGGTGTGCGGTGCGGGACGGCCCGCGGCTCACAGGTCGGGGACCGTGAAGGCGATCCTGGACAGCCAGCTGAACACGGAGTCGAGACCGAAGATCAGCAGGATCATGAAGACGACGAACATCAGGACCGTGATCGAGTACAGGACGAGCTCCCGACGCGTCGGGACGACGACCTTCCTCAGCTCCGCGATGACCTGGCGGAGGAACAGACCGATCGCCAGGAACGGGTTCTTCGACCCGGAGCCCTGGGCGTCGGCACCGCTCGGCGTCGACGGGGCGTTCTGGCTGGAGTTCACTGGGGACTGTCCGATCTCGTCGAGGTCATCCGCATCCGACCGGGTGACCCCGGCCGGATCGGCAGGGCAGACAGGGCTCGAACCTGCAACCTGCGGTTTTGGAGACCGCTGCGCTACCAATTGCGCCACTGCCCTTCATGAGGGCCAGCCCTCATGAGGCCATCACCGCGCGCTCTGCCGAGGGCCTGCGGTTCTGGCCAGCGATCAGCATACAAGCCCCGGCCACGTCGTGCGAATCGACCGGCACCAGATCACATGTCCGCGAGACGCAGACCACTCCCCCGGCCCGCACCTCACCGCGCCGGCGGCGGCCCGTCCACCAGCGAGTCGCCCTGGCGGCGGGCGTCGAGCTCTGCCACGATGGTGGGGTGACCACCGACGACGCCAGCAACCCCGCGACCAGCCCCCGATCCGACCAGCACGCCTCCGCGCACGGCCGCATCTCGAAGCGGGTCGGAGCGATCCAACCCTCCGCGACCCTCGCGGTCGACGCCACGGCCAAGGCGCTCAAGGCCGCCGGCCGCCCGGTGATCGGCTTCGGCGCGGGCGAGCCCGACTTCCCCACCCCGGCACACGTCGTCGAGGCGGCCCGGGAGGCGGCGCTGGACCCGCGCACCCACCGCTACTCGGCCACCGGCGGGCTCCCCGAGCTGAAGCAGACCCTGGCGGAGTCCTTCTCCGGATCCACCGGGCTCGAGATCGATCCCGCCCAGGTGCTCGTCACCAACGGCGGCAAGCAGGCCGTCTTCCAGACCTTCGCGACCCTCCTGGACCCGGGCGACGAGGTGATCCTGCCCGCCCCGTACTGGACCACCTACCCCGAGGCGATCCGCCAGACGGGTGCGACCGAAGTGCCCGTCCTGGCCGGCGTCGAGCAGGGCTACGTGCCCACCGTGGCGCAGCTGGAGGCCGCTCGCACCGAGCGCACCCGCGCCATGGTGCTGTGCTCCCCCTCGAACCCGACCGGCGCGGTGCTCACCCCGGAGCAGGTCGCCGAGATCGGCCGCTGGGCCCTCGAGCACGGGATCTGGGTGGTCACCGACGAGATCTACCACGCCCTCACCTACGACGGGATGCCGTTCACCTCGGTGCTGAAGGCGGTCCCGGAACTCGCGGAGACCACGGTGCTGCTGGGCGGCGTCGCGAAGTCCTTCGCGATGACGGGCTGGCGCGTGGGCTGGATGGTGGGCCCGGCCGACGTCATCAAGGCGGCCACCAACCTGCAGTCGCATCTCACCTCGCACGTCAACAACATCGCCCAGCACGCCGCGCTGGCCGCGCTGACCGGCCCGAGCGAGCCCGTCGAGGAGATGCGGCAGGCGTTCGACCGCCGTCGTCGCCTGATCGTGGAGAAGCTCTCCCAGGTGCCGGGCTTCACGGTCCCCACCCCCACCGGCGCGTTCTATGCCTTCCCGGACGTCTCGGACGTGCTCGGACGCACGATCCGCGGGAAGCAGATCACCACGTCCACGGATCTGGCCACCGTGATCCTCGAGGAGGCGGAGGTCGCCGCCGTGCCCGGCGAGGCCTTCGGCGCCCCGGGGCACCTGCGCTTCTCCTACGCCCTGGCCGACGACGACATCACCGAGGGCATCGACCGGGTGATCGCTCTGCTGTCCGAGTGAGCCCGCGCGCATGAGTGCGGCCGACGGCGCCCGGCGGGATCTCACCACGCTGCCGAAGGCGCACCTGCACCTGCATTTCACGGGGTCGATGCGCCGGCAGACGCTGCTGGAGCTGGCCGCGGAGCGGGGCATCCGGCTACCCCGCTCCCTCACCGACGACGTCGCGCTGCAGGTCGAGCCGACCCGTCGCGGATGGTTCCGCTTCCAGCGCCAGTACGACGCGGCCCGCGCCGTGGTCGACTCCGAACAGGCCATGCGCCGCCTCCTCCACGAGGCCGCCGAGGACGATGCGGCCGAGGGCTCCGGGCGGCTTGAGCTGCAGGTGGACCCCACCAGCTACGCGCCGTTCGTGGGCGGGCTGACCCCGGCGATCGAGATCGTGCTGGACCAGGCCGCCCGCTCCGAACGGGAGACCGGGGTGAGCATCGGGATCGTCGTCGCCGCCTCCCGGACCCGGCATCCGCTGGATGCGCGCACGCTCGCCCGGTTGGCGGCCCGGCACGCGGGGCGCGTGATCGGCTTCGGGCTCTCGAACGACGAACGACGGGGCACCACGGCCGAGTTCGGGCCGGCCTTCCGGATCGCGCGCGAGGCGGGCCTGCTGGCCGTGCCGCACGGCGGTGAGCTGCTGGGCCCTGCGCACGTGCAGGACGTGGTGGAGCATCTGGGGCCGCACCGGCTGGGTCACGGCGTACGCGCCGCGGAGGATCCCGCCCTGCTGGAGCGGGTGGTCGAGGCCGGGATCGGTCTCGAGGTGTGCCCGGCCTCGAACGCGTCGCTGGGCGTGGTCGAGCAGGCGGTCGACGTGCCGCTGCGGCACCTGGTCGACGCCGGGGCGGAGATCGCGCTGGGGGCCGATGATCCGCTGCTGTTCGGCTCGCGCCTGGTGGACCAGTACGAGACCGCCCGGGCGCTCGGCTTCACCGACGCCGAGCTCGCCGCGCTCGCGGCCTCGTCGATCAGGATCTCGGCCGCTCCCGACGAGGTGAAGGAGCGCCTGCTGCGCGGCGTGCGGGACTGGCTCGCCCCGCTCCCGGCGTCGCGCTAGGCCCGCCGGACGTGCTCCCGCGGTCGGCCGCTCAGCGGTCCTGGCCGGCGCCCTCCGACGGCAGGGCGAGGAAGAACTCCGGGCTCGCGAAGCCCTGCTCGGCGAAGGCGGAGGCGATCGCGGAGGCGACCTGCTCGGCCTGCTCGGCCTCGACCAGGGCGATCGTCGAGCCGCCGAAGCCTCCGCCGGTCATCCGGGCGCCGTGGGCACCGGCCGCGCGGGCCGCGTCGACCGCGGTGTCGAGCGGGGCGACGGTGACCTCGTAGTCCTCGCGCAGCGAGTCGTGCGAGGCGTTCAGCAGGGCGCCGAGCTCGGCGACGTGCTCACGCACGGTGCCGCCGGCGAGCAGGGCGTCGAACTCGCGCACCCGCTGGATCTCGGTGATCACGTGGCGGGCGCGGCGGCGCACCACCTCGTCGTCGATCCGACCGAGCAGCTCGTCCAGCTGGGCGGGGTCGGCGTCGCGCAGCGTCGGCACGCCCAGCGCCCGGGCGGCGCTCTCGCTGTCCGCACGGCGGGCGGTGTACTCGCCGTCCACGTGCGAGTGCTCGGCCCGGGTGTCGGTGATCAGCAGCGCGAGGCCC
Organism: Brachybacterium sp.; assembly: GCA_035301145.1. Classification (GTDB taxonomy): domain Bacteria; phylum Actinomycetota; class Actinomycetes; order Actinomycetales; family Dermabacteraceae; genus Brachybacterium. The sequence continues at coordinate 20,429 of DATGUQ010000193.1, read as the reverse complement.
TGGGAGGCGAGGTCCCACGGCACCGGCCGGGTGGAGAAGTCACGGCAGTCCAGGAAGAGCGCATGGCCCTCGCGGGAGAGCACCGAGGCGGACTGGTCGAGCCCGCCGGTCGAGGCGCCCGCGAAGTCGGTCTCGGCGGTGATCGCGGCCCGCACGCGGTCCAGCGGCCCCGTGCCCAGGCTCAGGAGGTCCTCGATCGCCTCCGCGGCCGCACACTCGAGCGCCGCGGAGCTGGAGAGCCCGGCGCCCAGCGGCACCTGGCCGTCGATCATGATGTCCATACCCCGGGTGGAGGCGCCCGAGATGTGCGGGCGCAGCGCCCACAGCACACCGGCCACGTAGGCGGGCCAGCCGGTGACGGCCTCCGGGGTGAGGGTCCGTGCGTCGATGTCGAGGACGGTCTCGTTCTGGGCGGAGCGCAGCCGCAGCCGGTCGGTGGGGGTGCGCGCCGCCGCCGCGAAGCACCGGTGGGAGATCGCCATGGGCAGGCACAGCCCGTCCTGGTAGTCGACGTGCTCACCGATGATGTTCACCCGCCCCGGCGCCGACCAGACGCCGTCGGGCGCGTAGCCGAAGGACTCCTCGAACAGCTGGGCGGCCCGGTCCGCGGCCGCCGTGCGCTCCGGGGCGGCGGAGAGCTCCGCCGTGGCACGGTCCGCCCCGACGGATGCGGCGGGTGCGGCGGGTGCGTGAGCGATGCGAGGGCCTGCGCTGGTCATGGATTTCCTTCCGGAGCTGTCAGGGGCCGGGACGGGACAGGAGGCCATCCTCGCCCGGCACGGCGTCCGAGAGTCTATCCGTCGTCCCGACGAGAGCGGGGAGCCGTCTCTCAGGGTCGCACGGCGAGGCATGCCACCGAGGGGGCGGGGATCGGCTCGCCGACGGGGGTGAGCGCCTCTCCCCGGCGCCGCAGCACGTCGATGCGATCCCCCTCCTGGGCGGCCACCAGCACCAGGTCGCCCAGCTGGGTGAAGTGGCGCGGGTGCGCCCCCACCGCCGTCTCGGCCACCAGCAGGGGGCGCAGCGCGTCCAGCGAGAGCAGCGACAGGGTGTCGGGCCCCCGATTGGCCACCAGCAGCGCGGCCTCGTCACCGGTCAGCTCGATGTGGGAGACCGCGTTGGGGCCCTCGAGCCCGCTGGCGGGGATCATGGAGCGAACGCTCCACCGGTGGGTCGGTCCCTGCGGCGCGGGGACCGCCCGACGCTGCGGCGCGGTCCCGCTCCGCACCGCCGTGGCGACCATGCCCGAGCGCTCGCAGGAGATGTGGAGCTGCTCGGACTCGTGGTCCGCCGCGAGATGCCGGGGGCCGCTGCCGCGGTTGAGCGGGATCTCCCCGGAGAGATCGATCATCCCGGTCTGGTCCTGGCGGTACATCAGCACCCGGTCCAGCCCCAGATCGGGGACGGCGAGCAGCGATGTGCCCGGCAGCGCGACCACCTGGTGCGGGTGCGGGCCGTCGGGCGAGGTGTCGTCGCCGTCACGGAGGTGACGGTGATCGTCCAGGTCGATCTGCTCGACGGGCACCCCGTCCTCGTCCAGCCGGACGGTCGCCACGGTGCCGGCGCCGTACTGGGCGACGACCAGTGTCGAGGGGTCGGTGCCGCGCGCGAGATGGCAGCCGCCGCTGCCGTCGATCGTCAGATCGCCGATGACCTCGGCCTCCCGGCCGTCGGGCGCGACCCGCACGGCGACCACCCGGGTCGGATCGGTCTCCAGGACGGCGTGCAGCACGCTCCCGTCGCGGCTCCAGAGGACGAAGGACGGGTCGGGCAGATCGACCGTCGCGAGGCGCAGCACCGCCGGTGCCCCGGTGGCCTCCTCGATGCTCAGGCCCAGCAGCTCGATGCCGGGCCCGCGGCCGGAGCCGCTGCGCGAATAGCCGCCGGCAGCGATCAGTGCGGTGGTGGTCATGGTCACTCCTCGTGGTCGGAGCGCCTCCCCGCACCGTCCTCGAGGTCCGAGGGCGGGTCGAGATCCGCGAGGAACGAGGGGTCGTCGAACATCGTGGAGGACAGCGCTGTCATCTCACCGGTCATCGTAGACGGCTCGATCACCGGTGCGCCGCGACGTCGCCGGACCCGGCCCGACCCCAGGGAGATCCGGCGCCGCCGCATCGTGGTGAACGGCGAGGAGATCGCCGGGGTGTAGGCGATCCCGCTGCGGCGGACGTACGGCATCAGGCGTGAGGCCAGCAGCTGGCCCAGCACCACACCGGCGGCGATCGCGACCGCGATCTCGGCGGCGCCGAGCAGCTCCGCGACGCCGACCCCGAGGTCGTCGCCGAGCCCCAGCAGTCCCCGATAGATGCGGCTGCCGGGCACCAGCGGGATGATCCCGGCCATGACGAAGGCGAGGGCCGGGGCCCGCAGCCGATCGCCCAGGGCGGTCGCGACCATCCCGGTGGTGAAGGCGGCGATCGCGACCGCGACCGGACGGTCCAGCGCGGTGCTGGAGAGCAGATGGGCGATGATGCCGGAGCCGGAGGCGACCAGTGCGCCGGCCAGCAGCAGCCGGGCGGGCACCTGGGTGCCCACGCCGTAGCCGAGACCCATCCCCAGCCCCGAGATCACCACCACCACCGCCGTGGAGAAGTTCAGCGGCATCGCGGCGCTGACGGAGACGTCGGCCCCGACCATGTCCGCCAGCAGCAGGCCCCCGCGCACCCCGGCGACGAGACCGACGGTGAGCATCAGCGTCTCCAGCATGCGACCGGCCGCCGTGACGTACCAGCCGGTGACGGCGTCCTGCACGGCGCTGATCGAGGACAGCCCGGCCAGCTGCACGATGATGCAGGAGACGACGACGATGGACGGGCTGACGCTGTGGTCGATCAGGGCGACCAGCACGGCGCCGCCGACGGCGACGAAGCCGCCCAGCACCTGGCTGTAGAACGGCGGGATGTTCCACCGCGCCAGCACCTCGCCGATCGCTATCAGGAGCCCCGCGGAGATCGTCGCGGCGATCACGACCAGACTGCCCGCGCCGAAGAACAGCGCCGCGGCACCGCCCATCACGGCGAAGCCGGAGACCACCAGCGGGATGCGGTACAGGGGCTGGCGCTGCGGGATCGCGGCGGCCTGCCGCCTGGCCTCCTCCAGCGGCAGGTCGCCGGAGAGGTAGCCGTGGGAGATGTCCTCGAAGGCCGCCAGCCGGGCGAAGTCCTGCACCCGGGCGCTCGCGGAGCGCACCCTGGTGAAGGGGGTCGCGGACTCGTCCGCGAGGTAGGAGATCGTCACCTCGTTGAACGTCACCTGGACGGAGACGTTGCGCAGACCGGAGGAGCTGGTCACCCGCAGCACGGTCGCGGTCACCTCGGAGGCCGCGGCACCGTTGGTGAGCAGCCCCTCGCCGATCCTCATGGCGAGGTCGAACACGGCATGGAGCCGGGCGGAATCGGTGGGCACGGGTCGATCGTGCCACACCGGCCGCGCCGCGGAACAGCCGCCGCGGGGCCGGTCTCCTCACAGCTCACGGCATGCGCGGCGGGACCGTGCGAGGGCTCAGAGGTTCGGCGAGGCGGAGAGCACGCCGAGGGAGATCGCGAGCACCACCAGCACGGTGACGTCGAGCCCGCGGGAGCGCACGGCGAGGGCGCCGACCGCCCTGACGGGCAGCGCCGCCCGCAGCACCGCGAGGACGCCGAGCAGCACGGCCAGCAGCAGACCGGCCAGCGACGCGGAGCGGAGCACGCCGAGCAGGACGATCACCGCCAGCGCGCAGAGCGCGGAGGTCAGCACCGCCTGCCGACGCACGGCGGCGGAGAAGGTGTGGGGAGAGGGTGTCTGACGCTGCGGCACGCGGCTCATGATACGGATCCCGCGCGGTCCTCTCTCCCGCAGCATCCCGGTTACGCTGGCCGTGGCCGGCAGCGCCGTCGGCCACCGAGCGACCTGGAGGACCCCTTCCCATGACCAGCCCCGGTTCGACGCACGATATCGCCACTCGCACGGAGCACGACCTGCTCGGCGATCGCGAGGTCCCCGCCGATGCCTACTACGGAGTGCAGACCCTGCGAGCGCAGGAGAACTTCCACATCACCGACGTCCCGCTGAGCCACTTCCCCCGCCTGATCGAGGCTCTCGCCCAGGTCAAGCGGGCCACGGCCCGCGCCAATCACGGCCTGGGGGCGCTCGACGACGAGCGCGCCGCGGCCATCGAGCAGGCCTGTGCGGAGATCGCCGACGGTGCTCTGCACGAGGACTTCGTGGTGGACGTGATCCAGGGCGGCGCCGGCACCAGCACGAACATGAACGCCAACGAGGTGATCGCCAACCGCGCGCTGGAGATCCTCGGCCGGAGCAAGGGCGAGTACGAGCACCTCCACCCCAACAACCACGTCAACCTGGCCCAGTCCACCAACGACGTGTACCCCACGGCGCTGCGGCTCGGGATCCTGCTCACCTTCCCGGCCCTGGTGGAGTCGATGGACCACCTGATCACGACCCTGCGCGCGAAGGGCGCGGAGTACTCGCAGGTGCTGAAGATGGGCCGCACCCAGATGCAGGACGCCGTCCCGATGACGGTGGGTCAGGAGTTCAACGCCTGGGCCACCACCATCGAGGAGGACGTCGAGCGCCTCACCCGCACGGCGGCCGCCTTCCAGGAGATCAACCTCGGGGCGACCGCGATCGGCACCGGCATCACCACCGATCCCCGCTACGCCCAGCGCGCCACCGAGGAGCTCGCCGCGCTGACCGGCATCGATTTCGTGCTCTCGGCCGATCTGGTCGAGGCCACCAGCGACACCGGGGCGTTCGTGACCTTCTCGGGGATCCTCCGCCGCATCGCGGTGAAGATCTCCAAGATCTGCAACGACCTGCGCCTGCTGTCCTCCGGGCCCCGAGCCGGTTTCCACGAGATCAACCTCCCCTCGGTGCAGCCGGGCAGCTCGATCATGCCGGGCAAGGTGAACCCCGTGATCCCGGAGGTCGTCAACCAGGTCGCCTTCGAGGTGATCGGCAACGACCTCACCGTGGCCTTCGCCGCCGAGGGCGGGCAGCTGCAGCTGAACGCCTTCGAGCCGGTGATCGCCTTCAACATCCTCGAGTCGACCCGCATCATGACCCGGGCGATGAACACCCTGGCCGACCGCTGCATCGCCGGGATCACCGTCAACGAGGACGTCCTCGAGGACAACCTGCGGCGCTCGATCGGCGTGGTCACCGCCCTGGTGCCGGTGATCGGCTACGGCCCGGCGACGGACGTCGCGGCGACCGCGCTGGAGACCGGGCGGCCGGTCGCGGACCTGGTGCTGGAGCGGGGCCTGCTGGACGAGGCCCGCCTGGCATCGCTGCTGTCCCCGGCGTCGATGACCGCTCCGCACCGCAGCACTCCCACGGGCACGCTGCCGGCGGTCTCCGAGGAGCAGATGGACTCCGGGGAGATCACGCGCCTGCCCGAGGAGCAGGCCACGGAGGGCTGAACCGGGTCGACGGCCGCCCTCCGGGACCGGGTCGCGGGGCCGCCGCCCCGCGACCCGGGCCCGGAGCCTCGGCTCACTCGTCGGCCTCCTCCATCTTGCCGCGCATGACGAGCTTGGGATCCGGGACGCCGACGACCTCGTGGTCCTTGCCGTCGTACTCGAACTGGGAGAGGAAGAAGCGCATGGCGTTGAGCCGGGCGCGCTTCTTGTCGTTGGAGCGGATGATCGTCCACGGCGCGTACTTCTTGTCCGTGCGGCGGAACATCTCCTCCTTGGCCTGCGTGTACGCCTCCCACCGGTCCAGCGACTCGAGGTCCATCGGGGAGAGCTTCCAGCGCCGCACCGGGTCCAGCTGACGGATCGCGAAGCGGGTGCGCTGCTCCTTCTGCGAGACCGAGAACCAGAACTTGGTCACGAAGATGCCGGAGTCCACGAGCATGCGCTCGAAGTACGGGACCTGGTTCATGAAGGTCTCGTACTCGTCCGGGGTCGCGAAGCCCATCACGCGTTCGACGCCGGCCCGGTTGTACCAGGAACGGTCGAACAGCACCATCTCGCCCTCGGTGGGCAGATGCTGGACGTAGCGCTGGAAGTACCACTGGCCGCGCTCGCGGTCGCTGGGCTTGTTGAGCGCGACCACGCGGGCGGTGCGCGGGTTGAGGTGCTCGGTGAAGCGCTTGATGGTCCCGCCCTTGCCGGCTGCGTCCCGCCCCTCGAAGATGATGATCGACTTCTGGTCGTTGTCCTCGAGCCAGTACTGGTACTTCAGCAGCTCCACCTGGAGCTTGTACTTCTCCAGCTCGTACTCGTCCCGGTCCATGCGGGTGGCGTACGGGTAGCCCTCCTGCCAGGTGTAGACCGGGTTGCCCTGGGGGTCGATGAGGTCCGGGTCCGGCGTGTGTCCGTCCTGGACCGAGTACCCCTCCTCGCGCAGGTGCTCGATGTACTCACGCAGGCTCTGGTTGTCGGGGATCTTCACGGTCGCTCCTTCGCACGCTGGGGGATGGGCCAACTCTAGAGGTCCCGGATGTCCATGCGGTGAACGACGGTCCCGTCGGATCCTGCGCGCAGTGCGCCCCGCCCTGCGGGAGCGAGGGGACGGGGCGCACCGACCGAGGGGTCGGCAGCGCGCGTGTCAGTGCGCGAAGTGGCGCGTCCCGGTGAGGTACATGGTCACGCCCGCGGCGCGGCAGGCCTCGAGCACCTCCTCGTCGCGGATCGAGCCGCCGGGCTGCACGATCGCCGTCACGCCGGCGTCGATGAGGATCTGGGCGCCGTCGGCGAAGGGGAAGAACGCATCCGAGGCGGCGACCGCTCCGCGGGCCCGCTCGGGGGCCTGTTCCCCCTCGGCGTGCGCGCCCAGGGTGTTGGCGCGGGAGACGGCCAGGCGGCACGAGTCCAGGCGGTTGACCTGCCCCATCCCGATGCCGACGGCGGCGGAGTCCTTCGCGAGCAGGATCGCGTTCGACTTCACCGCGCGCACGGAGCGCCAGGCGAAGGCGAGGTCGGCGAGGGTGGCCTCGTCGGCGGCCTCACCCGCGGCGAGGGTCCACTGCGAGGGGTCGTCGCCGTCCGCGGCGATGGTGTCCGCGTCCTGGATCAGCATCCCGCCCCAGATCTCGCGCATCTCCGCGCCCCGGGAGTACTGCCCCTGCAGCCGCAGGATCCGCAGTTTCTTCTTGGTGCGCAGCAGCTCGAGGGCCTCGTCCTCGTAGTCGGGGGCCAGGATCACCTCGGTGAAGACCGGCTTGACCTGCTGGGCCATGGCGAGGGTGACCGGCCGGTTCGAGGCGATGACGCCGCCGTAGGCGGAGACCGGGTCGGTGCCGTGGGCGCGGGCATGGGCCCGGGCGATGTCCTCGTCCTCGCCGGCGACGGCGACGCCGCAGGGGTTGTTGTGCTTGACGACGGCGACGGCCGGGAGGGAATGGTCGTGAGCGGCGCGCACGGCGGCGTCCGCGTCGACGTAGTTGTTGTAGCTCATCTCCTTGCCGCCGAGCTGCTCGGCGCCGGCGAGGCCGGGCGCGGTCTCGTCGGTGACGGCCAGGCGGGCGCGCTGGTGCGGGTTCTCGCCGTAGCGGAGCGTGGCGGTGATGCCGAGCTCGGCGGCGTCGGCGTCGGACAGGTCGAGGATGCTGAGCTCCGCGCCGTCGTCCTCGGGCTCGGCGTCCCCGGGGGCTGCGGGCCCGGTCTCCTCGGGGTCCTCGAGCTGGGCGAGCATCCAGTCGCTGATCGCGTCGTCGTACTCGGCGGTGCGGGTGAAGGCGATGGCCGCGAGCTGCTGGCGCTCGGCGAGGGTGAAGCCCCCGGAGGTCGCGGCCTCCGCCGCGATCGAGTAGCCCTCCGGGTCGACGACCACGGCGACGGAGGCGAAGTTCTTCGCGGCCGCACGCACCATGGTGGGGCCGCCCACGTCGATCTTCTCGATGATCTCGTCGAAGCCGCCGCCCGCGGCGACGGTCTCGCTGAAGGGGTAGAGGTTGACCACGACCAGGTCGAAGGGGGCGATCTGGTGCGCCTCCAGCTGCTCCCGGTGGTCGGTGAGGCGCTGGTCGGCGAGGATGCCGCCGTGGATGCGCGGGTGGAGGGTCTTGACCCGGCCGTCGAGCATCTCGGGGGATCCGGTGACGGTCGCGACGTCGGTGACCGCGATGCCGGCGTCCCGGATGGTGCTGCCGGTGGAGCCGGTGGAGACGATCTCCACGCCGTTCGCGGCGAGGGTGCGGGCCAGCTCGACGATGCCGGTCTTGTCGTAGACGGAGATCAGGGCTCGGGTCAGGGGGCGACGCTCTGCGGTGCTCACGTGGGGTGCTCCTGTTCGGATCTGCTGTCGGTGGGCACCCAGGCGGTCGATGTCCACGCTCGTCACTCCCCGGTGGTCCCCCACCTTCGCCAGTCGTGTGGGGCCACTGTATCGGGGGCTCGGCGACGGGGCGCGTCTCAGCGGGCGGCGGTGAGACGCCGCACCACGTCCACCAGGAGCGGCTGCTCGACGGCCTTGATCCGTTCGTGGAGGGTCGCCTCGGTGTCGTCCTCGCGCACCTCGACCGCGGCCTGGGCGAGGATGCGCCCGGTGTCCACACCCGCATCGACCTCGATGACGCTGCAGCCGGTGATCTTCACGCCGTGGGCGAGGGCGTCGCGGACCCCGTGCGCGCCGGGGAACGAGGGCAGCAGGGCGGGGTGGGTGTTGACGATGCGGCCCCCGAACTCCTCCAGCAGCGGGGCGCCGACGAGCTTCATGAAGCCGGCCAGCACCACCAGCTGCGGGTCGTGAGCGGCCACGGCGGCGGCGAGCTCCGTGTCCCAGGCCTCGCGGTCCGGGTGATCGGCCAGGCGCACCACGTGGGTGGGGATGCCTGCGGAGCGCGCGTGCTCGAGGCCGCTCGCTTCCCGGTCGGCGATCACGGCCACCACCTGGTAGGGGCAGTCCGCCTCGCGCTGGGCGGCGAGGAGCGCGGCGAGGTTCGAACCGGTGCCGGAGATGAGGACGACGACGGGGAGACGGGTCACCGCCCCAGGGTAGCGAGGACCTGCGGGCCGCGAGCGGGTGTCCGCCCGGGCCCGACGGACCGGGCACAATGGACCCGATGAACAGCGACTCCCCCTCCGGCCCGCCGACGGACCGCGCAGCGACCCGGTCCCGGCGCCTGACCAGCGCCCTGACCCTGTCGATGCTCGCCTCCTGGCTGCTGATGCTCTCGCCTCTGCCCTATGCGCTGCTCTCGGGGCTCACCGGCCTGGTCGCCCTGGTGCTGCTGGTGCTGCTGATCGTCCGGGCGCTGCGGGGGCGTCGCCTCGGCATGGCCGCGTTCGGCATCCTGCTCGGCCTGCCGGCCCTGGGGCTGATCATCGCCAATGCCGTGCTGAGCGGCGTGTTCTACGGCCCGATGTCCGAGCTCGAGCAGTGCCGTTCGTCGGCTCTCACCGAGCAGGCCCGGATCGAGTGCGAGGCCGCGGTGCAGGACTCGATGGTGAACTGGCTCAGCGGTCTCGGCGGCGGGTGAGCCAGGTCCTCCTCGCGGCGGGGTCGGCGGGGGTGTCCTCCCCGTCCTCCTCGCCGGTCGCGTCGTCGTCCGGCGACTCCTGCGGCGCCACCGTCCACAGGTCGCGTCCGAGGTCGTCGTCCTCGGGCTCGTCGGGCTCGGGGGCGCTGTCGGCGGATGCCGAGGGAGCGCCGCCCGCGAAGGCCCCGGTCGCGCTGCTCGGTGCGGGGGATGTGGCCGTCGTGGGCGGGTTCCGGCGTGCGAACCGTTCCAGGAGGGCGCTGCGTTCGGCCGCCGCGCCGCGCCCGGTGCCCGTGCCGTCCTCGCCGGCGGCGTCCGTCTCGCCCTGTTCCTGACGCTCGGCGGCCTCGACCCGGGCGCGCACCGAGCCCAGCGTGCGTCGGGACCACGGGATCAGCGGGGTCGCGGATACCGCGAGCACGAGCCCCGTGCTCACCACGACGATGCCGATCAGCGGCAGCGCGAGCGTGCTCATCTGGGGCCCGAGATGGACCAGTCGGCCGTCGCCGATCCCACCGGTGGACAGCCCGGCCAGCAGCAGGCCGACGACGACGACGGCTGCGGGATAGGCGGACCAGGCGATGATCCGCTCACGGCGCTCGAGGTGGGCCACGTCGCGCACCAGCCGCACCGCCCCCAGCCCCACCGGGAGCATGGGCAGGATCATCAGCAGCCAGACCGCGGAGGGGAAGTCCGCAGGGCCGGGCAGGGCGCCCAGCATCGGCAGGACGGGGAGCACGCCGGTCTCGGCACCGTCCAGGGAGATGCCGGTGGAGGTCCCCACCCCGACCGTGCCGCCGAGCAGCACGGTCAGCGCCCACACCGCGACCAGCGGCAGCAGGGCCAGCTGGAGCAGCGTGAGCACGAGCCCGCCGACGATTCCGGGGGAGAGCTGGTCGAACAGCGCGGACTGCGCGGGCACGGACAGCAGCAGCATCACCACCACGAGCGCCATGCCGAGCGCGAGCAGGCCGGTCACGGCCAGCAGCACGGCCCGTGCCACGTCACCGTAGGGGGCGGGCAGCAGCCCGAGGACGCGCACCCCGGGCACCGTGTCCGTCGCCTCGCGCCGCAGCGACCACAGCATGCCCACGAGCCCGCCGATCACCGCGACCATCAGCCCGGAGACGAGCGCCGAGCTGATCATGGGCGAGGTGTCCGCGCTGCGGCCGATCCCGGCCAGCACGGCCAGACCGATCGCGTAGACCAGGGCGTACATGCCCAGGGCGGATCCGGCGTCGCGCAGCGCTCCGGTGCGCAGCACGCCGTCATCGCGCACGGGTCGCAGCGCGCGACCCACCTTCCGCATCGCGAGCGCGGAGAGCAGCAGCAGCAGGATCAGCAGGCCGAAGGGGGTCATGGTCACGGGCCCGTCCACCACACCGGTGCTGATCATGACGCCGCCGCCGTGACCGAGCACGAGGATGCTCAGTCCGATGAGGATCGCGTCCAGCGCGGTCGCGCTCGAGGCGGTGCCCGCGACCTGTGCGGCGAGCGCCGGCACGACCACCACGGCCAGCGCGATGCCGAGGGAGGACAGCGCTGCGAGGACTCCCCGCACCAGGGGCGCGGCGATGCTGTCGACGGTACTGCTCACGCGCATGCTCCTCGGGAAGGGGTCCGGCGGGGCACGGACCGGATCGGCCGTGCTCCCACCGGAGGGTGGCCGGTCCATGGTCGCACCTCGAGACGGCTCTCCCGCGCATCTGCGACCGGGACACGGATCACGGCCCGGGCCGCTCGAGGTGCCGCATAATGGCGAGGATGTCTGCCTCCCTCCTCCCCTCCGACACCGCCGATGAGCCTGCGGTGGTCCTGCACGTCCGCACCCGGCGCATCGAGGAGGCGGTGGACCTGCTCGGACACGTGCCCGACGCGGTCAGCGGAGCGTGGCTGCGCCACGGGCAGGGGATGGTGGCGCTCGGCACGGCCTGGTCCGTTCGGGCCGACGGCCCGCACCGCTTCGCGGCCGCCGGTGCCGCGTTCCGCTCCGTGGCCGCCCGCGCCCGCGTCGACGACGAGGTGCGGGTGCGCACCAGCGGTCTGATCGCGCTGGGCAGCTTCTCCTACGCCGACGGCTCGCCGCGCCCGTCGACGCTGATGGTGCCGCGCGCCCTGCTCGGTGTGCACGACGGGGAGTCGTTCCTCACCGTGGTCGGGGTGGACGAGGAGCCGGCCTGGCCCACCAGCTGGCGGGACCTGTTCCCCTCCTCGCCCGTCCCCGCGGCGTCCGCCGAGCCGCTCGACGTCGCCGCAGCGCACACCCCGGACGAGTACCAGGCCCTGGTGACGGCGGCGGTCGAGGAGATCCGCGCCGGGCACGCCGAGAAGATCGTGCTGTCCGAGCGCACCACGGTGCGCACCCCCGTGCCGCTCTCCCGTGCCGTGCTGCTGACGCGGCTGGCGCGTGCCTATCCCAGCACCTGGGTGTACCTGCTGGAGGACGTGGTGGGCGCGAGCCCGGAGATGCTCGCCCAGACCGAGGCGGGCCGGGTCTTCTCCCGCGTGCTCGCGGGGTCCCGTCCGGTGGCCGACGACGGGGAGCTGGACGAGGCCGACCGGCGCGCCTTCCGCACCGATTCGAAGGAGCTGGCCGAGCACGCCTTCGCCGTGGACTCGGTGGTCGATCGGCTGGAGGGGTTGGCGGCGGAGCTCGAGGTCTCGCCCGAGCCGTTCGTGCTGCGGCTGCCGGGCCTGGAGCATCTCGCCTCCGACGTCTCGGCGCGGCTGCGGGGCGGCGCGACCAGTCTCGATGTCGCCTCTCGTCTGCATCCCTCGGCAGCGGTCTCGGGCACGCCCCGGGAGCAGGCCGATGAGATCATCACCGAGCTGGAGCCGCATGACCGCGGCGGCTACGCCTCGCCGGTGGGGTGGATGGACGCGGCCGGTGACGGGCAGTGGGCGATCGCGCTGCGGATGGCGCACCTGGTCGACGAGCGGACGGTCGTGCTGCAGGCAGGGGGTGGGCTCGTCGCGGCCTCGGACCCGGTCTCGGAGCATGCCGAGGCGCTCGCGAAGTGCCGGCCCATGCTGCGGGCGCTGCGCGGCGAGCGCGACGCCTGAGCGTCAGGAGGGGCGCGACCCGAGGGTGATCTCGACGCTCTGCACGGCGCCGTCCCGCACCACCTCCAGCTCGTGGGTCGAGCCGACCTCGAGCCCTCGCACCACACCGGTCAGGGCGGCGGCCCCGTCCACGGGGGTGTCGTCGACGGCGATGACGAGGTCGCCCTTGCGCAGCGAGGAGTCGTCGGCTGGGCTGCCCGGCTCGACGCTGACCACCTCGGCGCCGCTGTAGACGGCGCCGTCGGCCGATGCGCTGCCGTCGGTGCTGGTCACGCCGACGAAGGCGTGGTCGGCGGTGCCGTCCTCACGCAGCTGGTCGGCGATCATCGTGGCGGTGCTCGCAGGGATCGCGAAGCCCAGCCCGATGCTCCCGGCCTGCCCATCGGCGTCCGGGATCCCCGCGATCGCGGTGTTGATGCCGATCACCTGGCCGGCGGCGTCCACCAGCGGACCGCCGGAGTTGCCGGGGTTGATCGCGGCGTCGGTCTGCAGGGCGGAGGTGTAGGTCGCCTCCGCGTCCCCGCCCTCCTCGCCACCGGCGGTGACGGGCCGGTCGACGGCGGAGATGATGCCGGTGGTGACGGTGTTCTCGAGCCCCAGGGGGGTGCCGAGCGCCATCACCGGCTGGCCCACCTGGACGGTCGAGGAGTCCGCGAAGGTGGCGGGCTGCAGGCCCTCCGGCGGCGAGTCCAGACGGATCACGGCCAGGTCCGTGGTGGGATCGGTGCCGACGACGGAGGCGGCGTAGCCCAGGCCGTCGCTGGTGGTGACCCGGATCTGCCGGCCGTCGGCGATGACGTGGTTGTTGGTGAGGATGGAGCCGTCCTCGTCGAGCACCACCCCGGTGCCCTGGCTGGTGCCGCCGCCGGTGGCGACCTGGATCGCGACGGTGCTCGGGGAGACCGTCTCGGCGACGGTGGCCCAGTTCGGGGCCTCGCCGGTGACGGCCGCCGCGGGCCGTGCCTCGGAGGAGGTCTCCGGCGCGGGCTGGGCGGAGACCTGCGGCTCCGCATCGAGGAGCTGGTCGTAGGCGACGACGCCGCCGAGGGTGGCGCCGCTGGAGAGCACCATGCCGAGCACCACCAGCGCGCCGACCCCTCCCCAGCCCGGTCCGCGGCGCGGCGGGGTCGCGGCGGGTGCCGGAGCGGTCGCGTCGGCCGGGGGCGTGGGCCCATAGGGCCAGTCCGGCGCGGGCGTCGATGCCGGTGCCGGGGTCGCGAGGCCGTGGGCCGGGATCGGCGCGGTCGGTGCCGTGCCGGCAGGCGGCGTCTGCGGCCAGCCGCCGCCGTGTACGGCACCACCCGGAGCACCATCGCCTCCCGGGGCACCGCCCGGGGCGGCACCTCCCGAGCCGTCGTGGCCGGGGGTGAACGGGGTCTCCTGGGGATCGTTCGCGTCGTTCATGGGGTCCATGTCAGCATTCCCGTTCAAGAGTTCCTCGAATCCGTGCTGGACGTCGGCTGGACGACCAGGACCCGCATCCCGTCCGCGGGAGCGGTGAGGGCCGCGGGCAGCGACTCCTCCGTGACGCGGTGCGCCTGCGCGCCCAGCGCCGCCGCGGCCGCGGCGATGTCGGCCCCGTGCGGGGTGGTGAAGAAGCGTCGCAGCAGGGCGGGCGGGGCGGCCGCGTGCTCGAGCCCGGAGAAGATCCTGCCGCCGCCGTCGTCGACCACCACCACGTCCAGTGCGGGGCGCGGCTCCTCGGGGCCGATCAGCAGTCCGGTCAGGTCGTGCAGGGCGGTGAGGTCCCCGACCAGCAGCCGCACCCTGCCGGGCTCCGCCTCCCCGGCCAGGGCGAGGCCGCCCGCCATCGCGGTGGTGCCGTCGATCCCCGCCAGTCCGCGGTTCGCGACCACCCGGGCGGAGGTGGCGCCTGCATGCTGCTCGAGGTCGCGCACCAGGCTCGAGGAGCCGAGGACCAGCACGTCCTGCGGGCCGGAGGCCTCCCAGACGGCGAGCGCGGCGCGCTGCTGCCAGCTGCCGGGCAGCGTCGCCGTCGCCGCGGCGGCGGCCGCGCGCCAGGCGTCCAGATGCGCCTGCCGCTCCTGCGCCGTGACGGGCCCCTGCTCCTCGCCGACGGCGGCGGGGACCACGAGCCGGGCGCGGCGGGCGACGTCGGCCCAGTCCAGCTGGGGATCGACCACGATCACCTCGACGTCCTCGGCCCCGAGCAGGGCACCGACCACGGGCCGCGACAGCGTGGGGTGGCCGAGCACGATCGCCCGCTGCGGGCGCAGGGGATGAGCCGCGTCCGCCATCACCTCACGCAGCAGGGCGGGATAGCCGGGCACGAGGGTCTGCCCGTGCCGGGCACCGGAGCTGGGCTCCGCCAGCAGCGGGAGGCCGTGCCGGGCGGCGAGCTCGGCGGCCTCGGGGCCCGCGCCGTCCCCGGCGACCACCACGGTGCGATCGTCGACGGGCACCGGATGCGGCGCGGCGGGCCCGGTGCCGGCGCGACGGGTCAGCACGATCCGCTGCGCGGGGGTCTCCGCGAGGGGTGCGGGGTCGTCCGTGCGCGGTCTCGGCACCAGCGGGTCGCGGAAGGAGAGGTTCAGGTGCACCGGGCCGGGATGCTCCCCGGTCGCCGCGGCCAGGGCCCGGGCCGCGGTGGAGACGATCGTGCGCAGTTCGAGGGCGGTGGCCTCGTCGGCGGTGGGGGCGGGCAGGTCCACGGCCAGGCGCACGAGCGAGCGGAACATCCCCGCCTGCCGGGTGGTCTGGTTCGCGCCCACCTCGCGCAGCTCGGCGGGACGGTCCGCCGTGAGCACCAGCAGCGGGATGCGCGCGTGGTGGGCCTCCATCACCGCGGCGTGCAGGTGCGCGGTCGCGGTGCCGGAGGTGGTGACGACGGCGGCGGGATGCGCCGGGTCGTGGCGGCTGATCCCGAGCGCGGTGAACGCCGCGGCGCGCTCGTCGATGCGCACGTGGGCGCGGATCCGCTCCCCCGCCTCGGCGGAGGCCAGGGCGTAGACCAGCGGTGCGGAGCGGGAGCCGGGGGCGAGGACGGCCTCGCGCATCCCGAGCCCGGCCAGGGCGCTCCACAGCGCCACGGACTGGTCCACCGCGCCGGAGCCCGTGGGGCGGGGGGCGGGGACCGAGGCCGGCGGGAGGGTCGGGGCGGTTCGCTCGTGCACCCCGTCAGCGTAGTGCGGGCGCAGCGGCGGCGGGCCGCGGGTGGCCGCGTCTCAGAGCTGTGCGGTGCAGTCGGCGAGCCGCTGCTCCCAGCGGGCGGCGATCTCGGCACCGGCGGCGTGCCGCTCGAGCAGCTCCGGGGACGGCTCGCTCCGCCCGACGGGCAGCATCCCGCCGTCGGCGTGCAGGGGCGGTGCGACGAGGTCGCCGGTGAGGAGGGTCGCGGTGCCGAGGCCGCAGGCGTGCCGCAGCTCCGGCAGGGCGGCGGCGAGGGCGAGACCGGCGCCGAGGCCCACGCTGGACTCGAGTGCGGAGGAGACCACCACCGGCAGCCCGGCCTGCTCGGCCAGCTCCAGGCAGCGCTGGACGCCGCCCAGCGGCTGGACCTTCATCACGAGCAGGTCGGCGGCCTCGGCGCGCGCCACCCGCAGCGGGTCCTCGGCCCGCCGCACGGACTCGTCGGCGGCGATCGGGATGTCGAGCGCGCGGCGCACCGCGGCGAGGTCCTCGAGCTCGGCGCAGGGCTGCTCGGCGTACTCGAGGCCTCCCGCCGCCGCGTCCAGGACGGGCAGGGCCGCGAGCGCCTCCTCGCGGCTCCAGGCGGCGTTGGCGTCGATGCGGAGCCGCGCGGCCGGGCCCATCGCGTCGCGCACCGCCTCCAGGCGGGAGGCGTCCTCGGCGAGGCTCACCCCGGCCTCGGCCACCTTGACCTTCGCGGTCGTGGCGCCGCCGACGGTGGCGAGGCGGTGGGCCAGCACCGGCGGCACGACCGGGATGGTCACGTTGATCGCCACCTCCTCGCGCAGGGGCGCGGGCCGTTCGGCGGTCGCGTCGGCGAGCGCGGCGCGCAGCCAGGTCGCGGATTCCGCGGCGTCGTAGTCCCAGAACGGGGAGAACTCGGCCCAGCCGGCGGGGCCGTGCAGCAGCAGGCCGTCGCGTTCGGTGATGCCGCGGAAGCGGGTGGCCAGGGGGATCGACCAGGCGCGGAGGTCGTCGATGCCGAGGTCGCGCAGTGCGGAGGGGATCTGCATGACCTCGAGGGTAATGAGCTGGCGGCCCGGAGGCGAAGCGGCCAGGATGGACCGGTGCTCCCCTCCTCTCCTCCGGCCTCCGCCGCCGATGCGCGGCTGCGACCGCTGCGCCCTGCTGACGCGCCTGCCGTCCTGGACGCGTACCGCTCCGCCGACGACATGGCGCGGCAGGGCACCGTGACCACCCCCGCGCAGGCCCGGCAGCAGGTGGCATGGCTGCGGGAGGCCGATCGTCGGGCGACCGCGATCGTCGACGGGACGGACGCCCTGATGGGCCTGGTGGCGCTCACGATCGATCCCGAGGACCGCAACGGCTGGTTCTCCTACTGGCTCCATGCGGCCCACCGCGGGCAGGGTCTCGCCGCGCGGGCGGCCGTCGCGGTCGCCGAGCGGGCGCTGACCCCGCCGGCCGAGGGCGGCTGGGGCCTGGAGCGGCTCGAGCTGGGGCACCGGGCGAACAATCCCGCTTCCGGGGCCGTGGCCCGGGCGGCCGGCTTCGTGCACGAGGGCACCGAGCGCGGGAAGTTCCTCATCGACGGACGGCGGGTGGACGTGCTCACCTACGGGCGGCTCCTCACGGATCCGGCGCCCGCCATCGCCGGACTACCCTGGCAGTCATGACGACCGCACCCGTTCCGCTGCCCCGCAGGGTCTCCGACACCTTCGACCCGCGCCGTTGGCGCGAGGTGCCCGCCCAGGAGCACGGCGGGCCCGCGCTGACCGACATCACCTACCACCGGGCCGTGGAGCGGATCGAATCAGCGGACGGCGAGCGCACCGAGCGGGACCTGCCCACGGTGCGGATCGCCTTCGACCGGCCCGAGGTGCGCAACGCCTTCCGCCCGCACACGGTCGACGAGCTGTACCGGGCCCTGGACCATGCGCGGCTCGACACCGGGGTGGGCGTCATCCTGCTCACCGGCAACGGTCCCTCCCCCAAGGACGGCGGTCACTCGTTCTGCTCGGGCGGGGACCAGCGGATCCGCGGCAGGGCCGGCTACGAGTACGCCGAGGCGCAGGAGTACGGGGAGACCGCACAGGTGCGCACCGGCTCCGCGGGACGCCTGCACATCCTCGAGGTGCAGCGCCTGATGCGCACCATGGGCAAGGTGGTGATCGCGATGGTGGGCGGCTGGGCCGCCGGAGGCGGGCACTCCCTGCACGTGGTCAGCGATCTCTCGATCGCCTCCCGCGAGCACGCCCGCTTCATGCAGACCGACGCGGACGTCGGCTCCTTCGACGGCGGCTACGGCTCCGCCTACCTCGCCAGGCAGGTGGGCCAGAAGCGGGCGCGGGAGATCTTCTTCCTCGCCGAGGAGTACTCCGCCCAGGACGCCTACGACTGGGGTGCGGTCAACCGGGTCGTGGACCACGCGCAGCTCGAGGACGTGGCGCTCGAGATGGCGGCGCGGATCGCCACCAAGTCCCCGCAGGCGATCCGGATGCTGAAGTTCGCCTTCAACCTCGCCGACGACGGGCTGATGGGTCAGCAGGTCTTCGCCGGGGAGGCGACGCGCCTGGCATACATGACCGACGAGGCCGCCGAGGGCCGCGACGCGTTCCTCGAGAAGCGCGAGCCCGACTGGTCCCGGTTCCCGCACCCGCAGGGCTGAGATGACCGGCCCCGGAACCACGCAGGCCCCATCGGCCGTCGATCTGCCGTGGCTCGTCCCCGCAGCCCATGACGGCTCCGCCGCCTCGCTCGCCGCGCACGCCCACGCGATCGGCGAGGTGATGGAGGGCCGGGCCCGGCTGTGGCTGGGGCCCTTCGACCCGCCCGCACAGCTGCCGGCCGGGTTCGAGCGGACCGCGCTCGTGGTCCCCACCTCCGGCTCGACCGGGACCGCGAAGGCCGTCGCCCTGACCCGGCAGGCGCTGCTCGCCTCCCAGGACGCCACCGCGCAGCTCTTCGCGACCGACGGCACCGCACCCGCGAGCCGCGGCCACGGGTCCTGGCTGCCGCTGCTGCCGCCCACGCACATCGCCGGGGTCCAGGTGATCGCCCGCGCCCACCGCACCGCGCAGGTGCTGGGCCTGGCCGCTCCCGCGCTGCCGGATCCGCTGCCGGACCTGCGCGGCCATTTCGACGCCGCCGTCTTCAGCGAGCTCGCCGCTGCGGCGCTGGCGCAGGCCGAGCAGGCCGGTCTGCCCGCGTTCACGTCGCTGGTGCCCACCCAGCTCACCCGCCTCGTCACCGGCGCCACGGGGGCCGACGCCCGCGCCCGCGGCCTGCTGAAGCGCTTCGCGGCCGTGCTCGTGGGCGGTGCTGCGACCAGCCCCGACGTGCTCGCCCGGGCTCGCGCCCAGCGGATCGCGGTGCGCACCACCTACGGCTCCTCGGAGACCGCGGGCGGCTGCGTCTACGACCGCCTCCCGCTGCCCGGGGTGGAGCTGGGGCTCGAGGCGCCCGACGCCGCGGGAGCGGGAAGGCTGCGGATCGGGTCCCCCACGCTCGCGCTCGGCTACCTCACGGCAGACGGCGGCACCGACACCACCCCGTTCTCGGGCTCTTCGACCCCCGACCCGAGCTCGTCGACGAGCGCCCCGACGGGTGCCTCCGCGCGCCGCTTCCTCACCTCCGACCTCGCCGAGCTCGGTCCCGACGGGGCGCTGACGGTGCTGGGCCGGGCCGACGACGTGATCATCACCGGCGGGCGCAAGGTCCTCCCCCAGGACGTGGAGCGGGCCGTCGACCGCTCACTGATGCTGCGCGGCATGGTGCGCGCGAGCGTGGTGGTGGGGGTCGACGATCCGGAGTGGGGCCAGCGGGTCGAGGCGCTGGTGACCCTCGAGGACGGCGTGGATCCGGCCGAGGCGACCGCGCTCGTGCGCGGCGCCCTGCGCACCTCCGAGGTGCCCGGCCACATGATCCCCAAGCGGGTGCACGTGCTCGAGCGGATCCCGCTGCTCGGGATCGGCAAGGTGGACCGCGCCGCCGCCCGCCGCCTCGCCGCGTCTCGGAGCCTGTGACGGCGGCGGCCCGGGGTCCGGGGGCGGGATGTGATCCGCTGCCGGGCCGGGATCGCGACACCCGCTGAGACGTATCCTCGGGGAGGCCCTCCGCGGAGCGGCCCGCTCACCCCCGATCCCCGAGGAGCACGATGGCCAGCCTGTCGCAGTGGGTGCAGGGCGCCCGACCCCGCACCCTGCCGGCCGCCCTGGCCCCCGTCGCCGCCGGCACCGGCGCCGCGGCATGGCAGCTGGAGACCCTGCACGGCGACGTGGACTGGGCGCTCGTGGCCCCCCGTGCGCTGCTGGCCCTCGGGGTCTCCTTCTGCCTGCAGATCGGCGTGAACTACGCCAACGACTACTCCGACGGCATCCGCGGCACCGACGACGACCGGGTGGGGCCGTTCCGCCTCACCGGCTCCGGCGCGGCGCGGCCCGCGACTGTCCGGTGGGCGGCGTTCGCCTCCCTCGCCCTCGGCGGCCTGTGCGGGCTGGCGCTGGTCGCCCTCGCCCAGATCTGGTGGACGCTGGTGATCGGGGCGGCGGCGATCGCGGCGGCCTGGTTCTACACCGGTGGGAAGAGGCCCTACGGCTACCTGGGGCTGGGCGAGCTGTTCGTGTTCGTGTTCTTCGGGCTCGTGGCCGTCAACGGCACCGCCTACGCGCTCAGCGGAGCGGTGGGCTGGGTGGCGCTGCTCGCCTCGATCGCGATCGGTCTGCTGGCGGTCGCCCTGATGCTCACCAACAACCTCCGCGACATCCCCACCGACGCGCTCTCCGGCAAGCGGACCCTCGCCGTGCGGCTGGGCGAGCGCGGCACCCGG
>DATGUQ010000192.1:0-14359 GCA_035301145.1 Brachybacterium sp. | reverse complement strand
TTGGCGAGGCCGGGCGGTGTGTGCTCGCCGTGGCCCGGCGCGGCGGACGCTGTGGCGGCGGTGCCCAGCGTGGCGGCGGTGGCGACAGCGGTGGCGGTGAGGACCTGGCGGCGCTTCATGACGTCTCCTATGACTCAATGGACGAAAGGTTTCGGTCGCTTTCGACTGTCATGAGCGTATGGGCGTCGTCACACGTCCGTCAAGGCGTGCTGACCGCGGCGGCTTCGGGGTGATGCGCGGCGAGCCTGGCCGAAAACTTTCGGTCAGCTCGCGTCGGCGGTGTCGGGCCTACAGGAGCGTGGTCGCTCCGAGCTGGTCCAGCAGCCATGCCAGCTCGTCGGCCCGCTGCTCCCACTTGCGGTAGCGGCCCGAGCGCCCGCCGTGCCCGGCGACCATCTCGCAGCGGAACACGATCGGCCGCTCCGCCTGGTCGGAGGTGACCGTCTCGCGCAGGCGCGCGACCCACTTCGCCGGCTCGACGAAGAACACGCGCGTGTCGTTGAGCGAGGTCGAGGCGAAGATCGCCGGGTACTCCACGGCCCGCACGTTCTCGTACGGGGTGTACTCCTTCATGTACGCGTACACCTGCGGATCGTGCAGCGGATCGCCCCACTCCTCCCACTCGCCGACGGTCAGCGGCAGGGACGGGTCCAGGATCGTGGTCAGCGTGTCCACGAAGGGCACCCCGGCGATGATCGCCCGGAACCGCTCCGGGGCGAGGTTCGCGACCGCGCCCATGAGCAGCCCGCCCGCGCTGCGGCCCTCCGCCCCGAGCCGCGCCGGGTCCACGAGACCGGTCGCGCCCAGGTGCTCCGCGGCGGCGACGAAGTCGCTGAAGGAGTTCTTCTTCTCGAGCAGCCTGCCGTGCTCGTACCAGTCGCGGCCCATCTCGCCGCCGCCGCGCACGTGCGCGATCGCGATGACCACGCCGCGGTCCAGGAGCGACAGCCGGGTGGGCACGAAAGACGGGTCGATCGACATCTCGTAGGAGCCGTAGCCGTACAGGTAGCCGGGCGCGGTGCCGTCGGCGGGCACCTCGCGCCGTGCGGCGACGCTGAGCGGGATCGCGGTCCCGTCCGCCGCCCGCGCCCACTCGCGCCGCTCGACGTAGAGCGAGGGGTCGTAGTTCGGCACCGGGGTGACGCGCAGGACGGTCGTGGCGCCGCTGCCGATCTCGCGCTCCGCGATGGTGGGCGGGGTGAGCATGCTGGTGAGCTGGTAGCGCAGCGTGGTCTGGTCCCAGTTCGGGTTCGCGTCGATCTCGACGGTGTCCAGCTCGCCGCCGTGGGTGACGTCGGCGGCCCGGTCGACCAGCACGGTCCCGTCGGCCGCGCGGGGGAGGAGGCGCACGCTCGCGAGCCCGCCGCTGCGCAGCTCGAGCGCGACGAAGCCCGCGAACGCCTCGACCGCCAGCAGCCGCTCGCCCTCACCCGCGACGAGCAGCTCCTCCCAGCAGCCGGGCTCCGCGAGCGTCGCCTGTGCGAGCGCGAAGCCGCGGTGGCCGTCGTTGTGCACTATCAGCAGCCGGTCACCGGCGTGCTCGACGGTGTAGTCCACCCCGTCCCGGCGGCCGCCGGCCGGCACCGGGGCCGACGTCGGGTCCGCGAGGTCCAGCAGCCAGGCCTCGGTGGTGGAGGTGGAGCCCGCCTGGATCACCAGGGTCGAGCCGTCGCGGGAGCGGTCGAAGCCGATCATGAAGCGCTCGTCGGGCTCCTCGATGACCAGCACGTCCTCGCTCATGTCGGTGCCGATGCGGTGCCGCCAGATCTGGTGCTGGCGCCAGGCCTCGTCCACCCGGGCGTAGAACAGCCACTGCTGATCGGTGGAGAAGGCGAGGCCGTAGCCGGCACCGGTGACGGCCTGGTCGAGCACCCTCCCGGAGGCGATCTCCGTGACGCGCAGGGTGAAGCGCTCATCACCCGCGGTGTCCACCGCCGAGGCGAAGAGCGTGTGGTCCGGGGAGGGGACGAGCCCGCCCAGGGAGTAGAACTCGGCGCCCGCGGCCTCGGCCTGCGCATCGAGCAGCACCTGCTCACCCTCGAGCATCACGCCGGGCTCGACCTGGGGCATCGCGCCGTCGTCGGCGACGCGGGTGAACGTCGGGTAGTCGTCGCCGGCCGTGGTGCGGGTGATGTACCACCAGTCGCCGCGGCGCACCGGCACGCTGAGGTCGGTCTCCTGGGTGTGTCCCACGAACTCGTCGACGAGCGCGGCCCGGAGCCGGTCGAGATGCGCCGTGCGGGCGTCGGCGTAGGCGTTCTCCGCCTCGAGGTGCGCGATCACCTCGGGGTCGGTCTTCTCGCGCATCCACTCGAACGGATCGACCACGGTGTCCCCGTGGAAGGTCCGTTCGGTGGGGCGGTGCGCGGGGGCGGGGACGGTGGGGAGCTCGGCGGTCATCCCCCGAGGGTAGCCGCGCCCAGCTGCTCGAGGAGCCAGGCCACGCCCTCGACCCGGGGGTCCCCGGCGGAGCCCGGGCTGGCGGTGGCCCGCAGCAGGATCGGGCGCTCTTCGGGATCGGGGGCGACCCGGTCCCGCAGCTGCGCGACCCAGATCGCCGCGCAGGCCGGGGGCACGTCCATGCCCTCGAGCGAGGTCCAGGCGAAGACCGCCGGGTACTCCCCCTCGGGGACGTTCTCGGCAGGGCTGTAGTCCCGCTGGCAGCGGTAGGTCGCCTCATCGGCCGCAGGATCTCCCCACTCTGCCCATTCCTCGAGCGTGAGCATCACGTTCGGGTCCAGCAGGGTCTCCAGGGGATCCACCAGCGGGCCCCCGGCGAGCAGTGCGCGGAACCGGTCCGGGGCCAGGTCCGCCGCTCCCGCGACCAGGAGCGCCCCGGCACCCTCGCCGTACGCGCCGATCCTCTCCGGAGAGGCCCAGCCGGTGGCCGTGAGGTGGTCCACGCAGGCCAGGAGGTCGGTGAAGGAGTTCTGCTTGCGCAGCCCCCGACCCTGCCGATGCCACTGCGGCCCCATCTCCCCGCCGCCGCGCACGTGCGCGATCGCGATCACCACGCCCCGGTCGACGACCGCTCGGAACTCCGGGCGCAGCCTCGGCTCGAGGGAGACGCCGAACGCCCCGTGCCCGTACACCAGCGCGCCCGCCGTGCCGTCGAGCGGCACATCGTGCCGGGCGAGCACCGAGATCGGCACCCGTGTGCCGTCCGCCGCGGTCGCCCACAGCCGGCGCTCGACGTACTGGCCCGGAGCGAATCCGGTATCGTCCTCACGCAGCAGCTCGACGCTCCGCCCGGTGTCGAGGTCGTGCTCCAGGAGGGTCCCGGCGGTGAGGAAGCTGTCCAGGCGGTAACGGATCCGACGGGCGGTCCAGGACGGCACCGGCTCGAGGCGCACGGCATCCAGCTCCCCGCCGCGGCCGACGGTCATCATCGCCCCCGTGTCGAGGGAGCCGTCGGCCCGACGCGGGATCAGCCGCAGCCGGGGCACGCCCCCGGAGCGCACCTGGAGCGCGACGACGTCGGCGAAGGCCTCCACGGATTCGAAGTGCTCGCCGCCCGCGGCGCTGAGCAGCACCGGTGCCTCCGGCAGGCCGCCGGTCGTCCCCACCTCCGCCTCGCCGAGCACGGTCCGTCCGTGCTCGGCGGACTCGTGCAGCACCAGCAGCCGGTCCCCGGCATGCTCGACGAGCGCCGTCCGGGCCCCGGTGAGCCGCCCGGTCACCGAGCGGGGAGCCGCCTCGGGATCCTCGAGATCGGCGATCCAGACCTCGCTGCCCCGCGGGGAGGCGGAGCGGATCATCACGGCGGAGCCGTCCCGGGAACGGCTGAGCTCGAGCGTCGCCCAGTGATCGGACTCCTCGAGCAGGATCGCGTCCTCCTGCGCGGCCGTGCCCAGACGATGGCTGCGCACCTGGTGACGGCGGCCGAGGCCGTCCAGCCGGGTGTGCAGCAGCGAGCGGGAGTCGGCGGAGAAGACGAGGTCGGGACCGGCCCCGCTGACGGCGCTGTCGACGATCTCCCCGGTGGCGGCATCGGTGACGACCACGCGGCATCCGCCCAGCGACGCCTCGGCGCGGGCGAGCAGCCGGTGGTCGGCGGAGACCGCGAAGCTGATCATCGCCAGGCAGTCCGCCACCAGGATCTCCTCACCGTCGAGGAGCCGGCCGGGGACGATCTCGGGGATCCCGGCAGGACCGCACAGACCGGCCCGGTCACGGACCCGCGAGAGCGTCGCGGTGCCGGCGGGGTCGAAGCGGTCGATGTACCACCACCCGTCCAGCAGCACGGGAGCGGAGAGGGCCAGCGGGCTCTCCGGACCGTCGACTGCGTCGCGCAGCGCGGCGCGCAGCGGCGCGAGATGGGCGGTCCGCTCGTCGGTGTGCGCGTTCTCCGCGGCGAAGTGCTCGAGCGCCTCGCGGGAGCGGACGTCGCGGAGCCAGCGGTAGGGGACCGCGACGGTCTCGCCGAACAGCGTCCGGGCCACATGGCGCGGCACCGGTCGCGGGGGGACGGGGCCGGGGTGCACGGCCGAGCGACGGGCGGTGCCTGTCGAGGAGGCGGTGTGCTGGGTCATGGGACAGAGTTCCTCTCGGGGAGACCGAGCCGCGGCGGCCCGCGTCGCATCGGTCTGGTGTCGGGGATGAGCGGGATCGTCGATCCGGTGCGGTCGCACCGTCCTCGTCGGCGGCGTCGCCGACCGGGGCGCGTCAGGGATCGACCGGTGTGGTGCGGCCGAGGAGCCGGGGCGGCGCGGCACGTCCCCCCGAGCGATGTGCTCCGGCATTCACATCCATGTGATCCCCTCCGCGGTCGAATCGTCGGGCCGGTGTGTGACGTTCGGCATACACGCTACTGTGGGCTTTTCAGAGGTATGTCAGAAATGGTGAACAGCGCCGGGTGCCGCCAGGGCGGGCGGGGCTCGGTGCGCGGGAGCGGGGCGCCGAGGCGATGACAGCAGGTGAGGACGAGCGTTTCGCGGCGGAGCTGCGCAGTGCCATCGAGCAGAGCGGCCTGACCCTCACCGCGATCTCCCAACGGCTGCGGACCCGCCGCCGGCCCGTGAGCGTCGCGACCCTCAGCAACTGGCAGTCGGGGCGCAGCCTGCCCGGTGGTGAGCAGTCGCTCGGTGTGGTGGCGGCGCTCGAGGAGCTGCTCGGGCGGTCCCCCGACTCGCTCGCGGACCTGGTGGGCGGGCCGCGGCTGCGCGGTCGGACGGTGCGGACGACGAGCTTCCTCGGCCACCGCTCCAGCAAGGAGGTGTTCAACGACGCGCTCCGGGAGCTGGGGTTCACCTCCGCGCAGCAGTACGCGCACGAGCGGGTGTTCCACCAGATCGCGACGATCGATTCGACCCAGCCCGTCCAGAGCTTCGACTTCCGCCTGATTGTGCGTGCCCTCGAATCCGGGGTGTGTCGGCTGCCGGCGGTGTACGTGCTCGAACCGACCGAGCCGAACGTCGCCCCGCACTTCGTCCCGCTCGAGGGCTGCTCGATCGGGCGCCGGGTGGTCTGGCCCGAGCAGCGCGTCTACGGCGTCGAGCTGCGGGTGGACGGCCGGCTCGACGCCGGCCAGGTCGTGTCCTTCGCCTACCGGGTCGAGCTCAGCGCCCAGGCGACGGACATGACCGCGGTCGTGTACAGCCTCCCGCGGCGCGCCAACGACGTGCTGATCGAGGCCGAGTTCCGCGGCGACCGTCGGCCGGTGGACTGCCAGAGGTACCAGCGCACGGAGGCTGGGGAGACGACCGCCGCGGTGCGGCTCGACCGCCGTGACCGGCTCCAGGTCAGCGAGGCGCGCTTCGGGCCGGGCACGCTCGGGCTGCGGTGGGCGTGGGAGGACGACTGCGACGACGAGACCGACGAAGCGGACGGCGACGAGCACCGCCTCGGCGAGGGGAACGACCCCATCGCCTGACCTCCCGGGCCCGGCGGAGGTCCTCGTCGGGGCCGGTCGCCGCGGCGTATCCTGGGGCTCAGCATCCGGCCTCACAGGAGGTGTGGACCCATGGGCTTCTCCGGTCAGAACATCGTGGTGGGCTACGACGACACCACGGCGGCGATGGCAGCGGTCCGCTGGGCCGCCGACCTCGCCCGCAGCACACGGTCCGGGATCCATCTCGTGCACGCCTGGACCTGGCCGCTGCTCGGGCAGGGCATGTCGGGCATCCCGCTGCTGGACCCCACCGGCCCCCGCAACCAGGCGATGCGGCTCCTCGACGACGCCGCCGAACGCGTCGCCACCGGGTTCCCCGACGTCCCGGTCACCTCCGAGCTGCTCCCGGGCACGCCGCGCGAGGCGCTCGAGGAGATCTCCGAGCGCACCGACCTGCTGGTCGTGGGCACGCGCGGTCTCGGGCCGGTGCTGGGTTCGCTGCTGGGCTCCGTCAGCCGCGGCATCCTCCACGACGCCGGCTGCCCGGTGGCCGTGATCCGTTCCGACGAGCATCGGGCGGGTCCGGTGCTCGCCGCCTACGACGGCTCCGACGCCGCCGGCGAGGCGGTCGACGAGGCCGCCGACCTCGCCGCCGCCTGGGGAGCTGCGCTGCGTGTGATCCACGTGCGCGCCGGCGCACCCGCGCCCCGTGCGGGCGATGCCGAGGCGAGGAGCGTCGGGGACCGCTCCGAGGCGATCCTCGAGGAGGGGGCGGCCCGAGCCGCAGCCCGGCACGAGGGCCTCGAGATCCAGACGCGGATGGTCGAGGACCGCACCGTCGCCGAGGGGCTGCTCGACGCGGCCACCGGGGCGAGGATGCTGGTGATCGGGCATCGCGGGCTGAGCCGCGGACCCTTCGGCTCGACCGCGCACGCGATCGTCCTCCACGCCACGGGCAACGTCGCGGTGGTGCGGCGCGGCGCGCTCGAGTGACGTGACTCGCGTCCCGTATCGACGAGTTTGAACGCGCGAGGTCGCGGCGGTTAAGCTGTGCGACGGTAGCGTGTCCGAGCGGCCGAAGGTGCATCACTCGAAATGATGTGTGGTTCATAGCCACCGCGGGTTCAAATCCCGCCGCTACCGCTTCTGACCTGGAGCGATACCGGGTCGACGAAGGCCCCCGCCGGATCCGGTGGGGGCCTTCGCGCATGCGGGGCGGAGCCGCCCGGCCGGGGCCGGGCGCCGGTCAGCTGTCCTGGAACTCCTCGTCGAGGTTGCGCTCCAGCAGCGCGGAGAGCAGGTCGAGGGACTCCTCCGCGCCCTCGCCCTCGGCGCGCAACGTGACCTCGTCGCCGTGAGCGACGTCCAAGGTCAGCAGCATCAGGATGCTGGAGGCCTTCACCGGCGCCGCACCCGACGTCTCGATCGTGACGGGGACGGGCTGCTCGCTCGCCGCCTGGGAGAAGATCGCGGCAGGGCGGGCATGGAGGCCGCTGGAGCTGGCGACCTTCACGGTTCGTGCTGGCATCGGGAGCGCCTTTCTCGACGTGGACCCCTTCAGGGTATCTGTGCTCGCGCTCCGATGGACACCTGACCGTCACCGGGCCGCCGCTCGGGCCCGTGGGGCCGACCGCCGGGACGGGCCGTCAGCGGAATCCGCCGACCACGCCGGGGGAATCGTAGCCGGACATCCCGGGCGCCATGGCACGGACCCCGCGGGTGCCGACCGCCGCCCGCCCCTGCGCGGTCAGCTCGAACCAGGCGATCATGTCGGGGCCCGGAGTGCGCCCTCCGATCGCCGTCCAGGTGGTGCCGATGTGCTCCACCAACTCCGCCAACGGCAGCTCCCACGGGGTGAACCGCCCGCCGGTGACGAACCCGGCGCGGATCTCGTCGCGGGCGAGCAGCCGCGCCAGCAGCAGCGGTCCTCGCCGCTCGAACTCGGCATCGTCCAGCGCCCCGGCGCTCGCGAGCACGCTCACCACGTGACCCGGATGCAGCCACTGCTCCCGCCCCAGCGCGAGCAGACGCTCCTCGATGCCGCTCCGGGAGGAGGCCGCATGCTCGGCCAGCGCCTCCGAGGAGGCGTAGCGCGGCGCTCCGGGAGGGCGGGCGCTGATCTCCCCCTTCTCCTCGGCCTGCAGCACGGCCCCGCGGGGCGCCTCCAGCCGCCAGCGGGGGACGGTGCTGAGCCGGAGCGGCCCCTGCGCACCCTGCAGGGCGATCGTGAGCAGCCCGTCGACCATCTCGGCGTGCTGGATCGACGCCCCCACCACGCGCGGGTCGCGCAGCCCGACGGCTCGGCCCCCGTCGAGCACCCCCTGCGGGCCCTCCAGCTGCTGGATCCGGGAGCGCAGCACCCAGCCCCGCGCCGTGATGGTCCGGGTGCCGCGCGAGGCGACCCGGGTGTGGACGACGGTCTGGCCGCGCAGGCCGTCGAGCAGCGGGTGGCCCTGCGGTCGGCCGCGGCCGGACACTCCGGACAGAAGGGAGGACATGCCCCCATCGTGCCGCACCCCACGGGGAGGAGGGGCCTCAGCGGCCGGCGGCGAGGCTACGATGACGCAATGCCCAGTACGAGTGAGCGCGCTCAGGATCCCCGACCGGCACGGACCAGGGCGGCGATCTTCGCCGCCGCCCGCGACCTCACCGTCGCCGACGGCGAGGTGACCGTCAACGCCCTGGCCAAGCGGGCCGGGGTCAGCCGTGCCGCCTTCTACAGCCATTTCTCGGGGCTCGACGACCTGATGGGCGCCATGCTGTCGCAGATGCTCGACACCGCCTGGGCGCGCGGGACCGAGTCCAAGGACAGGGGCGAGCCCGTCCACCAGCGGGTGCGGTTCGGGTACGGGATGCTCGCCGTCCACCTCGAGCGCCATCATCCCTTCCTGCGCGGGGCGCTGGACTGGAAGTTCTCCCACCGCACCTACATGATCCTGGTGGACACCATGGTCGAGCTGCACGGCGTGGCGCTGGGCCGGCTGGGTGAGGAGGTGCCCGCGCCGCTGCGCGGCCGCGACTCGACCGCGCGGGCCCTCGCGGGTGCGGCGCTCGCCCAGGCGAACCAGTGGCTCGTGGACACCGAGCAGCAGGCCGCTGACGGTGAGGCGCTGGATGCGACCGACCTCCTGGAGACGCTGCTGAGGAACGCCCCGCCGTGGTACACGGGCCTGTCCCCGCAGGATCCGGCCCCGGTTGCCGAGCTGATGGCGGCCTGCCGCGCCGCGCGGAGCGCCGAGTCCGACTGACCCCGTCCCGCGGCCGGTCCTCTCAGCAGTCGCTCACCAGGCGCAGCAGCACCCGGGCCCCGAAGCGCACGGCCTCCACCGGCACGCGCTCGTCGACGCCGTGGAACAGCGGCGCGAAATCGAGATCGGCGGGCAGCTGCAGCGGTGCGAACCCGTAGCCGGTGATCCCCAGGGCGCTCAGCGGTTTGTTGTCGGTCCCGGCGCTGAGGCAGTAGGGCAGCACCCGCGACCCCGGGTCCTCCGCCTGCACCGCGGCGGTCATCGCGTCCACCAGGGGCGCCTCGCGCGGCGAGTCCACCGAGACGCCCACGTGGTCGATGATCACCTCGACGTGCTCGCCGGCGAGCTCGTCCAGCAGTGCGAGCACCTCCTCCTGGTGCCCGGGCAGGAAACGGCAGTCGAAGCCGGCCTCCGCCGTCTGGGGGATCACGTTCACCTTGTAACCGCCGGAGAGCATGGTGAGGTTCGCCGAGTCGCGCAGGGTGCCGGCGACGAACTGGCGGGCCCCGCCGGTGAGCGGCAGGAACGCCTCGATGTCCTCCTCGTCCCATCCCGTGCCGGTGATCTCGGTGATCCCGTCGAACAGTGCGCGCACGCCGGCGATGTACTCGATCGGGAAGTCGTGCGCATCGATCGCGGCGATCGCCCTGGCCAGGCGCACGATCGCGTTCTCGTCGTTGGGGACCGAGCCGTGGCCGGCGCGGCCGTGGGCGCGCAGGCGACCCCAGGCCATACCCTTCTCGGCGGTCTGGACCAGGTAGGCGCGCACGTCCTCGCCGGTGTCCGCCTCCGGCAGGGTGATCGAGTAGCCGCCCACCTCGCTGATCGCCTCGGTCATGCCGTCGAAGATCTCGGGATGGTTCTCCACCAGCCACTGAGCGCCCCACACACTGCCGTTCTCCTCGTCGGCGAAGAAGGCGAACATCAGATCGCGGGGCGGGACCTGCCCGGTGCGGGCGAGGTGCCGGGCGACGGCGAGGATCATCGCGACCATGTCCTTCATGTCCACGGCGCCGCGGCCGTGGATCATGCCGTCGATGATCTCCGCGCCGAAGGGGTCCACCGACCAGTCCTCCGCCTTCGCGGGGACCACGTCGAGATGGCCGTGCAGGATGAGGCCGCCGCGGGTGCGGTCCTCACCCGGGATCGTGACGAACACGCTGGGGCGACCGGGCGCGGACTCGATCACCGTCGGCTCGAGCCCCACCTCGCGAAGCAGGGCCACCACGTGCTCCGCGGCCTCGCTCTCGCCCTTGCCCCAGGTGGCGGGGTCGTCGCCGCCGAAGTTGGTGGTGTCGATGCGGATCAGCTCGCGGGTGAAGCGCACCGCCTCGTCCTGCAGGACGGCGAGCTCATCAGCGGTGGGGGCGGCGATCGGCATGCCGGGGTCCTCCTCGGGGATCGGGTGCCCCCACCGTACTCGGCAGGCCCCGACCCCCGAGGGAGCGTTCAGCCGCGCTCAGCGGTGCTGCGGGTGCTGAGCTCCTTTCGCTCGCGAGCTCGCGCTACGTCGCTCAGCTCTCGAGGTGCGCGCGCATGAACCACTGGAACTTCTCGAGCTCCGCGGTCTGGCCGATGAGCATGTCCTCGGTGATCGGGTCCAGCTCCCCGGAGAGCGTGATCGCCTTGCGGTTCGAGGCGATGACGCCCTCGTAGACCGCGTCGAGGGCCTTCAGGTGGTCCTGCGCATCGGCCTTGCCGAGGCTGTAGTCGGACCAGCCGCGGTCGGAGACCAGACGGCCGGGGGTGCCGACGGGGGAGGCGCCCAGCTGGGCGATCCGCTCGGCGATCTCGTCGGCGTAGCCGCGCACCAGATCCACCTGCGGGTCGAGCATCTCGTGCACCGCGATGAAACGGGAACCGGTGACGTTCCAGTGCGCGTGCTTGAGCGTGAGGTGCAGATCGTTCATCGCGTGGAGCCGGTCCTGGAGGGACTCCACCAGACGCACCGAGTCATCGGTGCCGAGTCCGGGAACGGTGTAGGCGAGGTCAGCCATGTCATCTCCTGAGAATCGTGCGGGCGAGTCCTGTCGGGCTCATCCTTCCGAACGATATCCGGGGTCAGGATGTTCCCGCAGGTCGTGCCGGTCCCGTCACGCAGGGCAGCCTCACCTGCGGCGCGCGCCGGGCCGGGGCGGCCCCGAGCGCTCGGGAGCGCCCGGCCGGGCTCCCGGGAGCGTCCGTACGATGGGGGCATCCGCCCGATCCCGCAGGAGGCGTCCATGGTGCAGATCTTCACCCTCAGAGAGCGGCTCGCGATGCTCCCGTCCGCGGTGCGTCGCCGCGCCGAGACCTCGAGCCTGCGCGCCGCGGTGATCGCCGATGCGCGCGCCGTGGTCCCCGGGATCCCGCGGGATGCGGAGGCCGGGCACCTCGAGCGCGCCGCCCGCCGCCTGCTGCGCCGTGCCGCGCAGGACGAGTTCGCCCGCGAAGGCGTGGACCGGGTGCCGCTGCCGCCCGAGGACATCGGACGGGCGGATCTGCGCCGCGCCGATGTGCCCGGCGAGGCGAGCTTCCACGCCTTCGTCGAGGACGTGCTCAGCGCGGTCGACATCGCGCCCAGCCCGCTCGAGCGGGACGACGCGGTGGAGCTGCGGGAGGCGCGCGGCTCCTCCGACGCCTACGGGCTCTCGCCCGAGGTCGCCTCGGATCTCGCGTCCTACCTGCTGTGCCGGGCGCACGAGCTCACCGACGAGCGCACGCCCCTCGAGGAGTACCTCGCGCAGCAGGCCGAGCGGATCCGGGAGGACGTGCGCGCGGCGCTGGTGCGGCAGGTGCGGGTGCCGCTCGAGCTGAAGGTCGCCCGCGAACGGCACGCCCGCCTCGAGCGGGGCGAGATCCCCGAGGACTTCGCCTCACCCACCGGCGGCCCCGGGGACGAGGACGCCACCGCCGAGGAGCGTGCGGACTTCGGCCGACGGGCCCGTGCGGCCTTCGAGTTCGCGCAGTCCGAGGCCGGCCGCGCGGCCTTCGGTGCGCTGCGCACCGGGGCCGAGAAGGCCTACGAACGGTACGGGAGCACCCGCACCCCGCCGCGCACCCCGCCGCAGTCCTGAGCCGAGACCGCCGCGAGGGCGGCGGCAGGCCCCGCGGCAGCGTGCCGCGGCGCGGGGGTCAGAGCCCGGCCTTCTCCCTGAGCTGTCGCTTGATGCGGGCCAGCATCCCGGCCATGCCGTTCAGCCGCAGGGGGCTGACCACCTCGGCCAGCCCCAGCGAACCGGTGACCGATTCGGGGGTGTCCAGCACCTCGCCCACGGAACGCCCGTCGAGCGCCTCGGCGAGGATCGAGGCGAAGCCGCGCGTGGTCGGTGCCTCCGCAGGGGCGGAGAAGAACAGCCGCGCCGTCGCGTCCCGGCCGGTGCCCTCCACCTCGGTGATGAGGAAGATCGGGGACTGGCACTCGGGCACGGGCTCGAGCAGCTCGGGATGGTCGGCGTAGCGGTCGGGCAGCGCCGGCAGATCGTTCGAGAAGTCCAGCAGCAGCTGCAGTCGGTCCCGGCCGGACAGGGCGTGGAAGTCGTCGGCGATCTCGGCGAAGGCCGCGGGGAGGCCCGCGTCGGAAGCAGCGGTGTCGGTCATCGGGCGGGGACCTCTCCCGGCTCGGTGCCCTGCGCGATCGGCAGGCGCACGCCGTTGCCCCACTCTGTCCAGGAGCCGTCGTAGTTGCGGACGTCCTCGAAGCCCAGCAGGTGGGTGAGCACGAACCAGCTGTGCGCCGAGCGCTCGCCGATGCGGCAGTAGACGATCGTCGGCGTGGCGGTGTCGAAGCCGAGCTCGCTCTGGTAGATCTCCTCGAGCTCGGCGCGCGAGCGGAAGCGGCCGTCCTCGGCGGCGGCGCGGCCCCAGGGCACGGAGCGGGCGGTGGGGATGTGCCCGCCGCGCACGGTGCCCTCCTGCGGGTAGTCCGGCATGTGGGTGCGCTCGCCGGTGAACTCCTGCGGGGAGCGCACGTCGATCAGCGGACCGCCGAGGAAGTCCAGCACGTCATCGCGGTAGGCGCGGATCGGGGCGTCCTGGCGCTCCACCACCGGGTAGCCGGAGGTGGCGGCGGGCTTGCCCTGCTCGGAGGTGGTCATCTCCCGGCCCTCCGCCTCCCAGGCGGCGCGGCCCCCGTCCAGCAGGCGCACGTCCGGATGCCCGAACAGCGTGAAGACCCACAGCGCGTAGGCCGCCCACCAGTTCGACTTGTCGCCGTAGACCACCAGCGTGTCTTCCCGGGAGATCCCCTTGGCGCTCATGAGCTTCGCGAAGCCCTTACCGTCGACGTAGTCGCGGGTCACCGGGTCGTTGAGCTCCGTGTGCCAGTCGATCTTCACCGCACCGGGGATGTGCCCGGCCTCGTACAGGAGGACGTCCTCATCGCTCTCGACGATCACGACGCCGGGGGTGTCGAGGTTGTCGGCCACCCACTGCGTGCTGACGATGCGCTCCGGGCGGGCGTAGGCCTCGAACTTCGGATCCGAGGTGTCCGCGGGAACGCGGGGTGCGGTGGAATCAGTCACGGTGCCTCCGTAGGGTTAGGGCTGTGTGGTCCTGGGACTGTGGACGTCGAACACCGTCCGGCACAACCATACGGAGGCGGGCAGCTATTCCCCAGTCCGGGTGCTGGCCCAGGTGCGGGTGAACGCGCTGCCCAGCTTCTTCCACGTCTCGTCGCGGATGAAGATCGCGTCCACGGCAATCATCGTGAGCGAGAACCACGGCAGGCCCATGAGGACGCCGATGCCGATGTGGAAGCCGAGGATGCCGAACAGCGCGACCACGCGGGTGCCGCGGCGCAGCAGCATGAAGGGGAAGGCGATCTGGAGGATGATCGAACCCCAGCTGATGGCGGCCACGCCCGGTCCCCAGACGGTGAGCAGGTCGGCCAGCTCCGGCCACGTGCTGAACTGTGCGACGTGCAGCGGGTCGTAGACGGCCCACCCCTCCGACCACGGTGTGCCGCCGGCCTTGTACAGGGCGCCGGACACGTAGATCGCGGACACCTGGAAGGTCAGCACGATGAGCACGACGTTGTGCGCGAGGTTCGTCAGCGGGGCGGGCAGCAGCCTCTCCCCGGCGAGCTTCCGCCGCCACCACGGCTGCGCGGCCTCGAGCGGACGGGCACGACGGCGGGCGTCCAGGGAGAGGCGCATCGACGTGTCCGCGAAGAGCAGGGCGACGAGGAAGATGCGGTAGGCGTTGTCCCCCTGATCGCCGGCGGTGTCGTTGACTTCGATGAAGCTGACCCAGCCGATCAGGTAGAGCGGCAGCATGATCCGCGTGCGCCAGCCGAGGATGA
>DATGUQ010000191.1:0-7115 GCA_035301145.1 Brachybacterium sp. | reverse complement strand
CCCCCCTCCTGGGGAGCGGCCGGACGGGCGACACGCCAGGTTCCCCCACCATTGGCAGCCCGTCCAGCCTGTTCGCCCGCACCCACCCCTGACGGACGACAGGCCTGACGAGCGGTCCGTGAGCCCCCGACACCGTCGGTTGAGTGCTCCGGGCCGCTCGTCGCATCCCGGGCCGTACGGCTCAGGAGAGGATCGCGACGTCGCTGCCGAGATCCAGGCGGTAGCCCGCCCCGCGCACCGTCGAGATCAGCCGACGGTACCGACCCAGCTTGGTGCGGACGCGCCGCACGTGCACGTCGACCGTGCGCTCACCGGTGTCCTCGGGCGCCTCGGCCCAGACCGTCTCCATGAGCTCGGAGCGCGAGAGGGTGCGCCGCGCATTGCGGGCCAGCTGCGAGAGCAGCTCGAACTCCTTGTAGGTGAAGTCCACGTCCTGTCCGTCGATCCGCACCCTGCGGCCGAACAGGTCGATGACCAGGCTGTCCTCCGGAGCGGCGGACGGGCTGGAGGGGCTGACGGCCGTGGCCTGCAGGGCGCGGCGGCGCGCGGCCTCCGCATCGCGCCGGGCGGGGGAGTTGGGCGAGACGACGCCGGTGCGGCGCGGGCGCAGCGGGGTCACGGCAGCGCGCCCCTGGCCGCGGGGCGGCAGGGAGCGGGACGTGGCGCGGCCGGTGGCCGCGAAGGGGTTCGGGCTGTTCACCGCCACGGTGGTGCGGCCGTCGCGGGAGCCGACCAGGCGCTGGGCGCCCGTGCGCAGCTCGTCGGCGAGGAGGGCGGTCTCGACGTCGCCGGTGCCGGCGGGAAGGGTGACCGTCACGGTGATGGTGACGGCATCGGTCGCGGGCTGCGGCTGCGGCGCCGCAGCTCCGGCCCGGTGCTGCGGGCGCGCGGCGGGACGACGGTCGATGTGAGCGGTGGGGCGGTCCAGGGTGATGGTCATGATGCGAGTTCTCCGAGAAGCGGCGCGGTGAGCGCGGCGGCTGGTGGACCCGGGATCCCTGGGGATCGACGCCCGCAGGCGGATCGTTCAGGGCTGTGCTCCCGGTGGCACCTGGAGCCCGCGTCTTCCGACCGGCTCCTGTCAGCCGACCTCGGAGGTGTCGTGAGCGCTCAGAGGCCCGGCTGACGATGCATCATCGGCATCATCATCATGGACATCATCGAACGCATGGCGGAGCGGACCACCCGGCGGGTGGTCTCGCGGAGCGCGGCGTTCGTGGTCATGACAACGAGGATGCCCCGTCCCGTCCCGGAGAGCAAGCGGGTGTTCACATCGCGGGACGGCGACGGGGCGTCAGGGGTGCCCGGGGCTGCCGGCCGATCAGTCGACGACGCCGAAGAGACGGTCGCCGGCATCGCCCAGGCCGGGCACGATGTAGCCCTTCTCGTTGAGCTCCTCGTCGATCGCGGCGGTGACGACGGTGAGGTCGAGCGCGGGGTCGAGCTGCTCCTCGAGCGCCGTCAGACCCTCCGGCGCGCACAGCAGCGTCACGCAGGTGATGTCCTTCGCGCCGCGCTCGTGCAGGTACTCGCACGAGGCGATGAGGGTGTGGCCGGTGGCGAGCATCGGGTCCAGCACGAAGCACTGACGGCCCGAGAGATCGTCGGGCAGGCGGTTCGCGTAGGTGGTGACCTCGAGGGTCTCGTCGTTGCGGACCATGCCCAGGAAGCCCACCTCGGCGGTGGGCAGCAGGCGGGTGAGGCCGTCGAGCATGCCGAGGCCCGCGCGCAGGATCGGCACCACCATCGGCTTCGGGTTCGTCAGCCGGGTGCCGGTCATCGTCGTCACCGGGGTCTCGATCTGCGCCGGCGCGACGGCGACGTTGCGGGTCGCCTCGTAGGCCAGCAGGGTGACCAGCTCGTCGG
Source organism: Brachybacterium sp. (assembly GCA_035301145.1). GTDB lineage: Bacteria > Actinomycetota > Actinomycetes > Actinomycetales > Dermabacteraceae > Brachybacterium. The sequence continues at coordinate 5,249 of DATGUQ010000191.1, read as the reverse complement.
CGAGCTGGCGGAACACCGAGGAGTGGGTGGCGCGATTGCGCAGCACCGTCAGCTTGTGGGCGACCAGGGGGTGGTCGATCTCGAGAACGCGCATGGGGGGAATCTACCGGAGCGCGCCCTGGCCCGCGGCGTGTCGGAGGGAGGGGAGAGGATGGTCTCCCGGGCAGGCGAGCGCCCTCGGCCCGAGGCGCGCTGCGCGCTGAGGGGAGCGCCGCCGAGCCGGCAGGCGCGACAATGGCCCCATGACCGACCTCCTGGACGCCATCGCGCCGACGGACGAGGCGCTGATGGGCCTCGCGATCGCCGAGGCGCGCTCCGCCGCCGAGCGCGAGCCGGCCGACGTCCCCATCGGCGCCGTCGTGCTCGGGGCCGACGGCCAGGTGCTCGCGACCGCAGGGAACCGCCGCGAGGCCGACGAGGACCCCACCGCCCACGCAGAGATCCTCGCCCTGCGCGCGGCGGCCCGGGCGGCGGGGCGCTGGAACCTCACCGGCGCGACCCTCGCCGTCACCCTCGAGCCGTGCACGATGTGCGCGGGCGCGATCGTGCTCTCCCGCGTCCAGCGCGTCGTCGTCGGGGCGATGGACCCCAAGGCCGGTGCCGCCGGATCCCTCTACGACCTGGTGCGCGAACCGCGCCTGAACCACCGCGTCGAGCTCATCACCGGGGTGCGGGAGCAGGAATGCGGTGACCTGCTGCGAGGCTTCTTCCGCGCCCGCCGGAAGCGCTGAGGCGACAGGTCCGGCCCGCGAGATCGACGGTCCGGACTTCGAGACGGCCCACTACAGTGGGCCCGCGGCCCCGCCCGCACCGCACCCGCCCGTCCCGATCCATCCCGTACGCCCCCGACCGGTCGCCGACGCCGCCGCCCGCCCGGGACCAGGAGCACGCATGCACAGCACCCCGCCCGTCGCCGCACCCGGCGCCGTCGTCGCCGAGGACGTCTCGAAGGTCTTCTTCTCCGGCACCGACCCCGTCTGGGCCCTCGAGGACTTCTCCCTGACCCTCGAGCCCGGCTCCTTCACCTGCATCGTCGGCCCCTCCGGCTGCGGGAAGTCGACCTTCCTGCGCATCCTCGGCGGCCTCGAGGAACGCACCGTCGGCTCCGTGACGATGCCGGAGGAGGGGCATGCGATCCCCGCCGCGTTCGTGTTCCAGGAGCACGGGGTCTTCCCCTGGATGACCGTGCGGGAGAACGTCGCGTTCGGACTGCGCATGACCGGGACCGGCGCGGCCGAGCGGCGGCGCATCGCCGACGACTGGCTCGCACGGGTGCGCCTGGCCGACTTCGCGGACTCCTACCCCCACCAGCTCTCCGGCGGCATGCGCCAGCGCGTCGCGATCGCGCGCGCCTTCGCGACCGGCTCCCCGGTGCTGCTCATGGACGAGCCGCTCGGGGCGCTCGACGCCCAGACCCGCATGCTCATGCAGGAGGAGCTCATCGCCCTGTGGGAGGCGGAGCGCAAGACCGTCCTCATGGTCACCCACGACATCGACGAGGCGATCATCCTCTCCGACCGGGTGATCGTGATGTCCGGCCGCCCCGGCACCCTGCGCGAGGACATCACCGTGCCCTTCGACCGCCCCCGCTCCTTCGAGATCGAGCGCGACCCCGAGTACTCGGCGCTGCGCGCCCGCATCTGGGACCTGCTGCGCGAGGACGCCCGCACCGCCGAGGAGACCGCATGAGCCGCCCCGAGACGCCCGCCGCCACCCGCACCGCGACGACGGCCGACGACCGCGAGCAGCGCACGCTCGTGGCCGCGAGCGCGCAGCGCGCCCGCGACCGTCGCCTCGCCACGCGCGACCTCGTCCTCTCGATCGCGACGCCGATCCTGCTGCTGGTCCTGTGGGAGCTGTGCGCGCGCGTGGAGATCATCGATCCGCGCTTCTTCCCGCCGCCCACCCGGATCCTCGCGGCGGGCTGGGAGATGCTGCTGGACGGCGAGCTGTGGCAGCACACCGCCCCCACCCTGATGCGCCTCGCCGTCGGCGGCGGCCTCGGCGCGCTCGCCGGGATCGCCGTGGGCCTGCTGATGGGCGCCTCGCGGGCGCTGAACGCCGCGCTCGGCCCGCTGTTCTCCGCGCTCTACCCGCTGCCGAAGATCGCGATCTTCCCGATCCTGCTGATGATCTTCGGCCCCACCGAGCTGCCGAAGATCATCGCCGTGTTCATCACGACCTTCTTCATCATGCAGATCAACACCGTCTCGGGCGTGTGGGCGATCGACCGCAAGCTCCTCGAGGCCGGCGCCGCCTACGGCGCCCGCGGCATGGACCGCTTCCGCTTCGTGATCCTGCCCGGGGCGATGCCCTTCGTCTTCTCCGGCCTGCGCACCGCCACCGGCACCGCCGTCGTGGTGGTCACCGCGGTCGAGTTCACCGGCGCCACCACCACCGGGCTCGGCTACCTGATCTGGAACTCCTGGCAGCTGTTCATCCCCGAGAAGCTGTACGTGGGACTGGTCGTCATCGGCCTGATCGGCGCCCTGGTCACCACGATCCTCAGCCGCTCCGAGAAGCTGCTGCTGCCCTGGCGCCGAGAGCGCTGACCCACCCCCGCACCCACCATCGGGCCCGCCACCACCGGGCCCCTCACCACCTGGAGCACCGATGCGACGTCGCACCCTTCTCTCCCTCACCGCCGCCACCGCCCTCGGCGGCGCCCTGACCGCCTGCGGCTCCGCCGTCACCGGGGAGGACCCCGCAGACGGCTCCGGCGGCGCCGACGGCACCGTGCGGGTGGGCCACCTGCCCTCCGCGCTGTTCGCCCCGCTGTACGTCGCCGACGCGAAGGGGTACTTCGAGGCCGAGGGCATCACCCTCGAGCTCACTCCGCTGAAGTCCGGTCAGGACGGCGTGCCGATGCTCGCCAACGACCAGCTCGACGTGATGGTCGCCGGGTTCAGCGCCGGCATGTTCAACGCCCTCGAGCAGGGCGTGGCCTTCAAGATCGTCGGCTCCATGGGCATCTCCCCGGGCGATCCGGAGAACTCGCCCACCGCCCTCGAGGTGCGCCAGGACCTGCTCGAGGACGGCACCGTCTCCTCCGTCGCGGATCTCGAGGGTCGCACCATCGGCGTCGCCGGCGGGCCCGGCGCGACCGGCGGCTACCTCCTCGCGGCGATGCTCGAGGAGGGCGGGCTGACCCTGAACGACGTGGAGATCTCCAACCTCGCCACCCCCGACCAGGAGCCGGCGCTGACCAACGGCTCGGTCGACGCGGCGACCCCGTCGGCCCCCTTCTCCTCCTCGATCGAGGAGGCCGGGATCGCCTCCCCGCTCGCGGTCCCCGCGAAGGGCACCACCGGCACGGGCGTGATGTACTCCGAGTCCTTCGTCGCCGCCGATCTCGCGCAGGGCTTCTTCACCGCGCTGGCCAAGGGTGCGCAGGAGCTCGGCGAGGACGGCACCCAGACCGACGAGGTGTACGAGATCCTCGCCGACACCCTCGGCCAGGACATCGAGGTGCTGAAGGCCTCCCCGATGTACACCTACCTCCCCGACCTCGCCCCGCAGCCCGAGCAGCTCGAGGCCATGCAGGCCGTGTGGCTCGAGGCCGAGCAGATCACCTACGCCGAGCCGCTGGACATCGCCGACATCGTCGACGCGAGCTTCGCGGAGGGCGCGGTGGGCTGAGGTCCGCTCCGGAGCGACCTGACCAGATCGTCGCGACCAGGTCGACCAGATCCATGGTCGTCCGGCCGGGCCGCAGATTCGCTGTCAGCACGAGCGCGGCGGAGATGGCCGGCCCGGAACAGAGGCCGGTGAAGGTGCAGGAGGCGAAGACTTCGATCTCGACTCAGAGGTGCTGGTCTCCGCGGCCATTGCCTGGGAGATCTCCACGAAGGTGCGCATCGGGAAGCTCCCGGAGGCCAGCGCTGATCGGGTGTTCGACGACCTCGGGACCCTCCAGCGGATCTGGTGAGGGGGAATCCCCCTCGCCAGCGCTGAACAGGGGGGACGAAGATCTGCACGACCGGCGCCGCGCCGACCCAGCCCGACTGCGCGAGGATCGGCGCGGGCACGATCGAATCGACGAGGAGCGACTCGGAGAGCAGCGAGTCCCCGCGCTCTTCGACCGCGGGTAGCGTGGGTTCCATGGGAACCGAGCACCGCGGCCCTGCGGCAGGTCGCCGCGAGTCGACCACTCGTCGGCTGCTGCGCGTCAGGGACACGATCGACCACGACGTCGCGCAGCCGTGGACCACGGAGAGCCTCGCCCGCATCGCGCTGCTGTCCCCGACGCATTTCCGACGCAGGTTCGCCGCCGCATTCGGAGAGTCCCCGCGCGCCTACCTCTACCGGCGCCGTATCGAACGTGCGGCGAGCCTGCTGCGAACCACTTCGCTCCCGGTCACGGAGATCGCAGGCTCCGTCGGGTACAACAGTCTCGGCACTTTCACCAGGACTTTCACGAGGCTTATGGGTGAGACGCCCACGCGGCATCGGGCCCGCGGGCCGTTGCCGGAGATCCCCGCGTGCGTGGCCCGGGCCTGGGCTCGGCCCACCGGAACGGCGGCGGCTCGTGCGGAGAGGGTCGTTTCGGAGAAGCCGTGACCGGTCCGCTGTGCCTACTCTGCTTCCATGTTCACCGATATCGCCATCACCCCGATGTACGTCACCGACCAGGACCAGGCTCTCGAGTTCTACACCCGGAAGCTCGGGTTCCGCGTCGACACCGATGTGGACCTCGGCAACATGCGCTGGCTGACCGTCGCGCTACCGGCCGCGCCGAAGCGGATGGTGCTGCTCCAACGGGTCGGCGACGAGACCGCGACCGGCTCGCCCGAGACGGCCGACGCGTTGCGCGAGCTCACGGAGCTCGGCACGACAAGCTGGATGATCCTCGAGAGCGACGACGTCGACGCCGACCACGCTCGGCTCCGGGAAGCCGGCGTCGAGATCATCGAGGAGCCGTCCAGCCGCCCCTATGGCCGCGACATGGCGGTGCGCGATCCGTTCGGCAACCAGATCCGGATCACGCAGTACCTCAGTGAGTGAGGGTCGGCGCGTGAGGGCTCAGATCCACCCCTGGCGCCGCGCGATCGCGGCGGCCTCGTGGCGGTTCGCGGCCTGCAGCTTCGCCTGGGCGCTGGAGAGGTAATTGCGCACCGTCCCCGGTGCCAGGTGGGCGCGGCGCGCGATCTGCTCGACCGGGGCGCCGTCGGCCGCGAACTCGAGCACGTCCGCCTCGCGCGGCGTGAGCGGGGAGTCGCCCGAGGAGATCGTCTCCGCGGCGAGCTCGG
>DATGUQ010000190.1:0-10568 GCA_035301145.1 Brachybacterium sp. | reverse complement strand
GGTCGGCCTCACCGCTGCCTGTGGAGACAGCACCGGGGGCGCCGGCGGCACCGGGACGGGCGGGGAGGGCTTCCCGCTCGAGATCCCGAACTGCGAGGAGACGCTGCGCTTCGACGCCCCGCCGGAGCGGATCGTGCTGCTGGAGTCGGCGTCGGTGACCACGCTCGACGGGATCGGGGTGCTGGACCGGGTGGTCTCCCGCGCCGGGGCCTTCCCGCCCGGCTACTACGACGAGGACCTGGCCGCCCGGATGGAGGAGATCCCGGCGCTGTCGGAGGACATCGACGCCTCCGGCCACCTGCAGATCAGCCAGGAACTGGTCATCGCGCAGGAGCCGGACATCGTCTTCGGCATGCCCGACGGCGTGACCCGCGAGGCGCTCGCCGACGTCGGCGCGCAGGTGGTGGTCCAGGACGTCTTCTGCGGCACCGACGGAAAGCGGGCGAGCTTCGAGACCCTCCACGCCACGATCGAGGAGTACGGGCGGATCTTCGACCGCGCCGCCGAGGCGGAGGCCCTGATCGCCTCGCTCGACGAGCGGGTCGCGGCCGTCGCGGACTCGGCCGCCGCGCTGGGGACCGCGACCGCGGCGGTGCTGTATCCCTCGGTGGGCGGCGGGCCGCTGTACACCTACGGCGCCGGCTCCATGGCGACCGCCCAGCTGGACGCGCTCGGCATCGAGAACGTCTTCGCGGACACCCCGGACCGGGTGTTCGAGATCAGCGCGGAACCGCTCCTGGCCGCGGACCCGGACGTGCTCCTGGTGCTCTACCAGGGCGAGGGCGACGGCAGCGACCTGGTCGCCGAGATGATCGCCCAGGACCAGCTCTCGAGCCTGCGCGCCGTCCAGCAGGACGCCCTGCTGCCCCTCCTGTTCAACTTCGCCGAGCCCGCCTCGCCGCTGGTGGTCGACGGACTGGAGCAGATCCACGACTGGCTGCAGGAGCTGGAGGGTTGAGCGGGGCGCCGCTGCTCGAGGCCCGGGGACTGCGCCACGCCTTCGGCGCGCACACGGTGCTGGACGGGGTGGACCTGCACGTCGGCGAGGGCGAGGTGCTGGGCCTGGTGGGCCCCAACGGCAGCGGCAAGACCACCGCGCTGCGGATCCTGCACCGCGCCCTGGTGCCCGATGCGGGCCGGGTGCACCTCGAGGGCCGGGACCTGGCCTCCCTCAGCGGTCGTGAGCGCGCGCGCCGCATCGCGGTGATGGCGCAGGAGCTCTCCGGCGAGGTGCCGCTGACCGCCGCGGACGTCGTGCTGCTGGGCCGGGTCCCGCATGCCGGCGCCTTCGGGTCCACCACCCCCGAGGACCAGCAGATCGCCGCCGACGCCCTCGAGGCCACCGGCGCCCTGCACCTGGCCCGGCGCGAGTTCGGCCTGCTCTCCGGCGGGGAGAAGCAGCGGGTGCTCATCGCCCGCGCCCTCGCCCAGCAGCCCCGCCTGCTGCTCATGGACGAACCCACCAACCACCTCGACATCGGCTCCCAGCACCACGTGCTCGAGATCGTGCGCTCACGGGGCCTGGCCACCGTGGTGGTGCTGCACGACCTGAACCTCGCCGCCCGCTACTGCGACCGCGTGGTGGTGCTCGACGACGGCCGCGTGCGGGCCGACGGCCCGCCCGCCGAGGCGCTCGCGGCCGACCTGGTGGGCACCACCTACGACGTCGACGCCCAGCGCGCCACGGCCGACGACGGCGTGGTGCAGTTCCTGTTCCGCGGCCGCGACAGCGCAGCCTCGACGCCCTCGGCCCAGGCTGAGCATCAGGTGCCGAGGGGATAGTCCACGTAGGCCAGGCGCCGGGAGTCCGGGGCCCAGCTGTTGACGTTCATCGTGCCCTGCCCGCCGCGCAGCGGGACCAGGTCGCGCACTGCCGTGCCGTCCGGCGCGCACAGGCGCAGCAGCACCTCGAGATCTGCGGGATGACCCTGCGTGCCCGGCGGGAAGCTGACGAAGGCGACCCGGGTGCCGCCCGGGGACAGGTGCGGGAACCAGTTCACCCGCTCGTCGTGGGTGAGCTGCTCGATGCCGCTGCCGTCGGGCCGCATCCGGAACAGCTGCGCATGGCCGGGAACTGCGCTGCCGCGCTCGGAGTTGAAGAGGATCCAGGCGCCGTCGGGGGTGAACTCGGCGCCGTCGTCCGGGAACTCGTCCTCGGTGAGCAGCGTGGCCTGCCCGCCTCTCGCAGGGACGGTGGCGAGATCCGGCGGCAACCAGGAGCCGTCGGGGTCCCTCGCGACGGCGGTGTACACGAGGGTGGCGCCGTCGGGGCTGATGCCGTGGAGGAAATGCAGGCGGCCGTCGTCCTCGGTGACCCGGGTGGCAGAGCCGCCGGCGAGCGGGGCGCGGTGGATCCGGCCGTCGTCGGCCGAGACGACCACGTGCACGCCGTCGGGGTCGAGCACGTGGTCGTTGTTCAGCGGTGCGATCTCGCCGAGGTCGATCCGTCGCGGCGCGCCGCCGTCGAGGGCGAGGTGGAACAGGTGCCCGTCGCCGTTGAGGATCAGCGCGGTGCCGTCGAGCGTCCAGTTCGGCGCCTCGTAGAGCACGGTCGAGGATTCGTGGAGGATCCGGTCCTGCCCGGTGTCGACGTCGAGCACGTGGATCCGGGAGAGCTGGCCGGGAGCGAGGGTGCGGGGCACGGGGGCGTCCTTGTCATCGACGGTGCAGGGGCGTCCATCATCCCGCTCGCAACCCCTGCGTCCGCAGTCGTCCCACCCGACGGGTGGCTATTCCCTAGACAACACTGTGCGTCACACACTATCGTGTGAGGCATGAACGACCTTCTCGATCTCCACCTGCAGGAGCTCCGGCGCGGCACCGTCGTGCTGGCGTGCCTGCAGCTGCTGCGCACCCCCGGGTACGGCTACGGCCTGCTCGAGGATCTCGAGCGTCACGGCTTCGCGACCGACGCCAACACGCTCTACCCGCTGCTGCGTCGCCTCGAGAAGCAGGAGTTCCTCACCAGTGCGTGGAACACCGACGAGGCCCGGCCGCGGAAGTTCTACCGCACCTCGCCTGCGGGCGAGCGGCTCGCGGACTCTCTCACCACCGAGTGGAGCGCCCTGACCGGCGCGATCCGCTCCCTCACTGCCACCGATCCCGTCGCCGACCAGGAGCACTGACATGCCCGCGACACTCACCGACCGCTACATCGACGCCACTGCCCGTTCCCTGCCCGCCGGGGCACAGGGGGACGTGCGCGAGGAGCTCAGAGCCTCCATCGCCGACGCCGTCGAGGCCCGCCTCGAACAGGGCGAGGACCCTCGATCCGCCGAGCGCGCCGTCCTCACCGAGCTCGGGGACCCCGCCGTGCTCGCGGCCGGGTACGCCGATCGACCCCTCCAGCTGATCGGGCCCCGCTTCTACCTCACCTGGCTGCGACTGCTCAGGACGCTCCTGCTGATCATCCCGCCGATCGCGATGCTCGGCGCCGGCGTCGCCCACGCGATCATCGGCGCGAGCGTGGGCGAGGCGATCGCCGAGGCGATCGCGATCGGGCTCTCCGTCATCGTCCATCTGTGCTTCTGGGTGACTCTCGTGTTCGTGGTCCTCGAGCGCACGGGCGCGGAGACCGGCACGACCTGGGACGTGGACCAGCTGCCGGAGCAGCGCAGCCCCGGCACCGGGCGCGCGGACCTGATCCCCTCGCTCGTGCTCATCGCGATCATGCTCGGAGCACTCGCCTGGGACGTGACGCGGGGTCTCGCCGTGATCGACGGCAGCACCCTCCAGGCGCTCCATCCGAGCCTCTGGCCGGGCTGGATCCTCGCCCTCGCCGCGCTGCTGCTGCTCGAGGCGGGCCTCGCAGTCGCGAACTTCGTGCGGGGACGCTGGACCACCGCCGCCGCGATCATCAACACTGCTCTCGCCGTGGCCTTTGTGAGCTGGGCTCTCACCCTGTTGGGCCGGGACCGCCTGCTGAACCCGGAGCTGCTGGAGCTTGCGCGAGACAGCGGTGTCGATGCGGGCACGACGTACACCCTCGGTGTGGTCCTCGTGGTCTGCATCGTCGGCGGCTCCGCCTGGGACTCGATCGACGGCTGGCTCAAGACCGCCCGCGATGCTCGGCGGTGACGAGGGGCCTCACCGCTCCAGCACGTGGCGCGGCCGCCAGCCGAGCAGCCGCGTCGCGGAGTCGTCGGCGATCGAGTGCGCGGCGGCGGTGACGGCGATCGCCTCATAGGCCCCGCCGCGCTCTCGGCGCAGCGCCCCCATCACCGCCCTGGCCAGATCCTCCGGATGCAGGGAGCTGATCGGGGTGCCGTGCTCCAGGGTGTGCAGGATCGGCTCGGTCTGCTCCTCGCGCAACGGTGTCATCCAGCGCGGCCAGGTCTCTGCAGTGGTCGGGAAGGCCAGGCGCAACGAGGTGACGGTGAGCGGTCCCTCCTCCGCGGTGGGCGCAGGCCCTTCGATGGCCAGTCGCAGGGCCTGCTCGGCCAGCAGCTTGGAGAGTCCGTACAGCGAGGTCGCGTCGGGCTCGGCCCCGGCGGGGATCGGCGTGGTCCCGTACCCGGCGAAGACGTCGAGGGAGCTGATGTGCACGAAGGAGGCCGCTCCGAGCCGACGGGCGAGGCGCATGGCCAGCAGCACCGATCCGACGTTCACCCCGATCGCCGCGGCGGTGCCCGGCAGCTGCTCCGCCTCGCTGCCGTGCGGCAGATGGGCGGCCAGGTGCACCACGGCCTCGGCGCCCTCGAGCGCGGCGGTCAGCGCGGCCGGGTCGTCGGCCTCCCCCACCACGTCACGTACGCCGGGCAGCAGAGCATCGTTGCGGTCCAGGACGGTCAGCTCGTGCTCGGCCCGCCAGGCCTCGACGAGGGAACTGCCGACCCCGCGCTTGCCGCCGATCAGTGCGGTGCGCATGGGCTGATCCTCGCAGAGCCCGGGCGTGACGGGGGACGGCCGGGCGGGTCGGCGGAACGCCGGCGGTCACCCGTCGGTCGACGTTCCCTCGACCCCGACCACCCAGGACTCCACGCGGTATTCCTGCTCGCTGCTGTAGCGACCGCCGGAGTCGTACATATCGCCGCTGGAGACCATGGCGTATCCCGCCGGGTCCACCTGCCAGAACGGGCCGATCTTCTCGGTGTCCGAGATGAGGACCTCCGCCGTGCGCAGATCGACCGCGACCACGTCGTAATGCACATCCTCGAAGTCCGTCTGGACGTACATGACCATCACGCGTCCGCGCAGGAGATTGGTCTGGATCTCCATCTCCTCGGGGGCGACGAAGCTGCCGATCTCGGTCCCGCTGAGCGCGTCGGTGATGGTGACGGTCTCCCCGTCGCGGCTGAGGATGTACATGTCGTAGGCGCGCGAGGCACCGTCGGGGATGAGGCGCCCCTCGGTCAGCGGCGGCGCCGACACCGTGGTGAACTCCTGCGCCTCGCGGTCGTAGAGCCGCGCCTCCTCGTCCCCGCACTCGATGGCGAGCACGGCTTCGGTGGAGAGGTTCGCCATCGGTCCCGGGCTCATCATGCCCACGTCGGGACACTCCGTCTCGGCGAGGACATCCCCGGTCTCCAGGTCCACGACCTCGACGACGGAGCTGCCGCTGCGGTGCAGGGCGAGCCCGTCCTGCAGGACCACGGAGTCCCTCGGGGCGTCCGGCCAGGTGGCGCCGGCCGTCCCGTCATCGATCCTGGTGACGGTCGCTCGGTCACCGGCGTAGGTCACCACGTGCTCGATGGCGCCCAGTGCCGACACCGGCGGGCGATACAGCTCGCGGCCCACGCAGCCGGCTCCGGTGTCCTGTGCCCAGACCCGCTCACCGTCGCTCAGCCGGAATCCCGCCATCACCGCATGACCGCCGGAGGCCTCCGAGGACAGCAGCTCCCGTTCCTGTGCGTAGCAGACCAGCACGGCGACCGTCGTCTCGGAGGCCCCGGCGATCTCGGGGAATCCTGCCTGCAGTCCCTCGAGACCCTCCACGCCCTGGCCGATCTGCTCGCCGTCGAGGTAGGCGATCTGCTCGCCCGCGGGTCCATGGATGCCGATCCCCCCGCTGCTGCTGAGGAGTCCGCCGCCCGGGAGGACGAGGCCCACACTCGGGTTGTCCGGAAAGGTGGTCTCCTCGCCGGTGACGAGGTTGTGCAGCACCAGCTCCCGGTCGTTGCTCCAGGGCCACCAGGAGGCGTCCTCCGTGACGGCGACCCACCCGTTCGGGCCCAGCTCGACCGTGTCGTTCTCGTGCAGCAGCACCTCGCCCTCGAGGGACGGCCCCGTGAAGGCCGCGTACCCGAAATAGCCGCCGACGAGCAGGAGCAGCACCGTCGCGGTCCCCAGCACGCTGCCGACCCGCTGCCAGGGGCTCTTGCGTGAGCGGCGGCCTGTCGTCTCGTCGTCCATCCCTTCAGTGTGCGCGTCTCCGCCGCCGCGCGGGCCGATACTGCCGAGCCCGGCGTTCGCCACCGGAATCCGGCGCCGGAGCGCCCGATGCGCGACCAGGGAACCGCCCTCTGGTGGGCTCTGAACCTCACTTACGCCCGCAGACCCACGAGAACGACAAGAATCTGGTGGCGCCGCGGCCGGGGTCAGGCCTCGGCGAGGGCGCGATGGGCCACGACGGCCGCCTCGGCGTCGGCCATCACGAGCATCCCGTGCATATGAGCGCCGGCGAGCGCACCACCGGCGGCCGAGGCCCCGACCTGCGCGCTGGGGTCGGCGGCGTTGCCGGCGACCCACACCCCGGGCACCTCGGTGGCGCCGGCGTTTCCGGTGGCGATCGCCGTCCCCATCCCGGCGGGCAGCTCCTCGACCTGGAGGCCGAGGTCCTCGAGCCCGTCCAGTCGGGGCCTCATCACGGTCGCGGTGGTCAGCACAGTGCGCGGCACCAGCTCCCCGCTGGCCAGCAGCACTCCGGCGATCCCGCCCTCGGCGTCCGCGGCGATCTCCTCGACCCCCGTCTCGACGAGGGTGATGCCGAGCGCCGCGAAGCGCTCCCGGGTCGCGGGGTCGACGTCGAGGCCGTCGGTCGTGAAGACGATGACGTCCTCGCTCAGGGCGCGGAACATGAGCGCCTGGTGGAAGGAGGCGGCCCGGGTGGCGATCACACCGATGGCCTGGTCGCGCACCTCCCAGCCGTGGCAGAAGGGGCAGTGCACGAGGTGCGTGCCCCAGTGCGCGGCCAGGCCCGGGATCTGGGGCAGCTCGTCGCGGATGCCCGCGGCGATCAGCAGTCGGCGGGCGGTGAGGGTGCGGCCATCGGCGAGGGTGAGGGTGAAGCGCAGGTCCCCGTCGGCCGACGGCTCGGCGGCGCGGGCGGAGGCGACCTCGCCGGCGACGATCAGGCCGCCGTGCTGGCGCACCTCGGCCCGGCCGCGGGCGAGGTACTCCGCCGGCGGCGTGCCCTCGTTGCCGAGGAGGCCGTGGATGCCCTCGGCAGGGGCGTTGCGGGGCGTGCCGGAGTCGATGACGACCACGCTGCGGCGGGAGCGGGCGAGCATCAGCGCGCCGCTGAGGCCGGCGGCCCCGCCCCCGATCACGGCGACGTCGACGACGGTGGTGGGGAGCTGATCGGTGGTGGTGCGGCTGTCGGTGGTGGTCTGCAGGTCGGTGGCAGTCACGGGGTGTCCTCTCGATGCGGGGGCCTCCGGCAGGAGGCATGGTCCGACCGTAGACAGTCCTTGCCGTCACGGCATAGCATCTTGCGCATGACGCAAACTACTGAGGGTGTGGACGGCCTGGTCCGGCAACGACTGCGTGCACTGCGTCTCGCCCAGGGCCTCTCCCTGGGGGACCTCGCCACCCGCGCCCACCTCAGCCCCTCCACCCTCTCCCGCATCGAGAACGGGCAGCGCCGCCTCGCCCTGGATCAGCTGGTGGTCCTCGCCCGCGCCCTGGACACCGGCCTGGACGAGCTCGTCGAGACGCAGACCGAGGAGGTGGTCTCGAACGCGTCCGTGGAGCACGGCACCGATTCGCTGCGCTGGCGGATCCGCCACACCCCGAACACGGTGATCCTGCGCCAACGGGTCACCGGTCCGCCGCCGGCCCCCGAGAGGATGCGCGCCCACCCCGGCCACGAATGGCTGGTGGTCCTCTCCGGCACCCTCACCCTGCTGCTGGGCGAGCGCCGCTACCGGGTCACGGAGAATCAGTGCGCCGAGTTCGACACGATGCTCCCCCACGCCTTCGGCGCCGAGGGCGCTCCGGCCGACGTTCTGCTCATCGTGGATCCCGAGGCGCGACGTGGTCACCAGGGCGATGGGGAGGACTGACGGAGCAGGAAGGACCGGCTGCACGGTGGCGCACCCTGCCCGAGAGCTCGGCGATCCGGCAGCCTTCCATGGCGCCGCCTGGCCACCATCCCGTTCCCGCTGAGGTGATCCCGTCGGCGCCCCGGGAATAAACCCCTGGGCTTTGCGGTTGATCCCTGGTAGCGTCTTTCGTGGTCCCGGGTGGTCGAAGCCCGCGATTCGGACCGGCGACCTCGTCGCCATCCCGGCGGAGAGACCCGCCACCAGGGCGCTGACATCGCCCACTCGACCACTGCGAGCCTCGCGGCCCAGCGCACTGCCATGACGGCAGCGCACCGGAGCCCGACTCGCGCGGCCTGCGCCCTCGCACCGCCTCCATCCCGTCGACCAGGCGGCCTCCCGTGGAGCATCGCGATCGGTGCGCGCCACTCGTCCGCCCCAGCGGATGCGGCCCGGTGATCGTCCGCCCCAGCGGACCGGTCGCCTCTCGCGCAGATCGCGCATCCCGGCATCCAGCCGGCACCAGAACATCCGGTCGGCCCTGCGCCGACCTCAAAGGAGAAACACCATGCAGTACACCGATCATCGAAGTCCTGACCCCACGCAGCAGCATCTCGTCGTGTTCCGCGACCAGAGCGCGGGCCTGCGCTACCTCACCCGCTCCACCCGCACCTCGGAGCACTCCACCACCTGGGAGGACGGGAACATCTACCCCGTCGTCGAGGTGGACCTGTCCTCCGCGGCGCACTTCGCGCGGGAGGACGGCCGAGGACGCCGCCGCGAGCTGGCCGGCACCTCCGCCTGACGCAGCCCCGATCTGCGCGGCGAGCGCGGCACCGGCACCGCGCCCTGCCCGGAGAGCACGCCCCCATCGAGCCGTAGCTTCTGCAGCCCATACACCCGTATGAGCCACAGAAGCTACGGCTCGCTCGGCATCGCGGGGTGGCCCGGGAGCCGGGAGCGCGGCGAGTCACCGCGGCCGGCCAGGCTGTCCCCCGGTGCGGAAGGGGTCTACCGTGGCAGCAGGACCGACCCGCCGTCGCGTCGAGAAGAGGCCCGCCATGCTCACCACGACCACCACGCCCCTGCTGGAGACCGAGGTGCTGGTGGTGGGCGCGGGCCCCACCGGGCTGATGGCCGGCCTGGTGCTGCACCGCCGCGGCGTCGACGCCCTGGTGATCGACGGCAAGGGTGCGCCCACGCGCGAGTCCCGGGCGATCGTGGTCCAGGCCCGCAGCATGGAGATCTATGACCAGCTGAGCCTGGCCGAGCAGGTGCTCGCCGGCGCGAACCCGGCAGGCAGCCTCCGCTTCGCCCCCGGCACCCCGACGGCCGACGATCTCGAGGCACCGGAGGTCGCCGACAGTGTCGCCGGGGTCGACTTCGCGACGGCCCAGACGGGCTGGACCCCGTTCCCCGGGGCGCAGATCTTCGAGCAGTCCCGCAACGAGGAGCTGCTCGCCGGCGCTCTCGCCGACGAAGGCGGTCCGGTGCGGTGGCGCCACCGCCTGGTGAGCCTGGCCGACCACGACGACCGCGTCGAGGCGCTGGTCGACGGCCCCGCGGGTCCGCTGCGGATCCGCGCCCGCTATCTGATCGGCGCCGACGGGGCGAGCTCCCCGGTGCGCCATCAGCTGGGGCTGCCCTTCGAGGGCGTCACCGACGAGGCGACGTTCTGCGTGGCCGACCTGCACGGGGTCTCCGGTGTCCCCGACGACTCCCTGGTGGTGCGCTTCGGGCAGGAGCGGTTCGCGATCTCCTTCCCCTTGGGGCCGGGAGGGCACGTGCGGCTGATCTGGCTGCACGGCACCGCGCACCCCGAGCAGGACGAGGCGCTGCTGGCCGTGACCGAGGAGTTCGCCCTGACCTACGAGCACCTGGGGTGGTTCTCCGCCTACCGGGTCCATCACCGGGTGGCCACGCACTTCCGGCGCGGCCGGGTGCTGCTGGCCGGGGACGCCGCGCACGTGCACTCCCCCGTGGGCGGGCAGGGCATGAACACCGGCCTACAGGACGCCCACCACCTGGCCTGCCTGCTGGCCGACGTGCTCGCCGGACGCCTCGCGCCCACGGCGCTGGAGCGGTACGAGCAGGAGCGGCGACCGGTGGCGCTCACCCTGATCCGCGCGACGGACCGGGCCTTCGGCGTCATCGCCCGCCCCGGCCGGGGGACGGCGTTCGTGCGCCGACGGGCGCGCCCCGTCATCGGGTCCCTGGCACCGCGTCTGCTCGCCTCTCGGCTGGGCCCGTACCTCGCCGGCCTGCTCGGCCAGTACCGGATCCGCTACCACGCGGTGGCGGGCGGTGAGCCGTCGCCGCGGTGGGCGCGGGACCGTGCCGTCGGCCTGCGACTGCCGCCGACCGCGG
>DATGUQ010000189.1:0-7832 GCA_035301145.1 Brachybacterium sp. | reverse complement strand
CGACCCCGAGGTCGAGAACCAGCGCGCGGCGCGCGAGGCGTTCGCCGAGGCGCGGATCCGCACGCCGCGGGTGCGGACCATCGCCGGGCAGCCGCGCGACGTCGTCGGCCGCCTCACCGATCACGCCTACGACCTGGTCGCCTTCCCCGCCCACGCCCCGCACGCGGAGGAGCTGCTCGAACATGCCCGGCGCCTGCTGCGCCCGGGCGGCGTGCTGGTCATCCCCCACGCCCTCTTCCACGACCGGGTCGCGGACCCGGCCGCACGCGATGCCACCACCCGGGCGGTGCGCGACGTGCTCCGCGCGGTCTCCGAGGCGGAGGACCTCGTCCCCGCGCTCACCGGCAGCGGCGACGGCGTGCTCGCCGCGGTGCTCCGCCCCCGCCGGGGCTGAGAGCAGGCGCTCGGACAGCATCGGCCCCGCACCCGTCCAGCGGGTGCGGGGCCGATGCCGGCGGCGAGCTGCTTACTTGATCACGCCCTCCAGGGCGTCCCGCAGCTCCACGGCTTCCGATGCGGCGATCTCGACGACCAGACGGCCGCCCCCCTCGAGCGGGACCCGCATGATGATGCTGCGCCCCTCCTCCACGACCTCGAGCGGACCGTCACCGGTGCGCGGCTTCATAGCAGCCATGGCGTGCCTCCTAGATGTGTCGCTGCCCCTGAGTCCCTCCCCCGGACGGGGCCTCTGGCAGCGCGCGTACGGTGGCCATTATCTCAGGTCTTCGGGAGTGCTCGCACGTCGCGTCCGACGAGTCGTCCGCCGGGGCCTCTCCGGAAGCCCGATCCCGCCGCCCAGGCGGCCCGTCGCCACCCCCACCATGAGCACCGCGACCACGAGCGCCACCAGCAGCAGGAGCAGCACGATCGGGCCGACGGCGGTCACGAGACGTCCACGACCTCGTCCTCCGCGGCAGTGCGATCCTCCGCCTCCGCCGGCCCCTCGTCGTCGCCGCGGATCGCCTCGCCGAGCGCGGCCAGGGCCTCCTCGGCGGTGTCCACCACGCGCACGAGGTCCAGGTCGGCCAGGCTGATCATCCCGCGGTCCACGACCGCCGAGCCCACCCAGTCCAGCAGGCCCTGCCAGTAGTCGCGGCCCACCAGGATCACGGGGAACATGTCGATCTTGTGGGTCTGCATCAGGCACAGCGCCTCGAACAGCTCGTCGAAGGTGCCGAACCCTCCGGGCATCACCACGAAGCCGCTCGAGTACTTCACGAACATCGTCTTGCGGACGAAGAAGTACCGGAAGTCGACGCCCAGGTCCACGTAGTCGTTGAGCCCGTGCTCGTGCGGCAGCTCGATGCCGAGGCCGACGGAGACGCCGCCCGCCTCCCGGGCACCCCGGTTGCCGGCCTCCATGATCCCGGGGCCACCCCCGGTGATGACCGCGTAGCCCATCTCGACCACGCCCTCGGCGATCTCCATCGCGCAGCCGTAGTACGCGCTGTCCTCGCCCAGCCGGGCGGAGCCGAAGATCGAGATGGCCGGCCCCAGCTCGGCGAGCGCCCCGAACCCCTCGACGAACTCGGACTGGATGCGCATCACCCGCCACGGGTCGGTGTGGAGCCAGTCCGTCGGGCCGTCCTCCTCCAGCAGGCGCTGGTCGGTGGTGCGGTCGGGGCGCTGCGCGCCGCGCAGCGTGATCGGACCCTTGCGGTGGCGGTCTCGTTCCTCAGGCGTCATGGATCGAGCGTAGCGCTCAGGGGGTCAGGAACCGGCGCAGCCCCTCGAGAGCGCGTTCGAGGTCCTGGACCGGCACGTGCTCGTCATCGGTGTGGGCGAGCAGCGGGTCGCCGGGGCCGAAGTTCACCGCCGGGATGCCCAGCGCCGAGAAGCGGGCCACGTCGGTCCACCCCTGCTTCGCGGCCACGCGGACGCCCTCCCCCAGCGCGGCGAGGAAGCCGCGCGCGGCGGCGCTGTCCAGCCCGGGCAGCGCGCCGCCGGAGGCGTCGACCACCTCGATCTCCAGTTCGAGACCCGCCAGGACCTCCCGCACGTGCGCCTCGGCCTCGGCGACGGTGGTGTCGGGCGCGAAGCGGTAGTTCACCAGGGCCGTCGCCCGGTCGGGGATGACGTTGCCGGCGATCCCCCCGGCGATCGAGACCACGTTGAGGCATTCGCGGTACTCGAGACCGTCGATCACCGCGCGCCGGGCCTCGTACGCGGCGAGCCGTTCCAGCACCGGCGCGAGACGATGCACTGCGTTGTCCCCCACCCAGTCGCGGGCGGCGTGCGCGGCCACCCCGCGGGCCGTCACCTCGAGCTTCATGGCGCCCTTGCACCCGCCCTCGACCCCGGCGGAGGTGGGTTCGCCGAGGATCGCGAAGTCCGCCTCGAGCAGCTCGGGGCGCTCGGCCGCGAGACGGGTGAGCGAGTTGTCCGCCGCGGCGACCTCCTCGTGGTCGTAGAAGATCCAGGTGAGGTCCACGGGGGCGGCGGCGGCCTCGACGGCGAGCTTGAGGAGCACCGCGACCCCACCCTTCATGTCGCAGGTGCCGCGGCCCACCAGCTCCTCGCGCCCGTCCCGGATCCGGCGGGTCGAGGGCAGGTCGGCCGCGAGCGGGACGGTGTCCAGGTGCCCGGCCAGCAGCACCCGCTGGGGGAGGCCGCGATCGGTGCGGGCGATGACGGTGTCCCCGTCGCGGAGCACCTCGAGATGGTCCCCGTGCACGCGCAGCGCGTGCTCGACCGCATCCGCCAGTTCCCTCTCGTTCCCGGAGACGGACTCGATGTCGACGATCGCGGCGGTCAGAGCGGCGATGTCGGTACGGGGATCGAGGACGGGCGCGGCGGGGGTGCTCATGACGGTCATCGTGCCACGTCGTCCTCGAGCGCGCCGCCGGCCCGCGCCAGGCGCAGCGCGACCGCCTCCGCGTGCCGCAGCAGCTGCGGGGAGGTGCCCGGCTCGGCCGTGATCGCGGAGCCGGGCTGGGCGGTGCTCACCGGCACGCCGACCAGCAGCCGCCTCTCGAAGACGGTGCCGTCGGTCCCGATCGGCGCGTAGAGGCCGTCCACCGCGATGGAGCCGGTCAGCATCCGCCGCCTCGACCCGCGGGAGGCCCAGGAGTCCTTCTGCACCTCGCCGCGCTCGCGCCAGGCGCCCAGCAGGGCGCTGCGGTAGGCGGGCAGGTCCACGGGCGGCAGATGCGCCTCGAGCACCGCGTCGCACCGGGTGACCGGCCCCTCCCCGCCGCTCACCGCGTACCGACCGGCCTCGTCGTCGATGTCCAGGTGCATCCGCGGCCCGGTGAACGTCAGCAGCCCCGCCTCCTCGAGGGCGAGCACCTGCCGTGCGCGCAGCACGGGCGGGCCGGAGGCCCAGGAGGCGAAGGCGTTGCGCAGATGGCCGTCGATGTCCTGACGCACCGAGTCGGTGGTGTACGCGCCGAGGTCGGTGAGGCGGTTCACCTGGATCCGCAGGGCGATCAGCACACGGTAGATCAGCACCCAGGCGGGGTCCGGCTCGGTCGCGGCGCGCAGCGCCTCCCGCAGCACGTCACGGGTGCTGCGGTGCGGCACGGGGCTCTCCCCGCCCCGGCGGCCGAAGGGGAACAGCCAGGTGAGCAGGAGCCGGTCGTCCGCGAGCTCGGGGAAGCCCTCCCGCCGCAGGGCCCGGCGCAGCTCGGCGAACATCAGCGGCATCACCTCGCGCTCGTGGTCCACGCCCGCCGCCCGGACCGCGAGCTCGAGCACCCGCTCGCCCGTGAGCACCTCGGGGAGGTAGGGCTCGGGCATCCGCTCCCCCAGATCGGGCTTGGGCCGGTAGACCATGCCGGAGCGGGAGCCGACCACCAGGCGCGGCTCCCCGCCGCCGGGCAGGTAGCGCAGCCCGGAGGGTGCGGACGGGTCGGGGAGGAACCGGCCGCCCGCGACGTGGGTGAGCATGCCGATCGCGTCGTAGAAGTTCAGGCCCATGCCCTGGACCGCGACGGCCTCCCGCCCCAGCAGGGACGCGTAGTCCACCTCGAGCGGGTTCGCCGGGCCGATGTGGACCAGGCCGTGGCGCTCGGCGGCGTCCGCGAGCTGCTGGGACCGGGGGCCGAGCGCGGTGGGCAGGTGGCCGAGCGCGAGGGCGACCGCGTCGGCGCGCAGCACCCGCCCGTCGCTGAGCCGGATGCGCTGCGGCCCGTCGGCCGGCCCGGTCACGTCGACCGCCTCGGCGGCGTGCTCGACGATCCGCAGCCGGGACGGGTCCGCGTCCCGCCGCGCCGTGGCGAGCACATGGGCGAGGTAGCGGCCGTGCGCGGCGCGGGAGGCGAAGTCCGTGGGGGCGAGACCCTCACGCCCCAGGTGCTCGGCGAGGGTCTCCGCGCGTGGCACCGGCAGCACCGCGTGGCACGACTCGTCGGGGTACATCGTGGTCTGGCAGGTGGTGGTGTTCATCAGCAGCACCTCGGGCTGATCGTCCCGCCAGACGGCTCCGCCCCGGCCCACGAGGGGATCGATCAGGTGCACGGTGAGCCCGCCCCGCCAGTGCGGGCCGTTCGATGCCGCCACCAGACGTTCGACGATCGCCGTGCCCCGCGGTCCGGCTCCGACGACGGCGACGGTGCGGGCGGGGTCGGCGGCAGCGGTCATCGTCCCAGTATGGCGCGGCGCGGGCCCCGCACCGCACACCACGGTGCCGCCCGGCTCGGCTCCCGCCGCAGCGATCTGGGACGATGACGCCATGACGACTCCCGAACCGTCGCCGCGACATCTTCCGCCCAGCGGTCCCGCCCCGCCCCCGGGGCTGTTCGGAGGGCGTCAGGCGGCGAGACTCCGCGCGATCGTCGGCGCCGATCTGCTGCCCGAGGAGCGCGCCGCCGCCGACGCACTGGTGATGACGGCCTGGCTCACCGCGGCGCAGCGCGCCCGGTACGCCCCGTCCCTCCGCTCCGGGCCGAGCACGGAGGAGTTCGCCCAGCGTCTGGCCGATGAGCGCCGCGTGGTGCTCGAGCAGGGCGCCGACCCGGTGGACGATGAGCTCACCTCCGCCGCGGACGCGGAGCAGCAGGCACGTCAGCTCCCGCTGCGCCTGGTCGAGGCGCTGCTGCTGGCGGTGGCGCTGGTGTTGATCCTCGTGACGGTCGTGGCCGGTCTCCGCTCCGAGGCGAGCGGCCTCGCCGAGCGGTTCCCGGAGCAGGGGCCCACGCTGCTGATCCTCGCGCTCGTGGCGGGGCTGCTGGCGGCGCTGGTGGGGGCGGTGGCGACCCGGCGCCGCGATCATCTCCTGCTGGACTGGGCGGTCTCCCGCCCCGGCCAGCTCGGGCGCGGCCTGCCCCTGCGCCGCCCGCTGCAGGGAGAGTCGGCGGGGCCGGCCGTGGCCCGCTCCCTCGGGCCGGCGCTGCTGGTGGGCGCCGGGGTGCTGCTGATCGTGGCGGGAGCGGCGCTGCTGCTGATCTCGCCGATGCTGGGCGACGTGGGCGGGATGTCGCACTGGGCGCCGTGGCTGCTCGGCGGCGGCGCCGCAGCCCTCGTGGCGGCGGTGCTGCTGATCTACCTGCGCTCGAGGCGGGTGCGCACGATCGCGCGCCGCACCCGCGCGGCGGAGTGGATCGGGCCGACGCCGCAGGTCGAGGAGCCGCCCGCGGTGTGAGCGGCGCACCCGCACGGCGCCGCGCCTCAGCGCTCGGGGGCCGGTTCCTCGGGCTCCTCGACCGCCAGTCCCTCCTGACGGGCGTGCGCCTCCCAGCGGGGCGCGGTGGGGATGCGGCGCAGCCCCCGCCCCAGCAGTCCCGCCACGGCCCCCAGCACCAGCACCCCGGCGAAGACCAGCATGGTCGGCATCAGGCCCACCAGGTCCAGCCCCCACCCGGCGACGGCCGGCGCGAGCGGCATCAGCGCGATGGAGACCAGTCTCATCAGCGAACCGACCCTCCCCTGCATGGCCACCGGGGTGATGTGGGTGAAGAAGCCCTGGCTGGAGGCGTTGATCGCCGGGATCCCGATCCCCAGCACCACGTAGCCGGCACCGATCCAGACCATCTCGGGACCGGAGGCGAGGAACACCCCGACCAGGGACATCAGCAGCACGGGGACGATCGCGAGCACGCCCGTCGGCACCGTGTCCACCAGGCGCGGGGCGAGCAGCGCACCGAGCAGGATCGCCGCGGCCAGCACCGTGTTCAGCAGCCCGATGCGCGTGGCCGGGATCCCGTCGGCGGCGAGGTCCAGCAGCACCGCGAAGATGATGCCGTTGGCGCCGAGGTTCACCGAGGAGGCGATCGCGAGGATCTGCAGACGGAGGGGCTGGGAGGTCATCCAGCGCAGCGCCTCGCGCAGGTCCTCCCCCACCCGCGTACGCTCCGCGCCCGCCGTCCGCGGGGCGTATCGGCGGCGCATGGTCAGCGTCGCGAGCACCGAGCCGAGGTTCCCCAGCAGCTGGGCCAGGGGTGGGAACGCGATCGACAGCCCGAGCAGCGCACCGCCGGCGGGGCCCGAGGCCATCTCGACAGCTGCCTGCCGGCCCTCGTTCACCGCCACCGCTCGCGGCAGCTGCGTGGTCGGCACGATCTGCTTGAGCATGGCGTTGGACGCGCTGCCCAGCAGCGTCTCGCGGAACCGGTCCGCGAAGGCGAGGACCGCCAGGAGCACGCCGCCGGCCACGCCGGTCAGCAGCACGAGCACGAGCAGCGCCTGGATCGCGGCGCCGGTCACGCCCGCCAGCAGGCGCAGGCGGCGACGTCCGACGCGATCCACCAGCAGACCGCCCGGGATCAGGCCCACCAGGGCGCCGAGGCCCTGCACCAGGGCGACCAGTCCCGTGGTGCCGAGGTCCTCGGTGACCGTGAAGGTGACCAGGGGGAAGGCGAAGGTGCCGATGCCCGTACCGGCGTCGAGCAGGAGGTCGCCCACCAGCCACCGCAGGTACTCCGCGTTGCGGTGGAGCGGGACCGCTGCGCTCACCGCGGCAGTCCCCTGCCTTCCCCTCGCCACGGAGCGCCCCCTCGCACTGTGCTGTCCGCCGCGATCTGCACACCGGGGGTGCCTCTGCGGCTCGGGAGTTCCTAGACTCGCCCCATGGCAACGGACTCCCTCTCGACCAAGGCCTGGGGCATCGCTCTCAGCACCGTCGGCGCCGACGGCTGCGTCCTCGATGCATGGTATCCCTCGCCCCGGCTCGGCGAGGCTCCTTCGGAGATCGCGACGCATCCGTTGCACGCCCAGCTCGCGGCCGCCGGCCGGGACGACGAGGTGCGCGGCACCACCCAGGAGGTGGTGACGCGGGCGATCACCCTGGCCGATGCGCCCGTCGACGCCGCCGACGCCTACCTGCGCCTGCACCTGCTCTCCCACCGTCTGGTAGTGCCGAACGCCCTGAACCTCGAGGGGCTGTTCGGCATGCTCACCAACGTGGTGTGGACCTCCGAGGGCCCCTGCACGGTCGCCGGCTTCGAGGAGACGCGCCTGCGCCTGATCGCCGCCGGGCGCACGCCGACCGTGCTCAGCCTCGACAGGTTCCCCCGGATGGTGGACTACGTGCTGCCCACCGGTGTGCGCATCGGGGACGCGGACCGGGTGCGCCTGGGCGCGCACCTGGCCGAGGGCACCACCGTCATGCACGAGGGCTTCGTGAACTTCAACGCCGGGACCCTGGGTGCCTCGATGATCGAGGGCCGCATCTCCCAGGGTGTCGTCGTCGGTGACGGGTCCGACGTCGGCGGGGGCGCCTCGACCATGGGGACGCTCTCCGGGGGCGGCACCGAGCGGGTGAGCATCGGTCGCCGCTCGCTGGTGGGCGCCGAGGCCGGTGTGGGCATCGCGCTCGGCGACGACTGCGTGGTCGAGGCCGGGCTCTACGTCACCGCGGGCACCAAGGTGGAGCTGGTGGGCGAGACGGGCACGGC
>DATGUQ010000188.1:0-36989 GCA_035301145.1 Brachybacterium sp. | reverse complement strand
CTGGGCGTTCGCGCGGTTCGTGTCCAGCGCCTGCTTCTCGACGAGGTTCTGCTCCTCGTTGCGGATGCGTTCCTTGGCCACCGCACGCTCGGCGTTGGTCTGGCTGATCTCGGCCGCCTGGCGCTTCGCCTCGATCTCCGGCGCGCCGAGGGACTGGATGTAGCCGACGGCGTCGGTGATCCCGCGGATCTGGAACGAGTCGAGGATCAGGCCCTGCTCGCGCAGCTCCGGGATCACCGTCTCGGCGATCTGCTCGGAGAACACCTTGCGGTCGCGCATCAGCGAGATGACCGTCTGCTGGGCGATGACGCCGCGCAGCACGCCCTCGAGCTGGTCCTGCGTGAAGGACTCGATGGCGTCGTCCTGGGAGGCGAAGCGCTCGGCGGCCCGACGCACCAGCGCCGGGTCCGACCCGATCTTCACCAGGGCGACGGCTTCGACCGACACGGTGACGTTGTCGTTGGACTGGGCATCCGCCGACATGTTCACCTGTCGCTGCCGCAGGGAGATGACCTCGTGGCGCTGGGTGATCGGGTTGACCACGGCCTTGCCGTTGACCACGACCGTGGTCGCCGAGGTGGTGCCGTCGGAGTTCTTCTGGCTCTTCCCCGAGATCACCAGCGCCTCGTCGGCGCGGGCGACCTTGATCCAGCCGCGCACGACGAAGAAGACGATCAGCGCGATGATGAGGAGGGCGACGAGGACCACGGCGACGACGCCGACGATCCCGAGGCCGAGGAATGTGTTCATGCTGAGTCCTTCGGATGTTCTGGATGGGTGTCCTCAGTCTTCCATGCCCTGGGCTCGATCGGGACGGGAGATGACGCCGGACGACATCCGCCCCCGTCTCAGTCGTCTCTGAGCTGGAGGCCGCGATACCGGTTCACGGCAGCGTGGATCTCCAGGGCGCGCGGGCGGGCGAGGTGGCCCGGATGGCCGCGGTGCGGGGACAGGCCCTCCAGCCCGTCGGCGTCCACACGCTCGCACAGGGCCGTGATCGCCTCGTCGAGGGAGGTGCCGCTCGCGGGTCCGGCCTGCTCCAGCAGTTCGGCAAGGCGGTCCAGGGCGTGGGCGATCGCGGTGGTCAGCGCGGGATCGACCAGCTGGGACAGGGCCGAGAGGTCGATGTGTTCGCGTCCGAACCGGATGGAGTCGCGTCCGCGGGCGGCGGCGGGCTTGGTCTTCCCGGCCGGGCGCAGGGTGCCGGCGGCGGGGATCCGGGGCCGCGCCGGCCCGAAGACGGGGGCGTCGGCCGACGGGATGGGGCCGGCGAGCGCGCGGGCGGCGTCCGTAACATCCCGCGGCACGTACTCCTGGAGTGCGATGACGTGGTCGGCGACGTCGAAGAACGCCCCGGAGCCGCCGGCGACGAGCACGGTGGAGACGCCGCGCTCGGTGCGCAGTGGGCGGATCCGCTCCACGAACGGGGTGATCGGTTCGTGCTCCGTCGGGATCAGCCGTCGCATCCGCTCGTCGCGGATCATGAAGTTCGTGGCCGAGGTGTCCTCGTCGATCAGCAGCGCGGAGGCGCCGGCGTCGATCGCCTCGACGAGGGAGGCGGCCTGCGAGGTCGACCCCGAGGCGTTCGTGGTCGCGAAGCGCGTGGTGTCCGTGCCGGAGGGCAGGCCGGAGATGAACGGTGAGATGTCCACGCCCGCCACGGAGCGGCCGTCCTCGGCGCGCACCGAGGCGACGTCGGCGCGGCTGATCACCCATTCGCGGCCGTCACCTGCCCGGTGCGCGTACACGCCGCGCTCGAGGGCGCGCAGCACGGTGGACTTGCCGTGGTATCCGCCGCCGACGATGACGGTGATCCCCTCCGGCACCCCCATGCCGGTGACGCGGCGACCGCTGGGCAGGTCGACGTCGACGCGCAGCGACTCGGGGCTGCGGAACGGGACCGCGCCCGACTCCAGCGGCAGGTCGGAGTCGCCGGCGCGCCGCGGGAGGATCGCGCCGTCGCCGACGAAGGCCACCAGGGAGCGCTCGGCCAGCTGGGCGCGCAGCGCCTCCTGGTCGCGGTGGAGGGTCACGTGTGCGCGCAGCGCCTCGGCGTCGAGGCTCTCGTGCCGCAGTGCGGCCGCGGCGAGGCGCGGCAGCTCCTCGGTGAGCAGCCGCTGGGCCTGCCGGCCCCGGATCCGCCGCCCGGCCGCCGGGAGCTGGACGGTGAGGCGCGCCTCGACCGCATCGGCCGTGACCGCGATGCTGGTGCGCTCGAGGATCTCCTGCCGCGGGGCGCCGATGCTGACGCCCTCCCCCGCGACGTCCGCGACCTCGCGGGCCAGGAAGTCGGTGGTCGCGACGTAGCCGGGGCGATCGGTGAGCAGGTCCTGCGGGAGGCCGGCGGTGGCGCGGTCGACGAGCAGCCGCATCAGAGAGGGCGGGGCGTAGGGGTCCACCTGCACGTGGTCCACCACGAGCCGACATCCGCCGAGGTCGTAGGTGCCCTTCAGCTGCTTGTAGGACCCGTAGCCGCGGCCGTCGATCGAGGTGAGGATCCGGGTGAGGGCGTGTGCATCGGGCATGGGCGTCCTTCCGCTCGGGGACTCAGCGTCCGAGGTCTGCCTTCAGCCGGGCCAGGGTGTCATACGGGATCGGGACCGGGGCGCGGATGCCGTTCGGCCGTGCACCCCGAGCCTCACTGCTCCTCGGCAGCCGCTTCCTCTCGCAGCAGCGGCACCGCTTCGGCGAGCACCCTGTCGCGAAAGGACCCGCGCAGGGATTCCGAGCCGACCACATCGACCTCCGCCCCGAGCAGATACGCGAGGTCGAGCCGCAGACCGATCTGATCGAAGAGGGTCGCGTCCTCGGCGAAGTCGACCAGCAGGTCGATATCGGAGTGAGGACTCACCCCTTCAGCCCGGAGTGCGCCAGGCCCTCGATCACCTGACGCTGCAGGACGATGAACAGGATCAGGATCGGCGCCATGGCCATGAGCGACGCGGCCATCATCACCGGGTAGTCGATCACGTACTGCCCGTTCAGGGACGCGATGCCGACGGAGAGCGTGCGGTTCTCCGCGCGGCTGGTGACCACCAGCGGCCACAGCAGGTTGTTCCATGCGGCGAGCACCGTGATGATCGCCAGGGCGCTGAGCGAGGGCCGGGCCAGCGGCAGCATCACCTTCCAGAAGATCTGCAGCGGGTTGGCGCCATCCAGCCGCGCCGCCTCCTCGAGCTCGTCGGGCAGGCTCACGAAGAACTGACGCATCAGGAACGTGCCGAAGGCGCTGAAGATCGTCGGCACCACGATGCCCGGCACCGTGTCCAGCCAGCCGAGGCTCTGGACGATCTGGTACTGCGGGATCAGGTACGCCTGGTTCGGGATCATCAGGATCGAGAGCATCACCGCGAAGATCGCGGCGCTGCCGGCGAACCGCATCCGGGCGAAGGCGTAGCCGGCCATGCTGCACAGCACGATCTGGCCCACCACCGTCGCCACGGTCACCCGCACCGAGACCCAGAACTGGTCCAGGAACGGCACCTGCCGGAACACCTCGACATAGTTGTCGAACCGCAGCTCGCTGGGCCAGAACGTCGGCGGCACCGAGGTGACCTCGGCAGTGCTCGACAGCGACATGATCACCTGCCACAGGAACGGGAACACCATGACGAACCCGCCGACGGAGAGCACCACGTGGGCCCAGGCATTGCTGGTCCTCGGCCCGCCCGGGGTGCGCCGCCTCCTGGAGCGCGGCACCGCCGCGGTCCCCTGGGGAATCGTCTCAACCATCGGCCCGCCTCCTCTGCACTGCGAACTGCACCGCGGTGAGCACGCCGATGATGAGCATCAGCAGGATCGCGATCGCCGCGCCGGTGCCCTTGTCGTTGCTGATGAACGCCTCGCGGTAGAACAGCGAGACCATCGACTGCGTCTCGCCCCGGATCGGGTTCGACTCCCCGATCATGATGAAGATCAGGTCGAACAGCTCCATCCCGTGGATCACGCTCAGCACCGTCAGGAAGAAGATGCTGGGGCTCAGCAGCGGCACGGTGATGGAGATGAGCTGGCGCCAGTTCGTGGCCCCGTCGATCCGGGCCGCCTCGTACATCTCGCCGGGGATGCTGCGCAGCCCGGCGCCCAGCACGATGATGTTGAACCCCAGGGAGGACCAGATCCCCACGATCCCGATCGCGACCAGCGCCACCCACTCGGTGGAGGTCCAGTACACCGCGGGGATCCCGAAGATCCCCAGGAACTGGTTGAGGATGCCGTACTGGCTGTTGAAGATCATGCCCCACACCAGGGCGATCGCCGCCTGCATCGAGACGAAGGGGGCGAAGAAGAGCACCCGGTAGAACGCGGCGAAGCGCAGGCCGGGCCGATTGAGCAGGCTCGCGATGTAGATCGAGATCGGGATGCCCAGCAGCAGCATCGCCGTGTACACGAGCGTGTTGACCAGGGCCCGGGGCACCTGGCCCGACTGCAGCAGATCGATCCAGTTCTTCAGCCCCACGAACTCGGCGCCGCCGAACACGCCCCAGCTGGTGAAGGAGTAGTAGGCGGTCTGGATCACCGGCCAGAAGTAGAACACCGCCAGCCCGCCGAGGGTGGGCAGCACGAAGAGCCACGGCCAGATCCCGTCGGGGTTGGGGGCGCGCCGTTTCCCGGCGCGTCCCCTGCCGGAGGCGAGTTCGCCCGTCGCCGAGCGGGTCCCGGCCGCCTGCGTCACAGTTCGGCCTCCTCCGCGAGCAGCGCGTCGATCTTCTCGTCGAGCTGCGCGGTCCCCTCCTCGACACTCAGCTCACCAGCGAGGATCTTGGGGACCATGTCGCTCTCCACCTCGAGCCAGGCCTGCGTGTTCGCGGAGACCGGGTACGGGAAGCCGTACTCCTCCGCGGACTCGGGGAAGATCTCCAGGTCGTACTCCGGGTGGGCGTCGATGTACGCCTGCTCGGTGCCGGTGTATGCCGGGATCGACGCCCCGGACTCCCCGATGATCTGCTGGCCCTCCTCGCTGCCGTGGAACACCGCGAACGCCGCGGCCGCATCGGCGTTGTCGCTCTCGGCGTTGACCACCACGGCACCTCCGTGCAGGACCACGCCGCGCTGCTCGCCCTTCGGCAGGCGGACCACCTGGATCACGTCGCCCACCGCGGAGTCGACGTAGCCGGCCACCCGGAAGCTGCCGCCGTACACCATCGCCGCCTTGCCGCTCTTGAACAGCTCGTCGGGCGAGGTGTCCGCCGTGGTGCGGATCGAGGGCGAGGAGCCGTCCTCGACCATGTCGCGCAGGAGCTGCAGCGCCTTCCGGCTGCCCGGGCTGGAGTACTGCGCCTCGGTCGCGTCCTCGTTCAGCACCGCGCCACCGGCCTGGAAGATGAGGTTGTAGAAGAGCTCCTGGTTGTAGGCGCCGCCGGCGAAGCCGTAGATGCCCTCGTCCTTCAGCGCCTCGCTGATGGCCCTGGAGGTCTCGTGCAGGTCGTCCCAGGTCCACTCATCGGTGGGCACCTCGACACCGGCCTTCTCGAACAGCTCCTCGTTGTACCACAGCCCGATCGAGTCGTAGGAGGTGGGGACCCCGTAGGGCACGTCCTCGTAGGTGTACAGCTCCTCCATCGCCTCGGGGTAGTTCGCGAAGTCGAGCTCGCCGGACTCCGCCGCCCCCTCGAAGGAGGCGAGGATGCCGTGGCTGGCGTAGAGCTGGAAGTTGGGCCCGTTCATCATGAAGGCGTCCGGCAGGTTGCCTCCCGACGCCTGGGTCTGCAGCCTCGTGAAGAAGTCCTTGAACGGGCTCTTGGTGACCTCCACCGTCACGTTCGGGTACTTCTCGTTGAACCCCTCGATGACGGCCGCCCAGTCGAAGTCCGATTCCCAGGCCGCGAACTCGATGGTGGCCTCCATCTCGGTGTCGGAGATGTCGACGTCGGCGCCTCCGCCTCCGCCGCCGCCGTCGCTGCATCCCGCCATCGCGAGACCGCCCAGAGCCATCCCTGCCAGTACCGTCCGTCGCTTCATGGCCGTTCCTCCTGTTCGGTGATCTTCAACGTGCGCTTCCTGGTCCCTGCTCATCGGGCCCCCTCGGCGAGCGGTCGGGAGTCCGTCGCCCCGCGACGGGCGCTGCGCGGCCGCGGGCCCGCACCCGCCGCTGCGGGCCGGCCGGCCGCGAAGGTGACGGTGGTGAAGTCGAACCGGTCGCCGCGATAGATCGAGCGGCCCAGCTCGACGCGGCGCCCGCGCCGGTCGAAGCCGATCTGGGTGGCGAACAGCGCCGCGGCGCCGACGGGGATCTCCAGCAGCCCCGCATGGGCCTCGTCGACGCTGATGGCGGAGATCCGCCGGTCGTGGCGGTACACGGTCACGCCGTAGCGGCTCTCGAGCTGCTCGTACAGCGATCCGTCGAGGTCCTCGTCGAGCAGGCCCGGGAACAGCTCCTCGGACAGCCACACCTCCTCGATCGCCATCGGGCTGCGATCTGCCAGCCGCAGCCGACGGATGCGGAGGACTCCGGCGCCGGGCGTGATCCCCAGGTCGCGGGCGACGGTGACGTCGGCCGACTCCTCCGCCGCCTCCAGGACGCGGCTGGAGGGCTGCCATCCGCGGGCCAGCGCGTCCTGGGTGAAGGACGTCAGCCGCGGCGCCTTCGTCAGGCGGGGGTCCACGACCATCGCCGGTCCGCCCCCACCGGAGCGGATCTGCTGCTGCTCCCGCAGCATCGCGAGGGCGGCGCGCACCGTGGCGCGGGCGACGCCGAACTCCTCGGCCAGACGGCGCTCGGAGGGCAGGACGGACGCGGGTTCGCTGCCGACGATGTAGCGCGCCTCGATGGCGTCGCGCACTTCCTGAGCGATGCGTGGCGGTCGCATGGGCACCTCCTCGTTCCCCGCGTCTATGACGAGATCCTGGACCACCGGTTCGTCCATGGCAACGAGTTCGCGCGCTCTGGTCTGGTTATCCCGCCGGTCTCCCGCACGTTCTCTGCGAGAACCCGGTCCAGTGGTCCGGTAACTCTGGTCACCTCCCCGGTGCCCGCATAGCATCCGCCGCATGGTCCGAGCCCCGCGTCGGCGCAGCGTCGACGATCACCGCATCGCCGTCGTCGACGCCGGCAGATCGACCACGCGCGTCGCCGTCTTCGAGGGGCCGAGGCTGCTGGATCGGGCCGAGGCCGCCGGTGGATTCCCGCACCCGGAGGCCCCGGGAGCGCTCGAGGACGTGCTGCACCAGCTGGAGGTCGCGCTGGCTCCCCTGGGACACGGACCGTACGACCTGCTGGTCCTGGCGACGACCGGAGTGCGCCAGCTCGGCACGACGGAATCCCGGCTGCAGGACGCCCTCGAGCGGCGCTGGGGGTGCGAGGCGCTCGTGGTCAACGACGTGATCGCCGCCTACCTGGGCGCGCTCGGCAGCCGCCCCGGGATCCTCCTCGAGGCAGGGACCGGCTCGCTGGTGGTCGGGATCGCCGACGGACGCGTCCCCGTCGTGCTGGACGGGTGGGGCCACCTCGCCGGCGATCGCGGCAGCGGCTTCGCGCTCGGCCGGGCCGGTCTGCGCGCCGCCTTCGCCGCGATCGACGGCACCGGGGAGGCCACCTCCCTGACGCCGCTGCTCGCCGGGCCCGACCCCGAGCGGACCATCCGCGCCCTGTACGCCTCGGAGGAGCAGACGCGGGAGGTCGCCGCGCTCGCCCCGCGGGTGCTGCGCGCCGCGGCCGACGGGGACCGCACCGCCCTCGCCGCGGTCGAGGGGGTGGCCGCGGAGCTCGTCACCCTGCTGCTCACCGCGGGCCGCCGCCTGGCGGATCCGCAGCTGTCCGCGCTGCCGGTCGCCGGGATCGGCGGACTGTTCGAGGACGCGCTGTTCCGGGAGACGGTCCAGCGGGGTCTGCGGGCACAGCTCCCCCACGCGCGCCTGGCGGATGCGGCCGGGGACGCGCTCGAGGGCGGCCGCCTGCTCGCCTCCACGCGGCACGAGCCGCTGACCCGACTGCTGACCTCCGCCTTCAGAAACGAGGAGACATGACTGCTGTCGAGACCTACCGCGCCGCAGTGCTGGACCTTATCCGGCGCGGCGCCGAGGACACCGACCCCCTCGACCGCGCGTCCCGTGCGGTCGCCCGCTCGCTCCAGGACGGCGGCGTCCTGCACGTGTTCGGCTCCGGCCACTCGATGCTCCCGGCGATCGACGCCACCTTCCGCGCGGGCGGCCTCGCCCCGGTGAACCTCCTGCACGACCCGGCCCTGGCCCCCTGGGAACCCACCCGGGTCAGCCGGATCGAACGGCTGCCCGGGTACGGGACGGCGCTGGGTGAGCTGCAGGATCTCCGCCCCGGCGAGGTGCTCGTGGTCATCTCCCACTCCGGCATCAACGCCGTGCCCATCGAGGTCGCGCAGCATGCCGCGCAGCGGGGGCTCACCGTCGTCGCGATCACCAGCACCGCCCATTCGCGCGCCAGCCGCGCCCGGCACCCCGACGGTCTGCGCCTGCTGGACGTCGCCGACATCGTGCTCGACACCCACGCCCCGGAGGGCGACGTGACGCTCACCCTCGCCGACGGCACCGAGACCGGCCCCACCTCGACCCTGCTCGCCGTGCTGCTGGTGCACTCGCTCGCCATCGGCGCGATGGAGCACCTCGTCGCGCAGGGGCACGGCCTCCCCGTGCTGCGCAGCATGAACCGCACCAGCGGGGAGGACACCAACGATGCCGTGATCGCACCGTTCCGCGGGAGGCTCAGCCGTGAACCGTGAGACCACTCCTTCCTTCACCGGGGTGCGGGAGCTCGTGCGCCGCCGCGCGCCGGGGCTCCTGGACCGCCTCCACCTCGCACGATCGCCCTCCGGGGCGACCGGGACCGACCAGGTCCTGGTCGGCGCCTCCGGCGGCGCGCTGAGCATCGAGGCGAGCTCCCCGTCGGCCGCCGCCGTCGGGCTCGCCCACGCGCTCGAGACCCTCGCCGGCGCCGACCTCTCCTGGGACGGTGCGCCGCTGATCGAGGTCCCCGACCCGCTGCCGGACCTCGCCCCGCAGCGCCTCGAGACCGCTCTGCACCTCCGCTACCACCTCAATCCCGTCGCCTTCGGGTACACCATGGCGTTCTGGGGATGGGAGCGCTGGGAGCAGCACATCGACTGGATGGCGCTGCACGGGGTGACCCATCCGCTGAACCTGGTGGGCCATGACCTGGTCCTCGTCCGCATGCTCCGCGACCTGGGCCTGGACCGGGAGGCCGCGGCGCGCTTCGTCGGCGGGCCCGCGTTCCTGCCCTGGACCACGATGGGCATCACCCATGACGTCGGTGCCGCCCTGACCGACGAGGCGCTCGAGGCCCGCGCCCGGCTGGGCAGGCGCATCGCGGACAGGGAGCGGGAGCTCGGGATGACCGTGGTGCTGCCCGGCTTCGGCGGTCAGCTGCCCGCCGA
Source organism: Brachybacterium sp. (assembly GCA_035301145.1). Lineage (GTDB taxonomy): Bacteria > Actinomycetota > Actinomycetes > Actinomycetales > Dermabacteraceae > Brachybacterium. The sequence continues at coordinate 27,627 of DATGUQ010000188.1, read as the reverse complement.
GCTGGCGGGCAGCGAGCGGACCATCGAGTGGCAGGGCTGGCGCACCTCTCTCGCGGACCCCGGTGAGCCGCTGTTCGCCGAGGCCGCGGCCTCCCTGCACCGTCACCAGCGCGAGCTGCTGGGCAGCGACCACCACTACGCCGTCGACCCGTACATCGAGTCCCTGCCGCCGACCACCGCCGAGCACCAGCTCGCCCAGCACGCCGAGGCGATCTATGCCGCGATGCGCGAGGCCGATCCGGAGGCCGTCTGGATCCTCCAGGGCTGGCCGTTCCACTACCGCGCCGGCTACTGGACCGAGGAGCGCGTGCGCAGCCTGCTCTCCCGGGTGCCCGAGGAGCGGCTCGTCCTCCTGGACCTCTGGGGCGAGCACGCCCCGATGTGGCAGCGCACCGCGGCGATGTACGGCAGGCGCTGGTTGTGGTGCCTCACCCACAACTTCGGCGGACGCTTCGGACTGTTCGGCGACCTGGCCGCGCTGCACCAGGAGCTGGAAGGGCTGCGCGCCGCGGCCGGGACGGAGGTGCGCGGGCGGCTCGAGGGCTTCGGGATCACCTCCGAGGCGCTCGACGACAACGCCGTCGTCTACGACCTCGCCAGCCGCGCGGTCTGGTCGCCGATGCCGCCGCTGGAGCGGTGGCTCGAGGAGTGGGGCATCCGCCGGTACGGCCTCTCCGACCCGGCGGTGAGCGAGGCGTGGCAGCTGCTCCCCCGGACGCTGTACGGACCCGGCCGGACCCGGTCGACCCCGTCGCCGCTGATCGCGCGCCCCTGGTCGCAGGACCTCCCCTTCCGCGGGCAGCGGCTCGCCGGGGAGCCGCTGCCGGAGGCGGACGGGCCGCCGTCGGCGAACATCGACGCGGAGAACGACGCGGAGATGCTCGGAGCCCTCACCCCGCTGGCACGCGCGGTGCGGAACCTGCTGCCCCTGCTGCGCGACCCCGCGCACCGCGACGCCCTCGAGCACGACCTCGCCCAGCTCGCGATCCACGTCGGCGCCCAGTCCGCCCGGGCGCCGCTGCGCGCGATCCGTGCTGCCGCGGCCGACGGGGACGCAGCGCGCATCGGCGCCGAGGCCGACCGGCTCGAGGCGCTGACCCGGGCGGTGGACGCGGTCGCGGGCACCCGCCCGGAGCTGCTCGTCGGCCGGTGGATCGCGCAGGCGCGCACCGTCGCCGGCACCGATGCACGGCTCGCCGATGCGCTCGAGCGCGACGCACGCTCGCTGATCAGCGTCTGGGGAGAGCAGCACAGCGGACTGCACGACTACTCGGCCCGGCACTGGTCCGGATCGCTCACCGACCTGCACCTCACCCGGTGGCGGGTCTGGACGGACTGGCTCGCTGCGGGCGCTCGGTCCGGGACGGAGCCCGACCCCGAGCCGCTGCGCGCCGAGATCCGACGCGTCGAGGAGGACTGGCGCGGCTCGACCGCCCCGTACCCCACGGAGCCCCGCGGGGACCTCGCCGCCGCGATCACCGGGCTGCTCGATCTCGCCGAGCACGAGCTGCCGCGCCTGTCCCCCGGCTCCGCCGGCTGAGAGGCCACCGATCCGCCCCGCTTCGAGGAGGAGCATGACCACCCGCCGCCCCAACATCCTGCTGATCCTGTCCGACGACCACGCCTGCCACGCGATCAGCCAGTACGGCTCGATCGTCACCAGCACCCCGCACATCGACGCGATCGCCGAGCGCGGCCGCCGGGTCGACGCGTGCTTCTGCACGAACTCGGTCTGCACCCCCAGCCGCGCCTCGATCCTCACCGGCCAGCACAGCCATCGCAACGGCGTGACCACGCTGCACTCCCCCTTCGATGCCTCGCTGCCCACCTTCGCCACCCAGCTGCAGGCCGCCGGCTACCGCACCGGCATCGTGGGCAAATGGCATCTGGGCGAGGGCGAGGGCCACGACCCGCAGGGCTTCGACCACTGGGAGGTGCTGCGGGGCCAGGGCGAGTACTTCGATCCCCAGCTCCTGTCCCCCGACGGGGTCGAGATCGCCGAGGGCTACGTCACCGACGTGCTCACCGAGCGCGGCATGGCCTGGGTGGACTCCCTCGAGGGCGAGGAGCCGTGGTGCCTGCTGATCTACCACAAGGCACCCCACCGCAACTGGCAGCCCGACGAGGCGCACGCCGGCCTCCACAGCGACCCGATCCCGCTGCCGGCCACGTTCGAGGACGACTACGCGACCCGCTCCTCCGCCGCGCACATGGCGGCGCTGAGGGTCGTGGACCACCTGACCACGAACGACTTCAAGGTCGACCCGCCGCCGGACCTGTCGCGGGAGGAGCTCGCGCGCTGGAAGTACCAGCGGTACATGGAGGACTACCTCGACTGCGTCGCCGCGATCGACGACAGCGTGGGCAGGGTGACCAGCTGGCTCCAGGAACGGGGCGACCTCGACGACACGATGATGATGTACAGCTCCGACCAGGGATTCTTCCTCGGCGACCACGGCTGGTTCGACAAGCGCTTCATCTACGAGGAATCGATCCGGATGCCGCTGCTGGTCAGCTACCCGCGACGCATCGAGCCCGGGCCGCCGATGCGGCAGCTGGTCTCCAACGTCGACTTCGCACGCACCCTCCTGGAGGCCGCCGGCGCGGAGCCGCATGAGGACATGCAGGGGCTGAGCTTCTTCCCGCAGCTGTGCGGCTCGACCGCGGAGACGCAGGACGCCATCTACTACCGCTACTACGAGAACGACGACGTCGAGGCGCACGTGCTCGCCCACTACGGGCTGCGCACCGAGCGCTTCAAGCTCGTCTACTTCTACAACGACGGCATGGGGCACCCCGGCTCCTCGACGCGGCGGTTCGTCCCGGAGTGGGAGCTGTACGACCTCCGCGCGGATCCGCACGAGCTGCACAACCGCGCCCACGATCCCGCGTACGCCGAGGTGCGCCGCGAACTCACCCGGCGCCTCCACGAGCTGCAGACCGAGCTCGGTGACGTGCCGCATCCCGACCAGGCACCCCTCCCCTCCTCGAAGGACTGACCGATGTCACGCCTCACCCGCCGCACCGCCCTGGCCGCCCTGCCCGCCACCGGCCTGTTCGGAGCGACCGCCGCCCAGGCCGCCCCCGCGGAAGGGCCCCGTCCCGCAGCGCCCTCCGGGGGCGATCCGGTGCGTCTCGCATTCCTCGCCGACACCCACGCGGACCCCGAGAACGAGGAGAGCATGGCCCGGCTGCGGGCCGTGCTCGACGCCATCGCGGGCTTCGACCCCACGCTGGTGATCCACGGCGGCGATGTCACCGAACACGGCACCGCGCAGGAGTACGACGCCTTCACCTCCGCGGCCCCCGAGGCCCTGCGCGACCGGATCGCGGCGGTTCCCGGGAACCACGAGACCCGGTGGGACGCGACCGCCGAGCAGCTGCGCCACGAAAGGATCGGCGAGGAGGTGCGAGTGGTCGACGCCGACGGGATCCGCGTGATCCTCGCGGACACCACCACCTACCAGCAGGAGGTCGCGTGGTGGTCCGACACCGCCCTCGACTCCATCGAAGATGCGATGCGGCGCTCGAAGAGCATGCCCCGCATCCTGGTGACCCATTTCCCGATGGGTGCGGGCTACTACTACGTCGCCAATCAGCAGGACCTCGAGGATCTCCTCACCCGCCACCCGATCATGCTCCACCTCACCGGGCACACCCATCGCGAGCTGCTGACACGCGTGAACCGCCGGGACCAGCTGGAGGCCGCCGCGGTGAAGACCGTCGCCGCCTACTACGAGCTCACCGGGAGCATCGGCGACCTCCAGGTCACCCGCGTCGAGATCCCGGACCTCGCGGCCCCGACGGAGACCGTCCGCACGCCCGTCACCTCCTACGACCTGCGGCCCGTCCACGGCAGGGACTCCTGGATGCCCTCGGCCGACGTGATCGACGAGGGCGCGGCGGTCGCGGTCGAGGCGACGCTGCCCGGATCGTTCCGGGGATCGGTCGAGGCCACGTTCTACGACACCTCCATCTATGCGGGCCGCAACGACGACCTCGAATGGTCACCGCTGGAGCGCAGCGGTCGCCGGTACGCAGGGCGTCTGGACGCCGCGGATCTCGCCCCGGGCGCTCACCGCATGCACGTGCGGGTGCGCCCCGAGGACGAGTCCGGGGACCGCCTGCTGACCGTCCCCTACCGCCGTGAGGACAGCGGCATCGCCTGGCAGACGCCCCTCGGCGGGACCATCCAGGGCGCACTCACCACGATCGACGCCGACGGCGACGAGCTGCTGGTCGCCGGAAGCAGCACCGGTCAGGTCCTCGCGCTCGACCGTACCGGCGCCGTGCAGTGGTCGACCTCGGTCGGCGAGGTGCGGCACGACCTGCTCACGCTCGAGGACGGGGCCTCGCTGGCCGTGCCCGACACCGCAGGCCATCTCCACCGGCTCGCGGCGGACGGCTCCGTGCAGTGGCGCTATGCGACGGGCGGCCCGTTCGGCGCGGACCCTGGCCGCGGCGAGATCGACGGCGCGCAGGTGCTGCTGGCCTGCGCGGGCACGACGCTGCACGCGATCGACGCGAGCTCCGGGACGGCGCTGTGGACCGCCGAGCTGCCGGCCACCTCGATGGGCGCGCCCGCCACGGACGGGACGCATGTCTACCTCGGCGTCGGCGACGGCGCCGCCCACGCCCTGGACGCCCGCACCGGGGAGTCCGTGTGGACGAGGTCGGTGACGGACAAGGTGGGCAGCTACCAGCGCTTCATCTACGGGCCCTGGAACGATGCGATCACCGTGCTGCCGGACGGCGGCGTCCTGGTCTCCGGGATCGCGGACACCCAGTGCCTCGACCCCGGTGACGGCAGCATCCGCTGGCGGTTCGAGGGGTCCTTCCAGTACGCCCGCGAAGCCGTCACCGCGGCCGGCGACCTGGTCATGGCCGACGAGCGCGGACGGGTGGTGCGGCTCGACCCGGCGACCGGCGCGGAGCTGGCGAGCCACCGGACCGCCGAGCGGATCCTGGACGAGGGCTTCGTGCTCGTGGACGACGTCGTCTACGCCGCGAGCCATTCCGGGCTGATCAGCGCCGTCGACCTCGCCTCCGGGGCGGTCGAGAAGATCACCCGCATCGCGAACGCGCCGGTCCTCGCCCGCGGCACGGCCTTCGCCGAGCTCCTCGTGTTCGCCGACCTCGCCGGGACGGTGCACGCGGTGGAGAGGGTCTGAGAGGTTCGCGGGCTCTGTCGCGGGGGACACGTGCGCGAGGGTCCCGGTGCCGGGTCAGGCCCGCCCCGCCGCCGGCACCACCCGGTTCAGCCGCTCGGACATCGCCAGGCCCAGTGCCATCAGCACAGCGAGGAACACGGGGAAGACCCACATGCCGGTCCAGGCCGAGAGCACACCGAACAGCGGCGGGGCGAGGGTGGAGCCCACGTAGGCGGAGGCCATCTGGATGCCGATGATGGCCTGCGAGTTGCGTCGGCCGAAATTGCCCGGCGTGGAGTGGATGATCGCCGGGTACACGGGTGCAGAGCCCAGACCCACGATGACCAGGCCCACGAAGCCCACCACGTCCGTGGGCAGCGGCAGCAGGAGCAGCACGGAGCCGAGACCGATCGCGAGGAACCCGCCGCGGATCATGGTCCGGTCCCCCAGCCGATCGGCGAGGAAGCCCGCCAGGAAGCGCCCGGCGGTCAGGCCCAGCACGAACAGCGCACCGAGCATGGCGGCTGCGGCCGGAGGCGCCCCGCGCTCGGAGACCATGTACGTCGCCGACCACACCAGGGCGGTGCTCTCGAGCGAGCAGTAGGCGAAGAACGCCAGCAGGATGAGCACCACGCCGGGCACCCGCAGCGCCGTCATCAGCGGCACGGGGGCGCTGCCCCTCTGGGCGGGGGCGTCCTCGGAGAGGTCATGGGTCTCCACGGTCCGGCTGCGGGACCGGGCCGCATCGACCTTGCCCCACAGCGGGATGCTGAGCAGCAGCGCGAGCGTGAGCGCCGCCTGCACCAGACCGATCGCCAAGTAGGCGCTGGGCCATCCGTGCCCGGAGAAGATCGCGTAGCTCATCACGAAGGGGCTGATCGAGGCGCCCACGCCCCAGAAGCTGTGCAGCCAGTTCATGTGCCGGGCGGCGTAGTGCAGCGCGACGTAGTTGTTCAGCGCCGCGTCGACCGCACCGGCGCCGAGCCCGTACGGGATCGCCCACAGGCACAGCATCCAGAACTGGTCGGAGAACGAGAACCCCACCAGGGCGGCGGCCGTCATGGCGACGCTGACCGCAGTGACCACGCCCGCCCCGAAGCGGAGGGTAACCCGTTCGGAGGCGAGGCTCGAGACGATCGTTCCCATCGCGATGATCATCGTGATGATGCCGGCGAAGGCCACCGGGACGCCGAGGTCCTGGTGCATCACGGGCCAGCCCGCACCGACCAGGGAATCGGGCAGGCCGAGGCTGATGAAGGCGATGTAGATGATCGCGAGCAGGAGGGAGTACACGGCGTGGGGTCGACGTCTTTCACGAGGTGCGGGAAGGCGATCGCGACGCTGCAATGCCGGACTGGCTGTCGATCGTACACACGGGCGCCCCGACGGGGCAGGGCCGCCGGTGTGGCCCACCTCCCGGCCCGTTAGCGAATGTGCGGATCCGCAATTCCCGTAGCCCCCGAGCCGACGCACCCCGACCAACACCCCGGCTCACTAGCGAATGTGCGGATCCGCAATTCTGCTAACGCCCGGCCCCCGGGGCACCTCCGGGCGCAGCATCGCCGGCCCTCCCGGTGGTGAGTCGAGGTGGGATCCGATCGTCGCCTTCTCCGGCCCGGCCGCCGAGGTCGAGGCCTGGATCCGGGAGAACTCCCCCAGCGGCATCGAGTCCCGCTGAGCACTCCCGTCGACGACTTCCCCGACATCTGTCGCATCCGCCTCCGGGCGCGGCTACGGTGACGACACCGCAGCCGGACGGCCACGAGGCGGAGGAGACACGGGATGACGATGTCCACGGAAGGGTCGGTGCTCGTCGACGAGCACGGCCGACAGCGCATCCTGCACGGCATCAACCTGGTCGAGAAGGGGACGCGCGCAGCCTCCGAGCCGTCGGCGTTCCGCGGGCGCTGGACCACGGGCGACATCGCGCAGCTGCAGGAGATCGGCCTGGACAGCGTGCGGCTGGGCGTGCTGTGGGCGGCCGTCGAACCCGCGCCGGGTGAGTACTGCGAGGAGCATCTGCGCTGGCTCGGCGCGCAGCTCGATCAGCTTCACGCCGCCGGCCTCGCGGTGATCCTGGACGGCCACCAGGACCTGTTCTCCCAACTGTTCGGCGACGGCGCCCCGGCCTGGGCCACGCTGACTCGGCAGCCCTTCGAGGAGACCGCGCTGTGGTCGGACGCGTACCTCTCCTCCCCCGCCGTGCACGAGGCCCTCGACGCGTTCTGGGCCGACGCTCCCGCCGCCGACGGGGTGGGCATCCGCACCCGGTACGTGGCGATGTGGGCGATGCTCGCCGAACGCTTCGGCGCCCACCCCGCGGTGCTCGGGTACGACGTGCTCAACGAGCCCACGCCCGGCTCCGGCGCCCCGCAGCTGTTCGGCGCGATCCTGGCGCAGTTCGCGGACCTCACCGGGCAGGACCTCGAGACCGTGGCGGCGGACTTCGAGGACCCGGCCGCGAAGCTCGCCCAGCTCTCCCACCTCGAGGACGCCGCCCTCCACCGCCGCCTCGGGGACCGGCTCGCCCCGCTGCTGAGCGAGTTCGAGCAGGGCCCGATCCACGCCATGTACTCGGAAGTCGTGCCGGCGCTGCGGGCCGCCGACCCGACCGGGCTGATCCTGCGCGAGCACGACTACTTCGGCAACATCGGCATCCCCGCCCCGATGCCGCCGCTGGCGGACACCGCCTGGGCGTACTCGCCCCACGGATACGACCTCGTGGTGGACACCGAGGCGATGCCGCTGGCCAGCCACACCCGCATCACCACGATCTTCTTCCGCGCCGCGGAGACCGCCCAGCGGCTCGGGGTGCCGGTGATCGTCGGCGAATGGGGCGCGTTCGGGCGGCACGAGGGCATCGCCGGGCACGCCGCGGTGCAGCTGGAGATGTTCGACGGGTGGGCCTGGAGCTGGTTCTACTGGTGCTGGGAGCCGGGCTTCGCCACGAGCGAGGCGGCGCAGGTCCTGCGTCGGCCGCGACCTCGCGCCGTGGCCGGCCGGGACCTGCGCTGCGGCACCTCGGCCGGCGGCGGCTGGCGCGCCGCCTGGACGGGCCGGGACGCCGAGGCGCCGAGCGAGTTCTGGGTCCCGCCGGAGCGGGACGTCGAGCACCTGGTCGACGGCAGGCGCCAGCGGCTGCGCCGCGAGGGCGGAACCGTGCTGCTGGAGCCCGGGCCCGGGGAGCATCGGGTGCGGGTGAGCTGAGCTGACCTCCTGCGACCCGCCCGAGCTCCACGAGCGGGGCGACATCGGTGAGGCACCGGTGACCGCCGCACAGCTGCTCGCGGACCGCACCGAGTGAGCCGCTCGGCCCCGCTCAGCGCTCCAGCGCGGTGACCACCGTCGGCAGAGCGTCCGTGCCGCCGAGGACCAGCTCGACGCCCTCGGCCGGCCAGTCGAAGCCGGGCGGGAGATCCGCCGCGGCGATCCGCAGCACGCCCTCCTCCCCCGAGACGTGGACGTGGCAGCGCCCGTCCTTCTGAACCGCTCGCGCCCAGTGCGCGCCCGGGATCTCCAGCGCGCCGAGCCCGCGGGCACCGGCCAGGTGGGTCTTGTGCTCGGCCATGTACGCGCCGAGCGTCTCGAGCGCCCGCACCTGCAGCGGATGCAGGGAGCCGTCGGCCCGGGGGCCGACGTTCAGCAGCACCCGGCCGCCGTGCGCGACGGCGTCGACCACGTGCCGCACCACCTGCGCGCCGCTGAGGTACTGGGCCTCACCCTCGAGCTGGTTGAAGCCGAAGGAGCTCCCGATGCCGCGGCAGTTCTCCCACGCCTCACCCTCCGGCACCTGCCCGGCCTGGTACTCGGTGGTCACGAAGTCGTGGTGGGCCCCGGAGAAGCGGTCGTTGATCAGACCGTCGGGTCGCTCGCGGCAGAAGTGCTCGAGCAGCTCGCCGAGCCCGCCCTGCCCGAAGTGCAGGTCCTCCTCGGGCCAGCCGATGTCGTTCCAGAGCACGTCCGGGCCGTAGCGGTCGACGAGGTCGCGCAGGTGCGCGCTGCAGTACCTGCCGTACTCGTCATCCCGGGGTCGTTCGGCACCGGGCGCGTCCAGCCCGTCCACGAGCGGCGCCGTGGGCCGTACGTGCCAGTCCAGGCCTCCGGAGTAGTAGACGCCGAACCGCATCCCGACCTCACGGGCGGCGCCGGAGATCTCGCCGACGAGGTCCCGGCGGGGTCCGCGCCGCACGGTGTTCCGCTCCCCGGTACCGGGGGCGCCCCACAGGGTGATGCCGTCGTGGTGCTTGGTGGTCAGCACCAGGTAGTCCGCACCGGCGCGACGGAAGAGCTCCGTCCAGGCGGCCGGGTCGAAGGCGTCCGGTCGCCACTGGTCGAGGAAGTCGTCGTAGGGTGCATCGCCGTGGAAGGTGCGGTGGTGCTCGGCGGCCGGCGCCCCCTCGATGCGGATCGTGTTGGCGTACCACTCCGCGTAGGGGTTGCGGGTGAGCCGGTCGGCGCCGTCGTCGGCCGCTCCGAGCTCGGCACCGAGCTCCGCCCACGCAGGGACCGCGTAGGCGCCCCAGTGGATGAAGATGCCCAGCGGGGCGTCGTGGAACCAGTCGGGCAGCCGCTTCGGCAGGGCGTCCCAGCGCTCGGCGTCGGGCATGGCAGGGGTCTCCGATCTCTCGGTCGTCGAGGGAAGCTCCCCTGCCACGCTACGGGCTCACGCCCCCTTGCGCACCGTGATCGTCCATCCGGCATCGCCGGTGCGATCGAAGGCGACCACCTCGTGACCGTCCTCGGCCGCCCACTGGGGCAGGGAGTCGGTGGCCTGGGTGCAGTCGAAGCCGATAATCAGGTCATCGCCGGCGTTCAGCTGCTGCATGGCGTTCTTCGCGTCGATCAGCGGGAAGGGGCAGACGGCGCCGTTGGTCTGGAGGGTGTAGGCGGGCATGGGAGGTCCTCTCTGTCGGGACGGACGGGTCGATCGGGGCCGACGGGGCGGGATGGGACGGACTGGGCGGTCGGGCGGGACGGAGTCAGGCGGCCGGGGTGAGGGCGGGGGCAGGCCGGTTCGCGGCGGCGGCCTTCTGCGGGCGCACCAGGAAGAACCAGGCCGCGCCCCAGGTGCCGGCCATGATCGCGGCGAAGGAGACCCAGCCCTGGTAGCTGAACAGGCTGGTCTCCACCAGGGAGTTGCCGATGGTGCAGCCGCCGGCGAGCGCGGCGCCCACGCCCATGGCGACGCCGCCGCCGGCGCTGCGCAGGATGGTGGTCACATCCGGCACCCGCCAGCGGAACTCACCGGTCAGCTTCGCGGCGACGAAGGAGCCGAGCAGGATGCCCAGCACGAGCATCACGGACCAGTCCACGAGGGTCACGTCCCCGGTGGACAGGAAGGTGACGATCTTGGCCGACGGGGTGGTGATGCCCAGGCCTCCGTTGCGGCCCGCCGCGGTGGACAGCACCCAGGCGAGGATCGCGAGGATCCCCAGCAGCACGCCACCCACCCAGGGGCTCCAGGGGATGTCGGCGAGGTAATGGCCCAGGCCGCTGCGGCGGGCCGGGAGCCGCACCGGAGTATGAGCGGCGTTCTTGCGCACCTGGCGCACCACGAGCACCGCGACCAGGGCAGAGAAGAGGACGGTGGGCACCCAGACGCTCACGCCGAGGGTCTCCTGGAGGGTCGCGTCGCCGACCGTGCGGGCGCGGGCCGCCTCGGTGAACCCGCCGAGAGGGCCGTACTTCATGACCGCGGCGAACAGCGCGTAGAACACCAGCGCCACCCAGGAGCCAATGAGCCCTTCGCCGGCGCGGTAGTAGGTGCCGGTCGCGCAGCCGCCGGCCATGATGATGCCGACTCCGAACAGCAGTCCGCCGCCGATCACGGCCAGCGGGGCGAAGGAGGCCGCCTCCGGGGCGATGACGCCTGCGCCGGTCAGGGCCGCGACGCCGATGGCCTGGATCGCGATGGCGAGGAGGAAGGGGACGAAGTAGCGCGCCGAGCGGGCCATGTACAGGTCACGGAACGCGCCGGTGACGCAGAACCGGGACCGCTGCAGCACATAGCCGAGCGCGGCGCCGAGGACGAGGCCGGTGAGGATCATCCGGCTACCGTAACTAATGAACCCCATAAGGGGAACCATGGGTTCATAGAGGGAGGTCCCGCGCTGGGGCCGCGCCGGGCCCCGCCCCTCAGCCCATGATCTGCTTGCCGCGCTGGGCGGCCTTGTCACGGAGGCCCTGGACGAGACGGCCCACGCCGGAGAGGTCCTCGTCCTCGGCCGGAGTCTCGACGAAGTCGACGATCGAGCGCATGGTCGCCAGATCGATGCTGGGCATGCCCTCCGACAGCTCCTGACCGATCCGGGCACCGACCAGCTGCTCGAGGTTGTCGGCGGCTGCGGCGCCGCGGGTCTCCCGCACGCTCTCGAGCCGCTGTTCCAGGAGGCTGGCGGCGACGGGCGAGGCGGGGATCGGATCGGGATGGCCGGCGACGGTGATGTGGTCCATGGGGCTTCCTGACTCGACGGCCCGTGCACGACATCGTGGGAGGCACGGGATGCCGGTCCGCTGCGACCGGCTCCTCTGCACAGTACCGGCATCCCCGCAGGGTCCGCGATCGAGACCATCGGCGCCAGGCGGAACCGGCGGCGTCAGGCGGAGTCGTCGGCGCCAGATGGAACCGGCGGAGCCAGGCGGAGTCGTCGGCGCCAGGCGGAACCGGCGGAGCCAGGCGGAACCGGCCGCGTCAGGCGGAACCGGCCGCGTCAGGCGACCCCGCCTCGAGCGTTAGGAGACTTGCGAATCCGCAATTCTCCTAACGCCCGGGGCCTCGGCACGGGAACGCGGACGCCCCGCACAGCGGCCGCGACATTGCTGACGCCCGGCCGCCTCCGCACTCGGCACCCTGACCGCCCCCAGGGTCCTCGGCCCCCTCAGCGCCCTCGGCCCACTCAGCGCCCTCAGCCCACTCAGCGCCCTCGGCTCCCTCGGTTCCCTCGTCATCGCCTGCCCGAGCGTCGACCAGGCTGACCATCTGCACGGCGAAGGGTGACCGGGCAGACCGACCGACCCGTCGGCGATGCCGTCACGGGCGCAGCAGCTGCTCCAGGTCCGAGGCGTCCACCAGCGGGTCGTCGAGATCCACGGTCACGCGGGAGCGGGCCATCAGCCGGGCGCTGCCGGTGATCGTGGAGTTCCATGCCGGGAAGTCCCCCACCATAGTCTCCTCCAGGACGGTGCCGACGAAGCGGTTGCCGCGCGGGGAGATCGTCTCCAGCGTGTCCCCGGGGGCGAGGTCGCCCTGCCCCGCCATCAGCGCGAGCCGTGCGGAGGTCCCGGTGCCCGTGGGGCTGCGGCAGATCACCCCAGGATGCACGTAGGTGGCCGAACGGGACTCGACCGCGCCGTTCTCCAGGGTGCGCACCCGGCCCATGAAGTGCACGAACGGAAGCGGCCCCACGTCGCCGAGCGAGGGATGCTCCTGGCGCAGGCCGGGCCGGGCGGCGCGCACGAAGGCGTCGCCGAACGCGGTCAGCGCGATCTGCTCGTCGGGCGTGAGCTCGAAGCCGTGGTCGGCGGCGCGGATCATCGCGTAGTAGGCACCGCTCCAGACGAGGTCGAACTCGACCCGGCCGTGGTCGGGCACCTCCACGCCCAGTCCGCGTTCGGCGACGTAGGCGGGCTCGCCCTGGGTGGTGATCGACTCAACGCGTCCGTCGGCGTTGCGGGCGCTGATGCGGGCCAGTCCTGCCGGGGACTCCAGCACGATGCGCTGCAGCCCCTCGACCATCTCGATCGTCCCGCTCTCCAGCAGGGCGGTCGCGACGCAGATGGTGTTGGAGCCGGAGTACATCGGGTACCCCATCGCCTCCATGATGATGTAGCCGGCCTGCGCCTCGGGATGCCCCGGTTCGACGATGAGGTCCACCGACATCGCGGGGTCGCCATAGGGCTCCGACAGCAGCAGGCGCCGCAGACCGTCGCCCTCGGCCTGCAGGTAACGGGCCTTCTCCAGCGCGTTCCGGCCCGGCAGCGGCTCGATGCCGGAGGTGACGATGCGGGAGACGTCCCCGCCGGACTGGGTGTCGATCAGCTCGATGCTGCGTTCACGGCGCATGGGGCGCCCCCACCGAGTCCCAGTGCCGGTCCGGCACGACCACGAGCTTACCGATGTAGGTCTTGCTCATGAAGGTGCGCTGGGCCTCGTGCAGCTGCGAGAGCCGGAACGTGCGATCCAGCAGCGGGCGGATCCTCCCCGCCTCGATGTGACCCACCAGCCGACGGAAGGCCGTGCGCGTGCCCTGGGAGGAACCGTGCAGCTCGAGATGCTTGAGGTACATGGTGCGCAGATCCAGCTGCACCACTGGCCCGCCGATCGCGCCGGCGGTGGCGTACCGGCCCTCCGGGCGCAGGATCCGCAGCAGATCGTTGAACATCTCCCCGCCCACCAGGTCGGCGACCACGTCGACCGGGCCGCCGACGGTGCGGGCCACGTCGCCGACCAGGTCCTCGCCGCCGCGCAGCACCACGTCCTCGGCGCCGATGTCGCGCAGCGCCTGCTCCTTGCCGGGACTGGTGACCGCGTAGGGGATCGCGCCGCGCACCCGGGCGAGCTGGATCAGGGCCGAGCCGACGCCGCCCGAGGCGCCGGTGATCAGTATGTTCTCCCCGTCGGCGAGGCGGGCGCGGTCGAGCATCTGCTCCGCGGTGAGGTAGGCGCAGCAGAACGTGGCCAGGCCCGCGTCGGGGATGTCGGCGGTGATCTCGTAGGCGTTGGCCGCCGGGACCGCGACGTACTCGGCGTAGCCGCCGTCGCGGCCGTGGCCGATGTAGTCGATGTCCGCCAGGGACTCGTCGCCCTCGGCGCGGTGGTAGAGGCTGAAGTCGACCATCACCCGCTGCCCGATCCGGTCCCGGCTCACGCCGCCGCCGACGGCGACGATGCGGCCGACGATGTCCGCGCCCTGGATGCGCGGGAAGCTGAGGGTGGAGCGGCCGCGCCGCCAAGTGGAGACCTCCGAGGGATCGGTCTCGCTGCCGTAGGCGCCCTCGCGCACCCAGATGTCGGTGTTGTTCATGCCGCAGGCGTGGACGTCGATGAGCACCTCCCCCGGTGCCGGGTCGGGGGTGCGCGCCTCACGGGTGTGCACGAGCTGGTCCAGGCCGCCATGGCCCATCAGTCGCACGGCCTGCATGGTGCGGGGGATCGTCGCCATCGGAGCCCTCCTGTCGCGGAGTGCGCGAGCACGCTCTCGCGCACGTACCACCAGGGTGGCAGTGCAGAACGATTCAGGTCCAGGGGTGGCGCATCGACCCGTCGGTGGCGCGCGGGCCCCACGGAGTCCAGCCGCTGATCAGATGCCTCACCCTCCCTGGTCATCACCGCGCCCGCGCCCGTAGGATCGTCGGGATCTCACCGCTACCAGCGTCGGCAGCGTGTCCGTCCCGACCCGCGCTGGAGGCTCCCCTCATGTCCTACCCGTCGACACCGCACGCCCCGCTGTCCCCCGGGCGGCTGCGCCTGGTGATCCTGGCGATGTCGCTGGGCGCCTTCGCGATCGGGACCACCGAGTTCGCGAGCATGGGTCTGCTGCCGCAGATCGCCGATGACCTCGGCGTCTCGATCCCGCGCGCCGGCATGCTGATCACCCTGTACGCGCTCGGCGTGGTGATCGGCGCACCGCTGGTGACGATCGCGGCGGTGCGGATCCCGCGCGCCCGCCTGCTGGTGCTGCTGGTGGGGCTGATCGGCCTGGGGAACCTGCTCTCGGCGGCCGCCTCCGACTACGGCACCCTGGCCAGCTCGCGCCTGATCGCCGGGCTCCCCCACGGCGCCTACTTCGGCGTCGCCTCGCTGGTCGCCTCGCGCCTGTCCCCGCCCGGCCGGCGCGCACGGTCGGTGTCGCTGGTGATGCTGGGGCTGACCATCGCGACCATGCTCGGCGTCCCGGCCTCGACCGCGCTCGGCCAGAGCATCGGATGGCGCTCGGCCTACGTGATCGTGGTGGTGATCGCTGCCGCGACCACCCTGGCGATCTGGCGGCTCGTCCCCGAGCCCGAGGGGAACGGTTCGACGAACTCGATCCGCGGCGAGCTCGGTGCGCTGCGCCGCGGCCAGGTGTGGTTCGCCCTCGGCATCGGCTCGATCGGCTTCGGCGGCATGTTCGCCGTGTACAGCTACATCGGCGAGATCGTGCCCGGTGTGATGGGTCTCGGCGAGCGCGGGGTGCCGGTGGCGCTGTTCGTGTTCGGCCTGGGCATGACGCTGGGCAACATCCTCGCCGGGCGGCTCACGGACCGCAGCATCTACGGCACGATCTTCCTGGGCCTGATCGGCATGGCCCTCACCCTGGCCGTGTTCGCCCTCGTGGCCCACAGCGCGATCGCCGGGATGGCGCTGCTGCTCGCGATCGCGATCACCTCGCAGCTGATGGGACCCTCGCTGCAGCTGTTCCTGCTGGACGCCTCCCCCGACGCCCCGTCGCTGGCGGCCGCCCTGCACCACTCCGCGCTGAACATCGGCAACTCCCTGGGCGCGGCGCTCGGCGCGGCCGTGCTCGCCGCCGGCTGGGGCCTGCTCGCCCCGGCCTGGACCGGCGTGGTGCTCGCGGTGCTGGGTCTGGGAGTCGCGGGCTGGTCCTTCGCGGTGCACCGTCGGCAGGCGCGACGGGCCGCGACGGCGGTGCCCGCCGAGCCCCGGGCCTCCGTGCCCTGCTGACGCACCCGGGCACGGGGCACGCGTCGCGCCGCCCCCTTCGAGCCGGGCACGGCGGCCGAGCCGGGCACGGCGGCCGACGCCCTTGACACACCCAGGTGACCCGCACCACACTCACGAGTGAATGACCATTCACTTCCGCTGAGCGGCGTTCCATCCGCGTCGCCCGTGGTGCTCCGGCACCGGGAGGAGGGGCGTGCTCCGACACGACGCAGCCATCGTTCCCCAGGAGGCGGCCCGTGCCGCGCGCTCCGATGCGCGCCGTCGGCAGATCCTGGGTGCGGCCGTGCCGCTGATGGAGCGCAGCGGTTCCCCCGCCGTGTCGATGCAGGCGATCGCCGACGAGGCCGGGGTCTCCGTCGGCCTCATCTACCGGTACTTCGCGAGCAAGCAGGAGCTCGTGCAGGCCGTCACCGAGGGCGTGCTCGACGAGATGCGGCGCCTGCTGGCCGAGGCGCTCGAGCCGGAGCAGGACCCGGTGCGCCAGATCGCCGGGGCCTTCGCCGCCTACTGCACCGTGATCCGGGAGCACCGCCAGGCCGTGATGCTCACGTATCGCGAGGCGAACACCCTGGGCGAGGCGGGCCGCGGCGTCGTCAAGGACCTCGAGATCCGGACCGTCGAGCCCCTGCGCAGCGCCGTCGACGCCGCCGTCGAGCAGGGTCTGCTGCGCCCGATCGATGCCGGGATCTTCAGCTACGACCTGCTGACGGTCGCCCATTCGTGGGCGCTGAAGCACTGGTACTTCGCCCCGCGGATGACCTTCGAGGAGTTCCTGCGCGGCCAGACCGCACTGCTGCTGTCCACCGCGATCCTGCCCGAGCACCGCGACCGCTACACCGACCTGCTCGGCGACCTCGTCTAGGACCGCCGCCGGACCATCCCTCGCCGAAGGAGGCCCCATGGATTTCGTCATCGACGACGTGATGCAGGGCTACATCGACGCGGCCGCCGAGGTCGCCGCCCAGATCGCTCCCGACATCGGGCAGCGGGAGCAGGAGCGCACCATCGCCCCGCAGCTGCGCCGACAGATGGGCGAGCTCGGGCTGATCGCCCCCGAGCTCCCGTCGGCGCTCGGCGGACGCGACGAACGCGCCCTGACCTCCGGCATGATCGCCGAGCAGATCGCCCGCGGCGACCTCACCGTCGCCTATGTCCAGATCATCGGCTCACTGGTGGGGCAGGTGCTGGTGCGCAACGCCCGCCCCGAGCTCGCGGCGCGCTGGATCCCACGGATCACCAGCGGCGAGGAGCTGGTGGCGATCGGGCTGTCCGAACCGGGCGCCGGGTCCGACGCCGGCAGCCCCTCGATGACGGCACGCCCCCAGCGCGGCGGCTGGGTGCTCGAGGGCAGCAAGTCGATGTCCTTCGCGATGGACGCGAGCGCCGCCGTCGTGTTCGCCCGCACCGCGCAGGGACGCCGCGGCAAGGGGATCAGCGCCTTCCTGGTGGAGCTGGACCGCGACGGGATCGAGCGCCGGCGCGCCCCCGACATGGGGACCCGCGCGGTGGGGCGGGGGTTCATCGACTTCACCCGCACCTGGATCTCCGAGGAGAACCTGCTGGGCGAGCTCGGCACCGGGTTCACCCAGGTGATGCAGGGCTTCGACTTCTCCCGCGCGCTGATCGGCCTGCAGGTGATCGGCGCGGCGCAGGTCACCCTCGACGAGACCTGGGAGTACACCGGCACCCGCACCGCCTTCGACCAGCCGCTGAGCACCTTCCAGGGTGTCGCCTTCCCGCTGGCCGAGGCGGAGACGCTGCTGTCGGCCGCGCGTCTGCTGTGCCAGAGGACCCTCTGGCTGAAGGACTCCGGACTGCCGCATACCAAGGAGGCCGCGATGTGCAAGTGGTGGGCGCCGAAGACCGCGTACGAGGTGATCCACCAGTGCCTGCTCAGCCACGGCCAGTACGGCTACCTCACCGACCGCCCCATCGAGCAGCGGCTGCGGGACGTGCTCGGGCTGCAGATAGGCGACGGGACCGCCCAGATCATGAAGCTCGTCATCGCCCGCCACACCGTGGACCGCGAGCTCGCCCCGTGACCACCCCATCCGATCCGAGGAGAACCGTCATGACCGAGACCCCGGCCCCCGCCGCCGACGCCCAGGACCTCACCGGCCGCATCTGCCTCGTCACCGGCGCCGCCGGCGGCATCGGCAGGGGCATCGCCACCAGGCTCACCGCCGAGGGCGCCGTGGTGGTGGTCGCCGACCTCGACGAGGGGGCCGCCCGCCGTACCGCCGAGGAGCTCGGCGGCCGGAGCCTCGCCGTGCACGTGGACATCACGGACCGGGCCAGCGTGGATGCCATGACCGCCCAGGTGATGGACCGGTTCGGTCGGATCGATGTGCTGGTCAACAACGCCGGTTGGGACAAGGTGGGCCCGTTCCTGGAGCAGGACCCGGCGCTGTGGGACCGCATCATCTCGGTCAACCTCTACGGCACCCTGCACTGCAGCCAGTCGGTGGTGCGCGTGATGACAGAGCAGGGCCACGGCACGGTGGTGAACATCGCCTCCGACGCGGCCCGGGTGGGCTCGAGCGGTGAAGCGGTGTACTCGGCGTGCAAGGGCGGGATCGTGGCCTTCACCAAGACCCTCGCCCGGGAGAGCGCCCGCGCCGGGATCACCGCGAACGTGGTCTGCCCCGGCCCGGCGGACACCCCGCTGTTCGCCAGCATCTCCGAGGACAGTCCGAAGCTGCGCAGCGCGCTGGAGCGGGCGATCCCGCTGCGCCGCCTCGCCCAGCCGGAGGACCTCGCCAACGCCGTCGCGTTCCTCGCCTCCCCCGCCTCGCGCTACATCACCGGTCAGACCCTGTCCGTCTCCGGCGGGCTCACCATGGCCTGACCCCGGTCCCGCACATCCCGGCCCCGAGCAGAGAGCACCAGCACCATGACGGATCCGCAGGCCCCTCCCCCGACCCTCCTCCGCACCGCGGTGACGGACCGCATCGGCACCCTCACCCTGCACCGCCCGGAGCAGCGCAACGCGCTGAACGCCGCCCTGCTCGCCGAGCTCGCCGCCGTGCTCGATGCCTGGGAGGCCGACGACCGGGTGCAGGGTGTGATCCTCACCGGCAGCGGCGAGAAGGCGTTCGCCGCGGGCGCCGACATCTCCGAGGTCGCCTCCTGGGACCTGGCCGAGGGGCTCGCGAGCCCCATGCAGCGTCTCTTCGACCGGATCCAGGACTTCCCCAAGCCCACCCTCGCCGCGCTGAACGGCGTGGCGATGGGCGGCGGGCTGGAGCTGGCGATGAGCTGCGACCTCCGCCTCGCCGCCGACGGGGCACGGATGGGCCTGCCCGAAGTGGGGCTCGGTGTGCTGCCCAGCGCCGGCGGCACCCAGCGCCTGTCCCGCCTGGTCGGCACCGGCAGGGCGCTCGAGATGATCCTCACCGGCAGGGCGCTGACCGCCGAGCAGGCCGAACGATACGGCCTGGTGACCGAGGTGGTGCCCGCCGCGGACCTGCTGGAGACCGCAGCGCGCACCATGCGGACGATCCTCGCCAAGGGGCCGCTCGCGATCCGTCTGGCCAAGATGGTGATCGCCCCGGGCCACGACACCGATCAGCGCACCGGGCTGCTGCTGGAGAAGCTCGCGCAGACGCTGCTGTTCACGACCGACGACAAGGCCGAGGGCACCGCCGCGTTCCTCGAGAAGAGGGAACCGGGCTTCGAGGGGAGGTGAGGACGAGGGCTCCCGAGCAGCGTGCGATCATCTCCCTGCGTGTGCACGGATTGAACCCGGCCACCGCGATGACGGAGACTCGCAGACGACTCTTCCCCGAGCCGAGCGAGGCCATCGATGTCCGAGCACGTCCCGTCCCCTGCAGGGCCGGCCGCCGAACGCACCGTCCAGCCGCAGCACAAGTCCTTCCCCGTCGAGCTCGTCGGCCGGCCGATCACCGCGCTCGAGGCACCGCTGAGCGCCTTCTCCACCCCGCTGCTGGTGCTCGACGACCAGGCGATCTCCCACAACCTGGAGGTCATGGCGCGTTGGACGGCGCAGCGCGGCCTCGAGCTGATGCCGCACGGGAAGACCACCATGGCACCGGTGCTGTGGCGGCGGCAGCTCGCGGCCGGCTGCACCGGGATCACGGTCGCCACGGGCTGGCAGGCGGATCTCGCGCTGCGGGAGGGCGTGGCGACGGTGCAGCTGGCGAACACGTGCACCGACCCCGCGCTGCTGCGCCGCCTCGCCGCGCACCTGGCGGAGCATCCCGAGCAGGAGCTGGTGTGCTGGGTGGACGGCCTCGCCACGATCGACCTGCTCGAGCGGGAGCTGCCGGCCGGTTCCCGTCTCGGGGTGCTGGTGGAGCTGGGGGCCGACGGGGCCCGCACCGGGGCGCGCGACGAGGCGACGGCCCGGGAGGTCGGCGGGCGCGTCGCCGCCTCACCGGTGCTGCGTCTGCTCGGTGCGGCAGGGTACGAGGGCGCGATCGCCCACGACCGCTCCCCCACCGCACTCGCCGCAGTCTCCGCCTACTGCGAGCGCCTCGCCGCCCTCGCCGAGTCGCTGCGGCCGCTGGTCGAGGGCACCCCCTGGGTGAGCGCGGGCGGCAGCGCCTACTTCGATCTGGTGGCCGACGCATTCGCCCCGCTGACGGGGATGCGCAGGATCCTCCGCTCGGGGGCGTACATCGTCCACGACTCCGGCTTCTACCGCGGCATCTCCCCGCTGGACACCACCCGGGACCTCGCCGAGGAGGAGGCGCTGCTGCCGGCGATGCGCGCCCACGCCCGGGTGGTCTCCACGCCCGAACCGGGGCTCGCCCTGCTCGATGCCGGCAAGCGGGACGTCCCCTACGACGAGGGGCTGCCCGTCCCGCTCGGCGTCGCCGCCGAGCTCGGCGGGTGGGAGCGCCCGCTGGACGGCGAGATCACGGCGCTGAACGATCAGCACGCCTTCCTCCGCCACACCGGTGCGCAGCTGGCCGTCGGCGACGTGATCACGCTCGGGCTGTCCCATCCCTGCACCGCCTTCGACAAGTGGCGGCTGATCCCCGTGCTCGACCCCGGCACCGCCACGGTGCACGAGGCCGTCGAGACGTTCTTCTGAGCATGCGGGAGGGCAGTTCGATGCAGGCGGTGCTGATCCGCGGCGGCCAGGTCGTCACCCCCGGCGGTGCGGTGCGGGCCGACGTGCTCGTCGAGGGTGAGCGGATCACCGCCGTCGGCCGCATCGACCCGGGCCGTGCCCGGGACGCGCGGGTGCTCGAGGCCGACGGCCGCCTGGTGATGCCCGGGTTCGTCGATGCGCACTCGCACGCCGAGGGCGCCGTGTTCGAGCCCGAGGTGCAGCTGGCGCTGCTGCGGCAGGGGATCACCAGCGTGATCGGCGGGCAGGACGGGGTCTCCTACGCCCCCGGCGACGGTGCCTGGGCGAGCGAGTACTTCGCGGCGATCAACGGCCCCCACCCTTCCTTCGCGGGAGGGTCGGTGGCGGGCCTGCTGTCCACCTACGACGGCACGGTGCCGCTGAACGTCGCCTATCTGGTGCCGGCGGGGACCGTGCGCCACCAGGTGATGGGCCGCGCCGAGCGCCCGGCCGGACCCGAGGAGCGCGCCGCGATGACGGCGCTGGTCGCGCAGGCGGTGGCCGACGGGGCGGTGGGGCTCTCGACGGGTCTGGACTACACCCCGGGCCTGTTCGCGGACGCCGACGAGATCGCGGCGCTGTGCACTCCGCTCGCCCGGGCCGGGCTGCCGTACGTGACGCACATGCGCGGTGGCTACGAGGAGAACTCGCAGGTGGGGGTCGAGGAAGCGGCCCGCATCGGCCGCGCCGCCGGGGTTCCGGTGCACATCTCCCACTTCCATACCCGGGCCGAGGAGGCCGCACGGCTGATGGACCTCCTCGCCCGCGAGGGGGTGGACGCGAGCTTCGACGCCTACCCGTACACGCGCGGATGCTCCCTGCTGGGTATGACGCTGCTGCCGCCGTCGCTGAACGTGATGGACCCGGCCGCGGCGAGCGCCCTGCTGCGCGACCCTGCCCAGCGCGAGCTGCTGCGCCGCGACTGGTTCCCCGGCGTGGCCCACCATCCGAGCCTCGGCCCTGACTGGCCGGAGCTGATCACGCTCGCCCACGTCGCGGCGCCGGAGCACGCCTGGGCGCATGGCCTCACCCTGGCCGAGGTCGCCGCCCGCCGCGGCACCGATCCGATCGAGGCGGCGCTGGACCTCCTGGCCGCCTCCGCGCTCGAGGTGAACGTGGTGATGGCGGTGCGCGAGCAGCGCCCGGTGCAGGAACTGGGGCGGCTGCTGGCCCATCCGCGCCACCTGGGAGGGTCCGACGGGATCTTCGTCGGCGCGCATCCGCATCCGCGCGCCCGCGGCACCTTCGCCTCCTACCTCGGCACCTACGTGCGCGAGCACGGGTTCCTGGACTGGTCGCAGGCCGCGCAGCACCTCTCCCGGGGCGCGGTGGAGCGCTTCCACCTCGGTGATCGCGGTGTCGTCGCCGCTGGGTCCCTGGCGGATCTGGTGCTGGTGGATCCTGCGACCGTCGCCGATCGTGCCACCTACGAGGACCCGCTGGCGCTCGCAGTGGGGATCGAGGACGTGCTCGTGGCCGGCCGGCACGTGCTCGCGGGCGGCCGGCTCACCGGTGAGCTGCCCGGTCGAGGTCTGCGCGCCGCACCCGGCCGCCCGGCCCCGGACGGCGCGGCCGCCCCACGCTCCGACGGTGCACTCCGCGCGGCCCCGTCGGCCCGGCAGGGGCCCACCCCTGCCGCTTCCGCGCACCATCCATCACGACGAGGAGAATCATGACTCACAGGGAAGCCCTCCGCACCGACCGCGCCCCACAGCCCGCGGGCCCGTAAAGCCAGGCGATCGTGAGCGGCGATCTGCTGTTCACGGCCGGGTTCGGCCCCCAGGATCCGGCCACCGGGGAGGTCGCGGACTCGGTCGCCGAGCAGACCCGGCAGGTGCTGCGGAACCTCCAGGCGGTGCTCGCCGAACGCGGCGCCACTCTCGACGACGCGCTGAAGGCCACCGTGCACCTGGCCGATCTCGCCGATGCGCCGGCGTTCAACGAGGCGTACCGGGAGTTCTTCACCGAGCCGTTCCCGGCGCGCACCACCGTCGGCTCCGAGCTGGCGAACATCCTGGTGGAGATCGATCTGGTGGTGCGGATCCCGGGCTGATCGGCCCCTGCCGCGAGCGTCGCGAGCCACGGGGAGTGCGGGCATGGCGAAGGGGACGGCCGACGGGCCGTCCCCTTCCCGTTCGTGGGGAGCGCTGTGGCCGCGCTCCTGGAGCCTCAGGAGCTCTGGCCGCCCTTGCGACCGGCCTGGCTCGGATCCGCCGCATTGGCCTCACCGAAGCTGCCCGAGCTCTGCTGACCGCCCTTCTGGGCCTGCTTCTCGGTGTCGTTCCGGTTGCCGAACTGTCCGGGATTGTTCTGATCAGCCATCATGGAACTCCCTTCCTGGTCACCGGTCCGTGGGCCGGTCGAGCCATCTGCTCGTGGCCTCGACGCTAGGACCGGCCACGAGCAGCTGGCAACGGCTCGATCCGAGCGGTCAGCCCCCTTGCAGAAGCCACGGAAGAAGCGGACCATCGCACGGCGCGAGCGGGGGGAGGAGCCCGCGCTCTGCTCCCGGCTCCCACCGATCCGAACGGTCAGAACCATGGAGACGCCATCGCCGCTGGCGTAGCGTGCACAGCAGAACAGGCTGTCCCGTGGGCCTCGCCGCCTTCCCCGCACCCGGTGCCGGGGCCCATCGCCGTGATGCGCACCCCGTGCACCGCTCGGGTCAGCGTTCCCAGGAGGCTCCATGGAACTCGGCATCCCCTCACGACAGTCCCCGCTCCGCCCTGCCGGCCGTCCCGAAGGCGTGCGTTTCCGGGCTCTGCAGCTCGGTGCCCGGGCGCTGCAGTCCACGCCGCCGCTGCGGGGGTTCGACGCCTACCTCGTCGGCTTCCATCCCGCGAAGCACGAGCCGAGCATGCAGATGGAGGCCCACCACTACTGCAAGGTGGTCGGTGACGACCTCATCCAGTGCGTCCTGTTCGACGGCAACACCGGCGACGCGAACCTCATCGGCATCGAGTACATCGTCTCGGGGAGCCTGTTCGCGACGCTGCCGGAGGAGGAGAAGGACCACTGGCACCCGCACAACTACGAGGTCCTCTCCGGGCAGCTGATCGCCCCGGGTCTCCCAGCCGCCGCCGAGCAGCAGCTGATGACCGAACTGCTGAACTCCTACGGCAAGACCTGGCACACCTGGCACACGGGACGCCATGACCTGGGCGGCGATCAGGATCTCCCGCTCGGCGATCCCATGCTCATGTGGTCCTTCAACCGGGACGGGGCGTGCGATCCGGCGCTCGAGACGCATCGCGCCGAGGCCATGGGCATCGACCCTGCCGAGGTGCGGCGTCGCCGTCAGGAGCTGCAGGACCGGGCGGAGCCGCAACGCGGCGTGGACGCCCTGCGCGAGAGCTTCACCCGCACCGCTGCGATCCCCGGGGTCGAGGACATCGAGCAGGCGACGCGCGCCCGCGGGGAGGGGCCCGACTCCTCGACGCCTCGCCCCGCTGATGGGGAGGAGCACGCATGAGCGTCACGATGCGTTCGCTCGAGACCGCCGTCCCCGCCACCACGCTGCACCAGGCGGAGGTCCGTGACGCCCTGGCCGGGCAGCCCGACCGCAGCCGCCTCGGGAAGCGCCTGGTCGCCGCGGCCTTCGACTCCTCCGGCATCGAGCGCCGCCACAGCGCGCTGACCGAGTGGGACGGCCCGTCGGCCGACGGCGACTCCGTGTTCTTCGACGCGGAGACGGGCCGCTTCCTGAACCCGACGACGGGAGTGCGCAACCAGGTCTACGAACGGGAGGCGACCGCGCTGTCGCTCCGGGTCGCCGACCAGGCTCTCCGGAATGCGGAAGGTCTCGGACCGGCGGACGTCACCCACGTGCTGACCGTCTCCTGCACCGGCTTCTTCTCCCCCGGCCCCGACTACCGGATCGTGCGCGCCCTCGGGCTGGCGCCCTCCGTGCAGCGCTACCACCTGGGGTTCATGGGCTGCTACGCGGCGCTGCCCGCCCTGCGCCAGGCGCAGACGATCTGCCGAGCGGATCCGGACGCGGTGGTGCTGGTGGTGTCCGTGGAGCTGTGCACCCTGCACGTGAGCACCTCGGACGACCCGGACACGATCGTCGGCTCCTCCCTGTTCTCCGACGGCGCCGCGGCCGCGGTCGTCACCGGAAGGGACCTGCCCTCGAGCACGCCCCTGCTGCGGCTGGACCACTTCGAGACGGTGCTGACCCCCGTGGGTGAGGAGGCGATGGCCTGGAACATCGGCGACCACGGCTTCGAGATGGTGCTGGGCACGTACGTCCCCCACATCATCGACGAGCACATCACCGGTGCCCTCGAACCGCTGCTGGCGCACGAGCCGGAGCTCGCGCAGCGTCCCCGCCGCGACATCGAGCACTGGGCGATCCATCCCGGCGGCCGCAGCATCCTGGACAAGGTCGAGTCGAAGCTCGACCTCACCGGGCCACAGCTGGTCCCCTCCCGGGAGACCCTCCGCGACTTCGGCAACATGTCCAGCGCGACCGTCCTGTTCGTGCTCCAGCGCATCCTGCGCGCGGCGGTGGCGGGCCGGGAGGAGCGCGTGTGCGCGATGGCCTTCGGCCCAGGGCTCACCGTGGAGACGGCGCTGCTGACCACCGTCGGCGTTCCCGACTCGTGATCATCCCCGCCCTCACCGCGCGGGACGAGGAGGCGCGCGAGCGGATGGACGACCCGCACTGCGATCCCCGTATGCTCGCCCGCACCTACGCCTCGTTCCGCCTGGTGAACGCCGCCATCGCCGGATGGCGCACCACCTACCGGCGGCACCTGCGGCCGCATCTGCGGGCAGGTGGGACCACCACCGTGCTGGACATCGGCTGCGGCGGCGGGGACGTGGCGTGTGCACTCGCCCGCTGGGCGCGACGGGATGGCGTCGACCTGCGGGTGACCGGTATCGATCCGGACCCGCGGGCCCATGACTGGGCGCGGCGCCGGCCGCCGGTCGCGGGGGTGCGGTTCCGTCGGGCGCTCTCGGCCGACCTGGTCGCCGACGGCGAGCAGTTCGATCTGGTGATCTCGAATCATCTGCTCCATCACCTGGACCGGGAGCAGCTGGAGGGCCTGCTGGCGGACTCGGCGCGTCTGGCCCGTCATGCGGTGGTGCACAGCGACATCCGGCGCGGTCGCCTCGCCTACGCCCTGTTCTCCGTGCTCACGTGGCCGCTGTTCCCCGGGACGTTCATCCGAGAGGACGGCCTCACCTCGATCCGTCGCAGCTTCACCCCGGCCGAGCTGCGCCGTGCCGTCCCCTCCCCCTGGTCGGTGGTCGCTCAGGGGAGGTTCCGGCTCCTGCTGCAGCGCGAGGGAAGCGCCCCGGAGCGGCGATGACGGAGCCCGACGAGCAGGACGAGTGCGCAGTGCTGATCGTGGGCGCGGGGCCGACGGGCCTGCTGCTGGCCTGCCTGCTCGCCCGGCGCGGGCTGGAGGTGCGGGTGCTGGAGCGGCACACGGCTCCCGCCGTCAGCTCCCGGGCGATCGGTCTGCATCCGCCGGCGCTGCGGGTCCTCGCCGAGCTCGGTCTGGACCGTGAGGCGATCGCTCGCGGCGAGAGGGTCCGCATCGGTCGCGCGCGAGCGCGGGGACGGGAGCTGGGCGCGGTGGACTTCGCCCGGACGGGGCTGCGCCCTCCGTTCGTGCTCACCCTGCCGCAGAGTCGCACCGAGCATCTGCTCGCCGCACATCTCGCGCAGCTCGCGCCGACCGCGCTGCGCCGGGGATGGGAGGTGACCGGCCTGCAGGACACGGCGAGCGGTGCCACGGTCACCGCCCGGCGCAGCGGCGGCACCGGGGCACTCCGCGTCCGCGCCGATCTCGTGGTCGGCGCGGACGGCTCCCGTTCACGGATCCGGGCGCTGCTCGGCATCGGCGCGGTGGGCCGCGACTACCCGGATACATACCTCATGGGCGACCTCACCGAACCTGCCGTACAGGGCCCGGAGCGTGAGGCGCTCATCCAGCTGGAGCCGGGCGGGGTGGTCGAGTCGTTCCCGCTGCCCGGCGGCGGGCGGCGCTGGGTGGTGCACACGGGGGACCAGGGCGCCGATCCCTCCCCCGCCCGGCTGGCCTCCCTGGTGCAGGAGCGCACCGGTGTGGACCTGGATCCGGGCTCGTGCACCATGCTCAGCGCGTTCACGGTGCGGCGGCGCACGGCACGGCGTCTTCTCGCCGAGCGCTGCGTGCTGCTGGGCGATGCCGCGCATGAGATCAGCCCGATCGGTGGCCAGGGCATCACGCTCGGCTGGCTCGACGCCCTGGAGCTCACGCCGCTCCTGACGCAGCACGTCACGGCGCAGCGTGCGGGAGCGCTGCAGGCCGACCAGGAGTGGTGCCGGGCGGAGCGGCGGATCCGGCGACGGGCGAGACTGGCCGGGATGATCGCAGGCGTGAACACCGCACTGGGCCGGCCGGTCGGGCCGAGGCTCTCGGCGCTGCGGGCAGCGGCGGTGGGGGCCCTGCTGCGCACACCGCTGCGGCGCGGACTCGCGTGGGTGTATTCGATGGGCTGGGCGCGGCCGGGCCGGCGGATCCGTTGAGCGAGCAGCCGGCCTGCCCCGCGCTCGGGGCCTGTTCTCGGGCATGAGAAAAGGGGAGTGGAGGAGGCGAACACCCCGCAGGGGTTCTGCTGCTCCTCCACTCCCCAGTGAAGATGTCCGGCGGCGACCTACTCTCCCACACCCTCCCGAGTGCAGTACCATCGGCGCAATCGAGCTTAGCTTCCGGGTTCGG
>DATGUQ010000187.1:0-2400 GCA_035301145.1 Brachybacterium sp. | reverse complement strand
TCTCCGTGCGCGAGGCCGTGATCGCGCTGGGCTACGTGGAGCGCGGCGAGCTCACCGAGGAGCAGCTGGACTCGGCCCTCGACGTCCTGTCGATGACCGCGCCGAAGGCCTGAGCCGCAGCGCAGCTGCCGCAGGGGCGCTTTACCACCGGGTGGGGCGCCCCTCGGCGTGTGGGGTGCCTTTCGCTGTGTGGGGTGCCCCTCGGCGGGTGGGGTGCCCCTCGGCGGGTGGGGTGCCCCTCGGCGGGTGGGGCGCCCCTCGCCGTGTGGGGCGCCCTCGCTGTCTCTCCCGTGTCGGCACCGGGTTCCGCGGCCTCCCGCCGTCACGGACGGGATGTGGGCGGCAGTCGCTGGCGATATCGCCACGTCCTGCTGCCATACGCCATCCGAGAACCACGCCGGGCGCCACCCGAGCACCGGCACCCGCGCCGTGATCGACCGACCGGCCGGGCTCACCTCGGCAGTGCCCTGCGATGCTCCCGGCGGCGGAGCATCGTCAGCAGCATCTGTTCCGTCTCCCCCCACTGGAGGAAGACCTGTTCCCACGTGAGCCGCGTGACCCGATAGCCGCGTTCGGCGAGCGCGAGGTCCCGTCGTCTGTCCTCCCGGTACCGGTTCGGATCGTCGTGGAAGCTCCTGCTGTCGCACTCGATGACCCAGTTGGTCCCCACCAGAAGATCGACGCGGACGTCGGGGAGCAGCTGTGCCTGGCTGCGCACCGTCGCGCACCGCCGCTCGAGCCACCAGCGCACGGCCGTCTCCGTACCGGACTGCGCATCACTGCGTACGCGGGAGAGCGGCTGACGGGTCCGCGCCGGGAGGCCGTCGAGCAGCGTCGCGAGGCCCGAGCGTGTGAGCGCTCCGCGGTTCAGAGCGGATTCGATGAGGATCGCGGCGTCCCGAGTCGGCAGGCAGCGTGCGGCATGGGCGAGAGTGAGGCCGATGTCCGGTACGGGGTCCGCGCTCGGCCAGTTCCGGAGCCGGGGAGCATGGAGCACGAGCGGCTGCGGTTCCCGGTCAGGTCCTCCCTCGGCCGGTGTGGGCAGGGGGACGAGCTCCCCGCTCGATGGGTCGACCCGGCGCCGGATCGGCAGCACGGTCGGTGCTTCCGACGGCAGGGCGACGGTCCGCGGCCTGAACACATGCGTGCCCTCGCTGATCGGCACCCAGAGCCCGTGCAGCGCTGCGGCGTCGAGGCACGTCGGCCGCAGGTGCAGGGCGAGCACGTCGACCAGGTCCTGCGGCGCCTCGTCGGTGACGTACCAGTGCCCCACCGCGCGGATGCGCCCGGAGCGGAGCAGGGCTCGACGACGCACCGGATCCGGTTCGCTGCTCGGCAGGTGTGTCTTGAGGATGACCCCGGGGACTCGCATGCCCTGATCGGAGCACGATCGCAGCATCGGGGCCATCGCCGCGGGCGCTCTGTGGATCGACGGGCGGTGTGGAGGGGAGTCGGGGGCAGGTGCTGCCCGCCGTACCGGCGCCCGGTGTCGTCGAACGGCTCATAGCGGCAGACGCTGGCTATATCGCCACCTCCTGCCGCCATACGCCATCGCACGACAGGGCCCCGCCCGCCGGCTGCGGCCCCGCCAGCTCCACCGACCACCCGGCACCCAGGCGACAGCCCGCCGGCCGGCCCCGGTCCCACCGGCCCCGGCCCCGCCCGGCGCCCGGCCCGGCCCTCAGGGGATCGGCTCGTCCAGCACGTGCGTGACCAGCTCCGCCACCTTGGACCGCTCGGAGCGCTGCAGCGTGACGTGCGCGAACAGCTCCTTCTCCTTGAGGGCCTCGACCACCGAGGCGATGCCGTCGTAGCGGCCGATGCGGAGGTTGTCGCGCTGGGCGATGTCGTGGGTGAGCACCACGCGGGAGTTCTGGCCGATGCGGGAGAGCATCGTCAGCAGCACGTTGCGCTCGAGCGACTGGGCTTCGTCGACGATCACGAACGCGTCGTGGAGGGAGCGGCCGCGGATGTGGGTCAGCGGGAGCACCTCGAGCATTCCGCGGGAGAGCACCTCGTCGATCACGTTCTGGGAGACCATCGAGCCGAGTGTGTCGAAGACGGCCTGGCCCCAGGGCCCCATCTTCTCGCCCTGGTCGCCGGGCAGGTAGCCGAGCTCCTGGCCGCCCACGGCGAACAGGGGCCGGAACACCATGATCCGACGCTGGGTGCGGCGCTCGAGGACGGCCTCCAGACCGGCGCACAGAGCCAGGGCGCTCTTGCCGGTGCCGGCGCGGCCGCCCAGGGAGACGATCCCCACGGATTCGTCCTGCAGCAGGTCGATCGCGATCCGCTGCTCCGCGGAGCGGCCCGAGACACCGAACACCGTCTGGTCGCCATGGACCAGCCGCACCTGCTTGTCCCGGGTGATGCGGCCGAGCGCGGAGCCGCGCGGGCTGG
>DATGUQ010000186.1:0-2025 GCA_035301145.1 Brachybacterium sp. | reverse complement strand
GGTGGGGGCCCAGTCCCCCACGACGTCGTTCCACCAGTTGGCGTTGGTGTAGACCGCCGGACGGCGGCCCACCTCGTCGCGGTAGCGCACCAGGAAGGCAGAGATCCATTCGCGCATCTCCTGCTGGCCCAGGCCGTAATCACGCGGCAGACCGCTGTAGGCCTCGAAGTCGACCATGCCCGGCAGGGTGATGCCGTCGGAGGTCCACCCGCCGCCGTTGTTGACGAAGAATTCGACCTGCTCCTCGGGGTCGCCGGAGTCCGGGCGGGCGAAGTGGTAGCCGCCGCGCACCAGCCCCGCCTCGCCGGCGCCGATGTACTGGTGGTCGAAGTCGGGGCTGCGGTAGCTGCGGCCTTCGGTGGCCTTGACGTAGGAGAACCGGGAGCCGGCGGCGGCTTGGGCGGCCCAGTCGACCCTCCCCTGCCAGCCGGAGACATCCTGGCCGTAGAGCCCCGCGGCCTGGGCGGCGGGGGCGATGGCGGCGGCTGTGCCGGCACTCAGCGCCATGGCGCCGAGGGCCGATCCGCGCAGCAGCGAGCGTCGGCTCGTGCCGCTGGGAGGGGCGAGATGGCGGGGACGGTAGGCGGACATGGGCGTCTCCTGAGGGGAAGCGGGGATGCGGGGAACGCGAGGTGCGACGGACGTCACACGGCCTCTACCCTATGCATCATTGCTTCCCCGCGCGCAAATCGGCTGTCATCGGCGCCCGCGTCAGGACCCCGGACCGGGCCGCGAACAGGGCACTGAACGGGCCCGGGTACGCGGTGTCAGGGCTGCGGATCGTCTCGCGGGGTGATGAAGGCGCGCAGGGTGCCCAGGATGGTGGTGGCGGCCAGCTCGGTGACATCGCGTCCATCCATCTGCTCGCGCACCATCAGGTCCACGAAGATTCCCACTAGCAGCTGGGCGAGATCCTCGGCCGGGAGCAGGGGGCGCTCCCCCGCCGCCTCCATCCGGGTTGTCAGCAGCTGACCGATCTCATCGCGCAGCCGCTCGCGCTGGGCGGCGAGCTCGACGCGCATCTCCTCGTCGCGCAGCGAGCGGGTGATGGCGTCGGAGTAGAGCAGGTACCACTGGCGGCCGAAGG
Organism: Brachybacterium sp.; assembly: GCA_035301145.1. Classification (GTDB taxonomy): domain Bacteria; phylum Actinomycetota; class Actinomycetes; order Actinomycetales; family Dermabacteraceae; genus Brachybacterium. Next base: position 938 of record DATGUQ010000186.1, on the reverse strand, counting down.
GGCGGATCGCCTCGAACACCGCGATCAACGCGGCGGCATCGTCGAGGCCGGGCTCGGTGGTTGCCCTGCCCATCGCCTCCTCGACCGAGGTGCGGGCGATGCCCAGCAGCTCCTCGGTCACCGTGGCGAACAGGGCGGAGAAGACCTCCTCCTTGGAGGAGAAGTTCGAGTAGAAGGCGCCGCGGGTGAAGCCGGCCGCCCGCACCAGGTCATCGACGGTCGCGCCGTCGATCCCCTCGTCGACGAACACGTCGAGCGAGGCCCGCACCAGCCGGGCGCGGGTGTTCTCCTTGCGCCGGGTGCCGGGGGACTCGGGCAGCGGGTCGAAGAGGTCGGACATGGCTCCTCGGGAAACGATGGGTGACGTCTCACTCGGCGGGGGACGTTGAGCTCAGGGAGACAGACCGATAATATCCCACCGATACACTCGTGTATCGAATGCGTGGGCGTCTCGAGTCCGATGTGGGCGTTCCGGCACCCCCGCTCCACCGCTCTGGAGGTCGCTTGTCCTCATCCCTGTACCGCCTCGGTCGCGCGATGGCCGCGGCCGGATGGAAGATCGTCGCCCTCTGGGCCGCTCTGCTGATCGCCGTCGGCGTGCTCGGGGTGGGCCTGGGGGGAACCTTCTCCACGGACTTCGAGATCCCGGGCACCGAGGCCCAGAGCGGCATCGACAACCTCGCCACGCGTTTCCCGGAGATGGGTGGCACCGCCGGTCAGGTGGTGTTCGTGGCCGACGACGGCGCCCCGATCGAAGAGCACCAGGCTCAGATCGACGATGTCATGGTCGAGATCGGGGACATCGAAGGCGTGGAGGCCGCACCCTCCCCCTTCGACGACCTCTCCCCCGGAACCCGCAGCGACGACGGCACCGCCATGATCGCCCAGTTCCAGATGGACGGTCAGATCGGGGAGTTCCCCGCCGCCTCCGTCGACGA
>DATGUQ010000185.1:0-4154 GCA_035301145.1 Brachybacterium sp. | reverse complement strand
GATGTGCGCGGGCTCCAGGCCCTGGCCGGAGATCGGGAAGTTCTGCACCGCACGCTGGGTCTGTGCCCGGTACAGGGCGGAGGCGGGCACGCGGACCTCGCCCATCGTGTCGTGCTCGATGCGGTAGCCGTCCTGCTGCGCTGCGGACGTGGACTGGGTCATGAATGGCCTCCTCGGGTCGTGATGCGGTGGGTCTGGGAGATGGGGAAGGCGGGGCGGCGGGCACCCGCGACGACCAGCTGTCGCGGCTGCCCGCGCGGGATCAGGTGAGCTCGTGGCTCCACGGCGGGTTGGCGCCGGCGCGGGAGACGGTGATCGCCGCGAGGGCCGCGGCGCGGCGCAGCACATCGGCGACCTCGTCGCTGGGCAGGGCGGCGAGTGCGCCGCGCTGCTCCGCGCCGAGCAGGCCCTTCGCTGCGAGGGCGTCGAGGATCCCGGCGGAGAACGTATCCCCGGCGCCGACGGTGTCGACCGCGTCGACGACGACGGGGGAGACCTGCACGCGGCCGCTCCCGCAGAAGCCGACCGCTCCCTCGTCCCCGCGGGTCAGGACGGTCAGCGCCGGTCCCAGCTCGCGCCAGGAGTCGACGACGTCCTCCACGTCATCGGTGCCGTACAGCCAGGACACGTCCTCGTCGGAGGCCTTCACGACGTCGCTGAGGGCGATGGTCGCCTCGATCTGCGCCCGCACGCGGCCCGGATCGCCCATCAGGGTGGGACGCGCATTGGGGTCGTAGCTGATGGTCGCGCTCCCGCGGTGCCGGCGCAGCACGTCGAGCACCGTCGCGGCGCCGGGCTCCAGCACAGCGGCGATCGACGAGGTGTGCACCGCGTCCACGTCGTCGGGCAGGCCGACGGGACGCGGATCCCACAGGAGGTCGAACTCGTAGGTCGCGGCGCCGTTGGCATCGAGGCGGGCGAGCGCGGTCGAGGTCGGCGCCGGCACGGAGCTGCCCGGGGTGAGGCGGACACCGGAGGCCTCGAGGTGCGCACGGATGGTGTCGCCGCGGCCGTCCTCGCCGACGCGGGTGAGCAGATGGGCATCGTGACCGAGGCGGCTGAGCGCCACGGCCACGTTCATGGGGGAGCCGCCGGGATGCTCGCGACGTGCGCCGTCGATGTCGACGACGATATCCGTGAGTGCTTCTCCGACGATGAGGAATGTCGTGGTCACCGGTCGATCATCGCAGGTTTCCGCGGAGGGGGCGAACGCGGGCACCGCCGTCGGAGGGGAGCGCGGTGCATCGGATCGGCCCCGTTCTCGGCGCGCTGTGGCGCGGTCGACGCGGCCCGGAGGGGCCTGCGGGGTCCGGCTCGATGCGTGAGCGGGGACAATGGGGGCATGCACGAAGCCGACCACGAGACCCCCGAGGCGCCGGAGCGGACGCCGACCGCCTCCGACGAGCCGGCATCGCCGTCGACCGGGCAGCCCGCCGATCGGCTCCCGGGCGAGCCCGTCGCGCAGCCTGACGATCGGCTTCCCGACGAACCCGTCGCGCAGCCGAAGTCGGCGTACGAGCTGCCGTCGAGGAAGAACACCGTTCTGCGCAACATGGTGTGGGCGCTGCTGTTGACGATGGCGGTGGTGGTCGTGGTGGGCATCGCGTTCTTCGGGGTGGGCAGCGAACAGGAGCGGGAGCCGCTGGAGAACTCCGAGCTGGACGTGAGCGCGAGCGCGGAGCGTGCTGCGGGCGTCGCGCCCTTCCCCGTCGCGGTGCCCGCCGCGGGGGAGGGATGGTCCGAGCGCTCCGCCCGCTACACCGCGGGTGCGGAGCCGCGCTGGACCCTCGAGTACACCTCGCCCGACGGCCGCCTGATCACCCTGATCGAGGAGTCCCAGCTGAGCGCTCCGATGATCTCCTCCGCGATCTCGGGCAGCGCCGTCGAGGAGGAGTTCGAGCTCGAGGGCGCCGCCTGCAGCCTGCTGAGCGGCGGCGAACAGGGCGCGGAGCAGCGCGGCATCGCCTGCGAGGGGGAGGACTGGGGGCTCGTGGTCCACGGGGACGCGGACCGGGAGGCGCTCGAGGAGATCGCCAGCGCGGCGATCGTCTCGGTCGGCTGACGCGGACGGCGAACGTCCGCCGCGGACGGTGAGCGTCCGCCGCGGACGGTGAGCGTCCGCCGCAGACGGCTCACTCCGACGGAAGGACTTACTCGGCGGAGCCCGCCGAGGAGACTCCGGTGTCCGCGGAGCGGCGGGCGGCGACCGCGTCATCGAGCCGCTCCCGGGCACCGTCGAGCCACTGCTGGCAGCGTCGGGCGAGCATCTCCCCGCGCTCCCACAGACCGATCGAGTCCTCGAGCCCGCCCTGCCCGGACTCCAGGCGCCGCACCACCTCGACGAGCTGGTCGCGGGCCGCCTCGTAGGACAGCTCGGCGATGTCCGCGGGCAGGGGCTGCGTCCCCTCGGCGGGGGTGACCGTGGCGGAAGGTGCGTCGTGGGGATCGCCCTCGATGGCGGTGAGGTCGTTCTCGGGACTGCTGTGCGGGGTCATCGGGGCTCCTCGGTGGGATCGGACGGGGACGGAGGCGCAGGATCGGACGGGACGGACGGGGACGGCTGCGCTGGCTCGGCCGGCTGCGGGGGCGGGATGTACGGGTCGGATCCGGTGCGCTCGGCCCCGAAGCGGCCCCCGGCCACCCGCACCGAGAGGGCCTGGCCGATCTCGGGCTGGTCGGGGGAGCGGATGATCGTGCCGTCCGCGTCCTGGACCACGGCGTATCCGCGCTCGAGGGTGGCCAGCGGGCTCAGTGCCCGCACCTGACGGCCCAGGTGGTCGACCTCGTCGGCGGCGCGGTCCAGCCGGGAGCCGATCAGCGTGCGGGCCAGGGCGATGCGCGATCGGATCTCGTCGGCCCGACCGGCGAGGATCGTGGACGGGTCCTCGAGCACGGGGCGGGAGCGCATCGCGTCCAGCGCGGACTGCTCCCGTTCGATCCGTGCCCGGATCGCGGCGCGCAGGCGCGTACGGCCCAGCTCCAGCTGCTCCACCTCGGCGATGATGTCCGGAACGACGCGCTTGGCGGCATCGGTGGGGGTGGAGGCGCGAACGTCCGCGGCGAGGTCGATCAGCGGGGTGTCGACCTCGTGGCCGATCGCCGAGACGATCGGGGTCCTCGCGCCCGCGACCAGGCGGGTGAGCTGCTCGTCCGAGAAGGGCAGCAGGTCCTCGAGCGAGCCGCCGCCGCGGGAGATGATGATGACGTCGACCTCGTCGAGATCGTCCAGCTCTCGCAGCGCCGCGGAGACCTCCCGCACCGCTCGGTTGCCCTGCACCGCGACCTCGCGGATCGCGAAACGCGCCGCCGGCCAGCGGCGGCGGGCGTTGACCACCACGTCCCGCTCCGCGGCGGACTCCCGACCGCAGATCAGCCCGACCGTGCGCGGCAGGAAGGGCAGCGGCTGCTTGCGGGAGGAGGCGAACAGCCCCTCGGCCGAGAGCACCCGTTTGAGCTGCTCGAGCCGGGCCAGGAGCTCGCCCAGGCCCACCGGGCGGATGTCGTCGGCCTCCAGCTGGAGGCTGCCGCGCTTGGTCCAGAATGTCGGCTTCGCATGGACCACGACGCGCGCACCCGGCACCGGCTCGACCGGCAGGGCGCGCAGCACGTGCTCGCGGACCGGGACCGAGAAGGACATGTCCACGTCGACATCGCGCAGGGTCATGAAGCTCAGCCCGGCTCCGGGCCGACGGTTGAGCTGGACGATCTCGCCCTCGACCCACAGCGGCGACATCCGCGCCACGTACTCCCCGACCTTCACCGACAGTTGACGCAGGGGCCAGGGATTCTCCGCGGTGGTCTGCGCCGCGGTGGCGGCGAGAGCGGGCCGCGGCGACGCGGTGGCGCCGGCGTCCGGGCCGGGAGGGGTCTGCGTCATGGGTCCACTGTGGCACGAGCGCCCGACAGCTCGCGGACGCTGGGCAGCGGTGTGGACGCAAAGGCCCTGTGGAGGGATCGTGAGTCTTGCCCCACCCCCTCCCACCAGCGCGGTGCGGCTCCTACGATGGGAGGCGTGAGCACCGGAACCGTCCTTCTTGCCGAGCCGCGCGGCTACTGCGCGGGAGTCGACCGCGCCGTCGTCGCCGTCGAACGCGCCCTGGAGCACTACGACGAGACGATCTACGTGCGCCACGAGATCGTGCACAACAAGTTCG
>DATGUQ010000184.1:0-11560 GCA_035301145.1 Brachybacterium sp. | reverse complement strand
CCTGCCGCAGGAGTCGGTGCTGTTCACCGAGACGGTGCGTGAGAACATCCGCTTCGGCCGACGGGACGCGACGCCCGCCGAGATCGAGGAGGCCGCCCGGCGCGCGGGCGCCCACGACTTCATCATGGGCCTGCCGGACGGGTACGACACCGTGCTCGGCAACCGCGGCGACACCCTCTCCGGCGGGCAGCGCCAGCGCATCGCGATCGCCCGCGCCATGATCCGCCGCGCCCCCGTGGTGGTGCTCGACGAGCAGGTCGAGATCGCCGACCCGGTGCGCCCGGTGCCCATGCGCCAGGTGCGCGGCACCGTGGACTTCTCGGGGATCACCTCGCCCGACGGTCACGGACGTCCCCTGTTCGAGGGCCTGTCCCTGCGCATCCCCGCCGGGCAGCACCTGGGGATCCTCGGCCCCTCCGGGGGAGGGAAGTCCACCCTGGTCTCCTACCTGCTGCGCCTGAACGAGCCCCGCGCGGGCCGGATCCGCGTGGGCGGCTACGACACCCGCTCGGTGAGCCTCGCGGACCTGCGCCGCCACGTCGCGATCCTGCCGCAGGAGTCGGTGCTGTTCACCGAGTCGGTGCGGGAGAACATCCGCTTCGGCCGACGGGACGCGACCGCCGCCGAGATCGAGGAGGCCGCTCGCCGCGCAGGCGCCCACGACTTCATCATGGGCCTGCCCGAGGGGTACGACACCGTGCTCGGCAACCGCGGCGACACCCTCTCCGGCGGCCAGCGCCAGCGCATCGCGATCGCCCGCGCCATGATCCGCCGCGCCCCCGTGGTGGTGCTCGACGAGGCCACGACCGGACTCGACCCCGCCGCGAAGGCACAGGTCAACGAATCGCTGCGGGAGCTCGCCCGGTCCCGCACCACGATCTCCATCACCCATGACGCCACCACCGTGGCCGGGCTCGACCGCGTGCTCTGGCTGGAGGACGGCCGCATCCTCGAGGACGGCACCCCCGCAGAGCTCGCCGCCGACCCCGACTCCCGCTACTCGCGCTGGATCGTCGAGCAGCGCAGCGCCGAGGCGAGTCCCTCGACGCAGCGCGGCACGGCACCGGAGCAGCCCGCCGCGACGTCGGCGCAGTCCGCCGCCCCGTCGGAGCCGTCCCCACAGGAGGTCCTGCGATGACCACGACCGCCGACCGCAGCCCGCTCGAGCTGCTGCGCGACCACGCCCGGCTCCAGGGCGCGGAGCACCTGCTGGACCCCGCCCGGCTCTCGGCGCTGCTGGGCCGGGACGTCGAGCTGCAGCGGGTGCGGATCAAGCCCGGCGCCTCGGTGCTGGTCTCCTACCGCGCCGAGGCACCCGCCCCCGACGGGGCGCCGGGCACGGCCGTTTCTGCCCCCGATGCGCCGGGCCGGAGCGCGGCTGCGGCCGGGTCCCCGGGGACGGCCGCGGCCGACGTCGGGTGGGCGCTGCTGGTCCTCGCCCGCGACAAGCGCGACAACGTGCTGCGCCGTGCCGCCCGGGTCGGGACCGAGGTGCGCGAGCACCCGCTGCCGTCGGCCGCAGCGGACGGGGCGGGAGCGTTCCTGCTCAGCGGCGGTCCGGGGAGCGACCCCCGACTCGGCTCCGAGATCGAGCGGGTGCGGCGCCGCCAGGGGAGCGGGGACGCCCCGCGCGTGCTCAGCTACAACCCCGGCCGCCACGCGGTGCTGCTCCTGCCCGGCACCGGCGAGGTGCTGCGGGTCGCGGCCCGCTCGCTGGACCCCCTGCTGCAGGTCACCACGCAGTGGCGGGAGCTGGACCTGCCCACCCTCGACCAGCGTCGCTGGCGCGGCCGCGCGGCCGTGCTCGTCGGCCGGCAGTGGGGCGACGGCGACCTCGCCGCCCTCGCCTCCCACCCGCAGTCCATGTCCGCCGCCGCACGGCTCGGCGGGACCATCGCCCGCCTGCACACGGCCGACGTCTCCGGCCGGGACCTGCCCGAGGCGCGCATCGGCTCCCTGATCCCGGCGACCTCCGGGGCCGTCTGCGACCTGCTGCCCCACCGGGCCGCGCACATCGAACGGCTCTCCGGCCGGCTGCGCGGCGTGCTGCGCGACGGCGAGCCCCAGGTGCTGATCCACGGGGACCTCTCTCCGGACCAGGTGCTGGTCTCCGTGGACGAGACCGCCGTCCCCGGCGAGGGCCGGCTGCCGCTGCGCGTAGTGGACCTGGACCGTTCCGGACCGGGCCCGGCCGGGGTGGACCTCGGCTCCTGGATCGCCTCCTGCCTGCTGGCCGGTGTCGAGGAGCAGGCCGCGGCCTTCCTGGGCGGATACGCTCGGCACCGGCACTTGCCCTCCGCCGAGGAGCTCGCCGCCTGGACCGCCCGCGGCCTGCTCGCCGCCGCCCTGGACCCCATGCGGCGCTACCGCGAGGACTGGCTGCCCGCGGTCGAGCAGCGCCTCGTGCTCGCCGAGACCGTGCTGGACCGGCCCGAGCGCCTGCCGCTGCCCGCCACGGACCGGGCACCCGAGGACGCCCCCGTCCCGGAGGCATCGTCGCCGGTGCCGGCCCGTGTCCTGCACGAGGGCAGGGCGCTGAACGTCCGCCGCGCCTGGGCGGATGACGGGCGCGGCCTGCCCCTCGAGCTCACCGACGACACCCCGGGGACGGACGGCGCCGTGCTGCGGGCCGCCCGGCTCGACGCCGCCACAGGCCGGGTCACGGTGCACGAGGCCGGCACGGACCCGCGCCTGCCGGGCCTCGCCCGCGTGCTCGCCGAGCACTCCGGCGCCGTCGTCGTCTCCCACCGGCCCGGCAAGCGCGCCGTGGTCCGCACCCGCGACGACGACGGCACGACGCGGTACGTGAAGATCGTCCGCCCCGGCCGCTCCCGACGCCTGCTGGAGGCGATCGACCGTGCCGCGGACTTCACCGGCCCGTTCCGCACCGCCCAGGTGCTCGCCGCCGACGAGGACACCGTCACCTTCGCCGCCCTGCCCGGCCGGCTGCTGCACGACGGACTGCCGGTCACGGACGGCACCTGGCGGCGCGCCTGGCGCGAGACCCTGGACGCCTGGACCACCGCCGTCGAGGCCTCGCGGCGCCGCTTCCAGGACGGCGCGAGCAGCTCCGTCGGCGCGACCGGCGCAACCGGCGAGGGAGCCGCCGGGACCGGGATCGGCCACGTCGCGCGCGGAGCCGCCGTCCACGGCCCCCAGGCCGAGTCCGAGGTGCTCGCCGCCTGGTGCGAACGCGCCGCGGCCGTCGACCCCGCCGGGGCACCGACCCGCGCCCGGGCCGTCGCCGCCGCGCGCCGCGACCTCGCCCGACTCGGCGACCCCGCCGATCCGGCCCTCGTCCACCGCGACCTGCACGACAAGCAGGTCCTGTGGCAGCCGGACGCACCGCCCGGCCTGCTGGACGTCGACACGGCCACGCTCGGCGACCCCGCCCTGGACGTCGCGAACCTCCGCGCCCACGCCACCTGGCGCGAGCTGCAGGGCCTCTGGTCCGCGGAGCAGTCCGCCGTCGTGCGCGAGGAGATCGACCGGACGGCCCTGCGCCTGGGCATCCCGCCCGACGCGCTGGCCGCCTACGAGTCCGGCACCACCGCCCGGCTCGCCTGCGTCTACGCCTTCCGACCGCGTTGGCGCACCGCGGCACGCACCCTCGCCACGACCCTCGAACCGTCCGCCCGGGCCCACCCGGCGGCCCCCGCAGCGCCGGCGACCCCTGCCGGCCCCACCCCCTCTCCCACCCCCGCGTCCGCGGACCCCACCACCCCTTCTGCGGGACGCACCACCCCTCGGGACGGCAGCACCGTCCCCCTCGAAAGGAGCATGTCGCGATGACCACCACTCTCTCCGTCATCGGAGTCGGATACCTCGGCGCCGTGCACGCCGCCGCCATGGCCGAGCTCGGCCACGACGTCATCGGCCTCGACATCGACGCCGAGCGCATCTCGGCGCTCCAGGCCGGCATCCCGCCCTTCCACGAGCCCGGCTTCGAGCAGATCCTGCGCCGCGGACTGGACTCCGGCCGGCTGCGCTTCACCACCGACTACGCCGACCTCGCCCACGCCGAGGTGCACTTCCTGGGCCTGGGCACCCCGCAGCGGGCCGACGGCTTCGGCGCGGACCTCTCTCACCTGGACGCCGCCGTGGCATCGCTCGCGCAGGTGCTCCCCGCCCGCGACGGCGCACCCACGCTCGTGGTCGGCAAGTCGACCGTGCCCGCCGGCACCGCCCGCCTGCTCGCCGAGCGCCTCGCGCCCGTCGACGGCGCGTACCTGCTGTGGAACCCGGAGTTCCTGCGCGAGGGGTTCGCCGTCCAGGACACCCTGGACCCGGACCGCCTGGTCTACGGCGTGCACGAGCCCGGCACCCCCGCCGCCGAGCGGGCCGTGGCGATGCTGGACCGGGTCTACGCCGGCGTGCTCGAGCACGACCCGCCCCGCCTGGTGATGGGGTACGAGGCCGCCGAGCTGGTCAAGGCCTCCGCCAACGCGTTCCTGGCCACCAAGATCTCCTTCATCAACGCCGTCTCCGAGATGTGCGAGGCCACCGGCGCCGACGTCACCGACGTGGCCCGCGCGATCGGGATGGACGAGCGCATCGGATCGAAGTTCCTGCGCGCCGGGGTGGGCTTCGGCGGCGGCTGCCTGCCCAAGGACATCCGCGCCTTCATGGCCAGCGCCGAGCAGCACGGGGTGGGGGAGGCGCTGGGCTTCCTGCGCGAGGTCGACGCCGTCAACGAGCGCCGCCGCGCCCGCGTGGTCGCGCTCGCCGACGAGATGCTCGGCGACCTCGCCGGCCGCCGGGTCACCGTGCTGGGCGCGGCGTTCAAGCCCGACAGCGACGACACCCGCGACTCCCCGGCGCTCGACGTCGCCTGCCGCCTCCGAGCCGCCGGCGCCCTGGTCACCGTCACCGACCCGGAGGCGCTGGACAACGCGCGGCGCCGCCTCGGCGACCTCGTCGAGTTCGTCCCCGACACCGACGAGGCGCTGCGCGGGACGGAGCTGACGGTGCTGCTGACCGAGTGGGACGAGTACCGCGAGCTCGATCCGGCCCGGACCGCGTCGCTGCCCGCGGCGCCGCGGATGATCGACGGCCGCAACGTGCTGTCCCCGCAGGCATGGCGCGAGGCGGGATGGGAGATCCGCTCCCTCGGGCGCGCGGGCGTCCCCAGCGGACCGCGGCCCACCGCCCCGGGCACGGCGCCGGTCCCGGCACGGACCCGACGGGCCGGCGCACCGACCGCTCCCTCCCGGCACCGCCTCCAGCCCGTCTGAGCTGGGGCGCGGCGTGCCCGGCCCGCCCCGGGGTCATGCCATGGCGACCTCGGGGCGGGCGCGGTGGCGCGCCGCGACGGCACCGGCCAGGCCCAGCGCGATCCCGAGCACGAGCCAGCCGAGCAGCCAGGTCAGATCGCCCGACGGGTCGATCCAGCCGCCGCCGATCGCCCCGCGGAACGCGTCCACGGCGTGGGTCATCGGCAGGTACGGGTGCACCACCTGGAAGAAGCGCGGCAGGGTCGGGGTCGGGTAGGTGCCTCCGGCGCCGGAGATCTGCAGCGCGATGAGCACCAGGGCCACGAACTTCCCGACCGGCCCGAACAGGGCGCCGAAGCCGTGGTTCAGCGCGACGAAGACCGCCGAGGTCAGCGCCGCCAGGCCCAGCATCAGCGGGAGGTCGTCCATCGTGACCCCCACGAACCGGTGCAGGGCGACCACCGCGATCACCGACTGGACCAGCCCCAGCACGATCGCGGGGAGCAGGCCGCCGGCCAGCAGCCGCACCGCACCCGTACCGCGTGCGGCCGCCTGCTCGGAGAACGGCGGCATCATCAGGAAGATCGCCATGCCGCCCACCCAGAGGCTGATCGCGAGGAACAGCGGGGCGAGCCCCTCGCCGAAACGGCCCAGGTCGTGCTGGCGCTCGAAGCTCATCTGCACCGGTTCCGAGGCGACCCCGGCCAGCTCATCGCTCTCGTCGTCGGTGTAGGAGGGGACGTCGTCCTTCGAGTCCTCGAGCCCGTCGTGCAGCTCCGCGGAGCCGTCGGCGAGCTGCTCCGCTCCGTCGTCGAGCTCGACCGCGCCGTCGGCGAGCTCCTGCGCACCGTCGTCGACCTGCCCGGCGCCGGAGGACAGCTCCTGTGCACCGTCGGCGAGCTCCCCGGAGCCGTCGGCGAGCTGCCGCGCCCCGGACTCCGCGTCGCTCGCGCCGTCGGCCAGCTGCGAGGCGCCGCCGGAGAGCTCCCCGGTCCCGGCCGCGAGCTCCTGGGCACCGCTGCGGGCCGTGCCGACCCCGTCGGTGTAGCGGGTGACGCCGCCGGCCAGGTCGTCGGCGCCGGAGCGCGCGGTGCCGGTCGCGGCGGCGAGCCTGTCCGCCCCGGAGGCGACCTGTTGCGCCCCGTCGTCCAGGCGGTGCACGTCCTCGGCGCCCTGCGCGAGGGCGTCGTAGGCCTCGGGCAGCGCCTCCGCGGCGGTGCGGGCCTGCTCGGCGAGCCGGTCGGCGAGGTCGGAGGCGCTCTGGCCCTGCTCCGGGTCGGGTGCTGCGGTGTCGGCGTCCTCCTGCAGTGCGATCAGGTCCTGCTCGACGGTGTCGGCGCCGTCGGCGAGCGTGCTGGTCGTCTCGGTGAGGGAGGACGTCCCCTCGGCGAGGGCGGAGGTGGTGCCCTGCAGCTGCTCGAGATAGGGGACGAGCGAATCGGCGGCGCCGGTCATCCCCTCCGCGGTGTCGCTGATGTCGGTCGAGCCCTCGGCCGCGGTGGTGGCGGCCTCATCGGCGGCGGTCGCGTCGGTCGAGGCCTGGGAGGCCTGGCCGCGCAGCGTCTCCGACCCCTCGGACACCTCCGTGAGACGGGCGCAGAACTCCTCGTCCGCTCCGGAGTCCGCGCAGTCCGCGGCCAGCTGGTCGACCTCGTCGGTGTAGTCGCGCACGCCCTGCTCGCTGTCCGCGGCGCTCTGCGCGGCGGTGTCGGTGGCGTCCGCGGTGTCCTGGACGTCGGTGTCGAGCGAGCCGACCTCCTCCTCGATCGTGCTCGCGCCGTCCTGCAGGGTGCGTGCGTCCTCCGTGCGGTCGATCGTGGCCTGGTCGAGGTCCTGGGCGGTCCCGTCCAGGTCGGAGGCGGTCTCCTCGAGCGAGTCCGCGGAGTCGGAGACGGTCCCGGCGGCCGTGACCGGGTCGGCGAGGCGGTCGGGGAGCTGCGAGGAGAGCTCCTCGAGGGCGTCGATCGCGGTGACGAGGTCCTCGCTGGTGCGCTCGACGTCCTCGGGGGTCACGCCGAGCTCCTCGATCCGCTGTTGGGCGGACCCCACCACCCGGTCCAGCTCGCGGGTGCCGTCCGCGACCTGCCCGGCGCCGTCGGCGAGCTCCCCGGCGCCCGTGTCGAGCTGCTCCGCGCCGGAGGCGAGCTGATCGGCGCCGGCGCGCAGCGGCTGCCCGTTCTCGTCCAGGGTCACCAGCCCGCCGGCGAGCTCCTGCGCGCCGGAGTCGAGCTCGGCGGTGCCGTTGCGCAGCGTGACCGCGCCGGTGCTGAGCTGGTCCAGGCCCACCACCAGGTCGAGGCTCCCCCGGTGGAGGGTGTCCGCGCCGCCCGCCAGCTCGTCGCTGCCGGAGACCAGCTGGCCCGTGCCGTCCGCCAGCTCCCCGCTGCCGTCCACCAGCTCGCCGGTGCCCTCGTGCAGGGTCTGCGACCCGTCCGCCAGCTCGCCGGCGCCGTCGGCGGCGTCCACGATGCCGTCGTGCACGGTCGTGAAGCCCACGTAGATCTTGCCGAGGTACTCCTCGAGCACGCTGGCGCGCAGCGAATCCGTCAGCGCCGTCCCCACGGACTTCGTGAAGTTGCCGCCGACGTAGTTGACCGAGTCGTTGGTGGTGACGGTCAGCAGCGCCGGTGCGGCCTCCTCGGCCTCCCCGCCGAGGGAGGCGACGTTCGCCGAGAAGTCGGAGGGGATCTCGACCGTCGCCCCGTACGTGCCGTCGGCCAGGCCGCGTCGCGCCTCCCCGGGGGAGGTCTCCACGAAGCGGTACACCGTCTCCTTGTCCATGTCGAGGAGGGTCTCGGTGAACTCCGCGCCGACGTCGAGCTGCGACTGCTCGCCGTCGGGGGAGGTGGCGGTGGCGCCCTCGTCCTGGTTCACGACGGCCGCGGTGACCTGGTTCAGGTTGTTGCTGGGATCCAGGAAGGACCAGGTCATGTTGCCGGAGTAGATCAGAGGCACCAGTGCCAGGCCCACCACGAACAGCGCCGCGATGGGCTTCTTCCACTCGTGGGGCAGCAGCGCCACGGCGCCGCGGCCCAGCGCGGACAGTCCGGACCCGACGGACGAGAGCATGCTCCCGACGGCGGTCGTGGCGCGGCCGGCCGCGGTGCGGCATGCCGAGAGCGCGCCTCGGAGGAGGGAGGCCATCAGTCGGAGGAGTGAGGTGAGGAGTCGCATCACGGCGACGACGATACACGGGCGTATCGAAATTTGTTACCCGTTAGTAACAAGTGTGGTGCGGAGAACTCTCCGGCGTGTGCCCGTGAAGGCCGGGTCAGCCCGGGAGGTCGACCACCCAGGGGTGCCGAGGCAGGGAAGCAGGGTCCCACCGCTCGAGCACGTCCGCCGCGGTGCGGCAGCCGGGCAGCCCCAGCGAGTCCCCGATCCGCTCCATGACCTGCGCGGCGGTCTCGCCGAGCGCGAGGCGGTCCCGCAGCGTCACCGCGCCGTCGCGTTTGGCCAGGCGCGCCCCGGAGGCGTTCACGGCGAGCGGGACGTGCGCGTACCCGGGCTCGGGCAGCTCCAGCAGGTGCGCGAGGTAGGCCTGTCGGGGCGCGGAGCTGAGCAGGTCGTCGGCGCGCACCACCTGGTCGACACCGGCGGCGGCATCGTCGACCACCACGGCGAGGTTGTACGCCACCACCCCGTCCCCACGGCGCAGCACCAGGTCGTCGACCGCGGCGGTGACCTCGCCCGCCCAGAGGTCGTGCACCTGCCAGGAGTCCACGCCGGCGCGCAGCCGCAGCGCGGGCTCCCGGCGCAGCTCCCGCATCCGCCGGCGGCCCTGCTCCCGGTCCGCGGGGGAGAGGTCCCGGCAGGTTCCCGGGTAGGCGCCGGGCGGGGCGTGCGGGGCGCTCGGTGCCTCGAGGATCTCCCGGCGGGTGCAGTAGCACTCGAAGACCATGCCCTGCGCGCTCAGCGACTGCACCGCCGCGTCGTGGGCCCGCCCGCGCTCCGACTGGCGGACCAGCTCGCCGTCCCAGTCGATCCCGAGCGCGGCCAGGTCCTCGATCTGGCGCTGTTCCGCGCCCTCGCGCACCCGGTCGAGATCCTCGATCCGCAGGTGGAAGGAGCGCCCGCTGCGGCGGGCCAGCACCCAGGCGAGGACCGCGGTGCGGAGGTTGCCCAGGTGCAGGTCGCCGCTGGGGGAGGGAGCGTAGCGGCCGGCGCCGTGGGCAGGGGAGTCAGCGAGCATGCGGAGCGCTCCGGGAGCCGTGATGGACCAGCAGGACGTCGCCGGCCCGTCCGCCGGGGACCGGGCGGTCCGCGGGGGCGGGGACGAACCCGAGACGAGCGGCGAGGGTGCGGGAGGGCCGGTTGCCGGCGGCGGTCACGGCGATGATCTCGGGGCCGCTGCCGGCGGCCCGCCCGCCGAGCTGCGGGTGCGCGAGCACCGCACGCATGGCTTCGCTCGCCACGCCGCGCCCCGTCGCCTCGGGAGCGAGGCGCCAGTACGCGCTGAGCACGGTGCCGTCCTCGAGGGCCAGCGGGGTGAGGCCGACGACGCCGAGCAGCCCGGTAGGCAGCGGCGCAGGCGCGTCGTGCGGAGGGGGCCCGTCACGATGCCCGGCGGCTGCACCAGCGCCGGCTGCTCCTGCGGCCCCGTCGGCCGTGCCCGTGGCGGGGGCGCCCGCTCCGTCCGTCCCGTCGGCCGCCGGCCGTGACCGCACCGTCAGGTACCCCAGCCCGTGCCGGTCCCAGCTCTCCCGCCACCTGCGGAGCACCCAGCGCATCCGGGCGCGGTCCGTGACCGGTTCGGTGAGGTCCTCGGCGAAGGCGCGCGGATCAGCGTGCAGCGCCAGCAGCGCTTCGAGCTCGTGCTCCGCCACCGGGGCCAGGCGGAGCCGCGCCGTGCGGAGCTCGCATCGAGCGGGCCCGGGCACGACGGCGGCGCGGCGATCACCGTCCGAGGACGGGATCACCGCGCCGCCGTGCACAGGACGCTCCGCGATGCGTCGAGGCGAGGACTCAGGAGTCGCCGCGGTGGCTGCCACGCTTCTCGTCGCCCTCGGACGCCTCGGGATCCGAGTCGACCTTGACCTCCTTGGGCTCGACGTCGGAGGCACGGTCCTCGCCCTTCAGGGCGGAGGCCACGTCGCCCGCGTCGGCCGAGCCGACGGTGTCGGAGACGGTCGAGGAGTCGGACTCGTCCGCAGCGGAGGCGGGGTAGTGCGCCCGGGCGAAGTCGGCGGGCGGGGCCCACGGGTCCTCGACCGGACGGGTCTTCTGCCAGGCGATGTAGCCCGCAGCGGCACCGGCGGCGGCGAGGCCGAGGACGAGCAGCACCTTGCCGGTACGGCCCTTCTTCTTCTGCGGGGTCGGCTCGAGGACGGCCGAGCGGATGTCGCCCTGGCCCTTCTCGAGCTCCTTGCGGGCCGCGTCCACGGCGGCCTTCAGCACGGTGCCGGAGGTCTCCACGGTCCTGCGGGCGCGCGGGAGGTAGTCGTCCTGCACGTCGTGGCGGAGCTTGTCGGCGCGGGGGCCGAGGTTGGCCGAGATCTTGTCGGACTGCTCGCGCAGACGCTGCTGGGCCTCGGGAGCGTACTGGTCGTACAGCTCGGTGGCCCGGGTGCGGGCCTCGCGGGCACCCTCGGTGACCGCAGGGCCGACGGTGGCGGCGAGCTTCTGCAGCTCCTCGACCGCCTTCTCGGCCCTCTGCGCGCTCGCACCGGCGGCGTCGGCCGTCTTCTCAGCCTGCTTCTTGGCCTTCTTGGTCTCCCGCTTGCTGGTCAACGCCATGGGAATCCCCTTTCGATCGAGTCCGTCGGGTCGGGCCGACGATGGTCCCTGGGCCATGACAGCCGGACACTGCCCTGGACCCGTGTGGCACAACTCTAACGCGAGCGCGCACGCGGGCTCACAGACGGTGAGAAGGTGCCCACGCCCGTCCGGTCGGTCGACGGGACCGTGTGCGAGGATGACGCCATGTTCGCAACTCTTCACACCAATCACGGGGACATCCGCCTCGAGCTGTTCCCGCACCACGCCCCCAAGACGGTCGAGAACTTCGTGGGCCTCGCCGAGGGCTCCAAGGAGTTCTCCGACCCGGAGACCGGCGAGAAGGTCACCCGTCCGTTCTACGACGGTGTCATCTTCCACCGCATCATCGCCGGTTTCATGCTGCAGGGCGGCGACCCGCTGGGCACCGGCACCGGCGGCCCCGGCTACACCTTCGACGACGAGATCTCCGAGAAGAACTTCAACGAGCCCTACGTGCTGGCCATGGCCAACGCGGGCAAGCGCCGCAACGCGCTCACCGGCCGCCCCTCCGGCACCAACGGGTCGCAGTTCTTCATCACCGTGGGCCCCACCCCGCACCTGCAGGGCAAGCACACCGTGTTCGGCCAGGT
>DATGUQ010000183.1:0-10985 GCA_035301145.1 Brachybacterium sp. | reverse complement strand
GGGGCGCTCGCCGGCGAGCTGCCCGCGATCTCCTGGACCATGGTCCGCCTGACCCGCACCGCCTGACCCGTACCCGACACCCACGATCACGAGGACCGCACATGACGCTGCCCGATCACACCCTGACCTCAGACCTGGTCTCCGCCCTGACCCCGACGGCCACCGGCTCCCGCCCCGCTGGGGCCGGCCCGTCGGCCGGACGCACCGACGGCCCCGCCCGCGTGGTCGTCAACCTCGACCTGCCCGGCGCGACCATCAGCCGCCACCTCTACGGCCACTTCGCCGAGCACCTCGGCCGCTGCATCTACGAGGGCTTCTACGTGGGGGAGGACTCAGAGATCCCGAACACCCGCGGCATCCGCGATGACGTGGTCGCCGCGCTGCGCGCGCTGCGGATCCCGAACCTGCGCTGGCCCGGCGGGTGCTTCGCCGACGACTACCACTGGCGCGACGGGATCGGCCCGCGCGAGGACCGCCCCCGGATGGTGAACTCCCACTGGGGCGACATCGTCGAGGACAACTCCTTCGGCACCCACGAGTTCATGGACCTGGTGGAGCTGCTGGGCACCGAGGCGTACGTCAACGGCAACGTCGGCTCCGGCACCGTGGCCGAGATGAGCGAGTGGATCGAGTACCTCACCCGGGCCGACGACTCCCCGATGGCCTCCCTGCGCCGCGAGAACGGGCGCGACGAGCCGTGGAAGGTTCCGTTCTTCGGCATCGGCAACGAGGCCTGGGGCTGCGGCGGCAACATGCGCGCCGAGGACTACGCGGCGCTGGCCCGCCAGTACTCGACCTATGTGCGCGACCACGGCGGCAATCAGGTCACCCGCATCGCGGCCGGGGCGAGCGACAGCGACTACGCGTGGACCGAGGCGCTGATGCGCGCGGCCACGAACCTCGAGAGCAAGGACGGCAAGGCCGGCCCGTACCAGGCGATCTCCCTGCACTACTACACGATGTCCGGGCCGTGGGCGGACAAGGGATCCGCCACCGAGTTCAGCGAGGAGGAGTGGTACCGCACCCTCTCCCGCGCCGCCTTCGCCGAGGAGCTGGTGGCCCGCCACTCCACCGTCATGGACCACTACGACCCGCACAAGAAGGTGGGCCTGGTCTTCGACGAGTGGGGCACCTGGTGGAACGTGGAGCCCGGCACGAACCCCGGGTTCCTGTACCAGCAGAACACCGTGCGCGACGCCCTGGTGGCGAGCATCCACTTCGACGGCTTCCACCGTCATGCGGACCGCCTGATGATGGCGAACATCGCCCAGACCGTGAACGTGCTGCAGGCGATGATCCTCACTGATCCGGACTCCGGCGCGCTCGTGCTCACCCCGACGTACCACGTGTTCGCGATGAACGCGGGGCACCAGGACGCCGCGGCGCTTGACGCCCACCTGCTGCTTCCCGAGGAGGTCCAGGAGGTCGACGGCCGCCCGCTGCCGCTGCTCTCCGCTTCCGCCTCGCTGCGCGCCGAGGAGGGGACCGCGCTCGTCTCGCTCTCGAACCTCTCGGCCGACGAGCCCCGCACCCTGGTCCTGGACCTGCGCGGCCGCACGGTGACCGGGCACGAGGCGACCGTACTGACCGGCGCGAGCACAGCCGCTCACAACACTCCCGAGCAGCCGGATGCTGTCGCCCCGGTGCCGCTCACGGAGCTGCGGGAGCACGAGCTGGGGCTCGAGGTGACGTTGCCGCCGCACTCCTTCGCGACGGTGGAGCTGCGACTGGGGGAGTGAGCGGGCGAAGTCCGTTCAGCGGGCCAGCGCGGCCGGATCCACCTCGACGGGGGCGCCGCCCGGCAGCTCCACGGCCAGCTCACGCCCGCGGTGGCGCAGCACAAGAGTGCGCTGACTGTCGGGCGTGCTCCGGCCGGCGGGGCTGGCGGCCCGCAGCACGACCCGGGTCGGGGCGCCGCCGGACCAGTCCAGGTCCAGGCTCGCCGCTCCGCGCAGCCGCACCCCGCGCACCGACCCCTCGGCCCATCCCTCGGGCAGGGCCGGCAGCAGGTCGATCGCTCCGGCGTGGGACTGGACGATCATCTCCAGGATCGCGGCGGTGATGCCGAGGTTGCCATCGATCTGGAACGGCGGGTGGGCGCAGAACAGGTTGCCGTACAGGCCGGCCCGGCCGTGCGGGCCCGGGGCGTCGGGATCCTCGACGGGGGCGAGGAAGGCGAGCAGGGAGCGGTGCGCGGCCTCGGCGTCGTGCAGGCGTGCCCGCAGCCCCACCCGCCAGGCGAGGGACCAGCCGGTCGAGTCGGGGCCGCGGGCATCCAGGGACGCGGTCGCGGCGGCGGCGAGCTCGCGATCCGCCACGGTGACCGCGTCCCCGGGCAGCACCGAGTACAGGTGGGTCTGGTGGCGGTGGAGCGGATCGGCCTCCTCATGGTCCTGCCACCACTCGGCGATCCTGCCGTGTGCATCGATCCGCTCCGCAGGCAGCTGCTCGAGCGCAGTGCGCAGCCGGGGCAGCAGCGGGTCCTCGATCCCGAGTTCCGCGGCCGCCTCCAGGGTGGTGCGGAAGTGATCGCGGAGCATCGCGAGATCCGCCGTGGTGGAGACGTCCAGCCCCGTCTCGAACCCGTCGGCGGTGCGGAAGCGGTTCTCCGGGGAGGTCGACGGGGAGGTGCCGAGCACCCCGGGTTCGATCTCCACCAGCCACGCCTCGAGGAACTCGGCGGCGCCGCGCAGCACCGGCCAGAACCGCTCCAGCACCGCCGGGTCACGGGAGAAGTCCCAGTGCTCGCGCACGTGCCGGCACAGCCACGCCCCGGCGAGCGGCCACATCGACCACACCGGATCGAAGGCGCCATCGCCCACGGGGGCGGTGAACGCCCAGCGGTCCGCATTGTGGTGCGCGGTCCAGCCGGGCAGGCCGTAGAGCGCGCGGGCGGTGCGCTGCCCGGAGCGGGCGAGGTCCTCGAGCCAGTCCAGCAGCGGCTCATGGCACTCGGGCAGCCCGGCGGGCTCGGCCGGCCAGTAGTTCATCTCGACGTTGATGTTGGTGGTGTAGTCGCCGTGCCAGGGCGGCAGCAGCTCCTGGTTCCAGACCCCCTGCAGGTTCGCGGGCAGGGTGCCGGGGCGGGAGGAGGAGATCAGCAGGTAGCGGCCGTAGGCAGCGGCGAGCTGGGCGAGCAGGCGCGAGTCGCCGTCGGCAGCGGTGCGGGCCAGCAGCGGGACGACCTCGATCTCCTCCGCGTGCGAGGGCACGAGCCGCACCGCGGTCCGGTCCCACAGCTCACGGTGCGCGGCGACGTGCCGGGCGGCCAGCTCCGTGGCGGGCCGGGCGAGGGCGGCATCGAGCACGGTCCCCGCCTGCGCGGCAAGGCGGTCGCGGTCCCCGTGCGGCACCTCCTGGGCGCCGCGGGAGTCGGTCACGGCGGTCAGCACGATCTGCAGCCGTGTCGCACCGTCCACCCGCAGCGTCCCGTCCGGGCCGGTCTCGGCCGTGCCGTTGTGCTCGAGTCGGGCGAGGACCAGCGCGGTGACCGCCGCGCCCGGAGCAGGGTCGGGCACGAGCCGCTCCTGCTTGCCCTCCCGGCGCACGTCCGCCGCCATCCGAGCCGTGAGCTGCAGCGCCCCGTCGATGACCCGGGTCGAGGAGTGCTGCTGCGGGGAGGTCAGGCGGAGGCGCAGCGGCCCGAGGTCACCGTGGTCGGTGCGCCGCTCGATGACGAGCACCTGGTCGGCGGCGCTGATCCAGGAGGTCTCCGTGGTCTCGAGAGTCGCCCGGGGTCCGTGATCCTCGGCCGGCTCTCCGGTGGGCGCGGTCCAGCGGGTGCTCGCCGTGGCGGCGGCGAGGTCGAGGATCCGACGGGTGCTGACGGCCGACGGGCCCGCGGCCGCCTGCTCGATCACCAGGTCGGCGAGCGGCTGGTAGGCCTGGGTGTACCCGCGCTGCAGCATCTGCTCGAGCCGGGTCGCCTCGCGGCGGTCACCGCGGGCGAGGGCGGCGCGCAGCGGGGCGAGCACCTCGGGGCCGCCGACGGGACGGTCGTCGTGCCGGTTCCCGGCGGCGGTCGCGGGGCTGCCGGTCCAGCAGGAGTCCTCGTTGAGCTGGAAGCGGGAGGCGGCCGGGTCGCCGAAGACCATCGCGCCGAGGCGCCCGTTCCCCAGCGGCAGGGCCTCGGTCCAGCGGGCGGCGGGGTCGTGCAGCAGCATCTTCATCGCGAAGAGTCCTCCAGAGTGGTGAGCAGAGCGTCGGGGGCGTCGTGCATGACGAAGTGGGCGGCGCCGGGCACCCGCACCGAGCGGATCCCGGCGGTATCGAAGCGGTCCTGCCGGGTATAGGTGCGCTGCTGCCCGGTGACCAGCAGCACCGGCTGCGGCAGGTGTTCGAGCAGGTCATTCGTGGCGGCGGCGTGCTCGTCCAGCAGGGAGCGGGCGCTGCGCACCAGGGCATGCGGGGCGGTGAGCCGCACCTCGGCCCGGCGCCACTCGGGCTCCCGGGCGAGGATCTGCTCGAAGCCGCCGCGTTCCAGCTCCTCCTCATCCACCAGGGCGATGTCCTCCGGCCCGGGGACGGGCACGTCGAGCGCCGGTTCGACGAGCACGAGCCGGTGCACGAGCTCGGGGTGACGGGCCGCGAGGTGCACGGCGATCGTGCCGCCGAGGCTGTGCCCGAGCACCTCCCGTGGCCCGCCGCCCTCGGCCTGCAGCAGGGCGGCGATCGCCGCGGCCATCTCCGGCAGTGTGTACCCGAATCCCGGCGGGGCGTCGCTGCGGCCGTGCCCGGGCAGGTCCGGGATCAGGGCGGCCCGGCAGCGGAGCGCCGCGAAGGGCGCCCAGCTCGCCGCGCCGTGGCAGCCCAGGCCATGCAGGTGCAGCACCTCACGCCCCTGCTCGCTCCTCGGCCCGCCGCCCGGCAGGCGGAGGCCGCGCAGCTGGGCGCCGCCCGTCGAGAGCGGGACCGTGACCAGGGGCGGCGTGCTCATGGGAGCAGGCCCAGCTCCCGCAGTCCGGTGGTGACGAGCTTCGCCACGCGGGTGGCCCCGGCAGTGCTGAGGTGGGTGTCGTCGCGCTCACCGTCCGGGAAGCCGGGCCATTGGCCGGGCTCGAGCCACAGGAAGGTCTCCTTCGACCGCTCCTCCCCGTCCGCCTCCCACATCTCGAGCGTGAGGTGCGAGAGGTCGATCAGCGGCACGTCCTCCTCCGCGGCGAGGGCGCGGACCGCCTGCGGGTAGCCGCCGTGGGTGGGGACCGCATGACCGTCCTCGAAGCGGCGGCGCTCGATCGAGGTGAGCAGCACGGGGATCCCGCCGCGGGCCCGTGCCCCCACGAGCATCCGCCGCAGCGCCGCCGGATAGGCGAGGTGCACGTCCGCGAAGCGCTCGTCGTCCTTGGGATCGTTGTGCCCGAAGGCGATGAGCACGAGGTCCCCCGGCCGCAGCTCCTCGAGCGCGCGGTCCAGGTGCCCCTCGGCCAGGAAGCTCGCCGAGCTGCGGCCCGAGACGGCCCGGTTCAGCACCTCGAGGCCGCTGGCCGCGCCGAGCTGCATCCCCCACCCCTCCCGCGGAGCGTGCTCGGGCGGGTACTCGCTCGCCGTCGAGTCGGAGAGCACGATCGCTCGCGGCGTCCCGCCCGGGGCGGGGGAGGGGATGTCGAGCCAGGTCGCGGGATCGGGAGCGGCGGGCAGCTGCGGGCCGCTGCTGGAGCGGCCGTTCCAGTCGTTGCCGTGCTCGGCCAGGCGGGCGTCCTCCCAGGCGAAGCCGCCCATGGCGCTCCACGGCTCGGCCGCGACATGCGGGCCGATGGTGCAGGCGCTCACGATCCCCTGGCCGATCGCATCGGGCTTCCCGCCCGGATGCCAGGGCCGGCCCAGGCGCACGCTGCCCGCCGGGACATCGTCCGTCGCCGTCAGCTGTGCCCCGTGCACGAGGATCCCGCGCGGGTTCTCGCGGGCCGTCGAAGGGGCGAGCAGGTACCCGGGGCCGACGCTGCGGATCTCCCCGCCCTCGATCAGGGCGGTCGCGCGGCCGTAGAGGAAGTCCACGTCTCCCACGATGAGGCAGTCGCGCAGGTGGACGCGCCGCACCGAGGCCCAGCCGGGAGCATCCAGCAGCACCGTGTCCTGCTGGCCCAGCAGGTGGCAGCGCTCCACGAGGATGCGGTCGCCACGGGTGCGCAGCGCGATCGCCTGGGTGTCGGGCCAGTCGGGGTGGAGCCGCTTGTCGAAGGAGTTCGCGACGGTCAGATCGCGCAGGGTGACCTGGTCGGCGTCGACGGTGAGCGTCGCGCAGTCCTGCACGTACGGCATGCCTGTGCGGTCCCGCGCCCCCTGGTGGAGGCCGAACACGATCCGCACGTCCTCGGCACGGCCGGTCGCGGAGCGGATCAGCAGCGGCGCCGCCCGCGGCGCGATCACGACCTGCTCCACGTACTCGCCGGGCTCGATCACGACCTCGCGCACCGCCGGATCCGCGAGCGCCAGCGACAGCGAGGGCAGCGTCCCGGCCCGTCGGCCGACGCGGACCGCACCGACGGCATCAGCCGCAGAGGCGGGCGGGGTGGAATCGACGGTCATGGTGCTCCTTCGCACGAGCTGACGCGAGATGACGCGAGACTGCAGGGGTGGCGCACGGCGGGCGCCCGGGGGGACGGGGATCAGGGCAGCGGGGCGGCCGGGCCCTCCGCGGCGGTGATCGCCGCGAGCAGATCGGGCACCTCGTCGCTGATCACCGGATGGTCGAACACGGCGGTGCGCACCACCACGTCCAGATGCTCACCCCGTTCGAGGCGGCGCGGGGCGTCCCAGGCGAGGCTGGTGCCCACCCCGAGATAGTCGGAGGCACGCACGAACCAGGGGTCGATGCGTCCCTGCGCCTCCTCGTCCTGCACCATCAGCAGGCTGCTCCAGGCGTTGCCGTGGCGGCGCTGCACGATCACGAAGGGGCTGCGGGAGCCGTGGGCCACGGCCTCCCCGCGGCCGCCCTCGACGAGCACCCGCACCTCGTCAGCGCCGGGGAGCCGCCAGAACAGCCCGCCGTAGCCGGCGCCGAGTCGGCCCCGGTTCGCGGGGCTGGTGAAGGTGACCGGATCCGCGCTGGGGCGCAGCCGGCTGCGCCAGCGCAGCCCCCAGCCGTGCGGACCGGGCAGCAGGTAGGTGCCTAGGCGGCGCTCCTCGTGCAGCAGGTCGGAGCCGTCGTGGGAGCGCCATTGCACGCGCGAGGCCAGCCCGTGGCCGGAGCGGTCCGGGGTCTCCTCGAGCGACTCCTGCACGCCGTGGTTGGCCAGCAGGGTCGAGCCGCGGCCCTCGACGTAGGTGCGCCCGCCCCAGTAGGTGGTGCCGTTGACGTCGGGGACCGTG
Source organism: Brachybacterium sp. (assembly GCA_035301145.1). Lineage (GTDB taxonomy): Bacteria > Actinomycetota > Actinomycetes > Actinomycetales > Dermabacteraceae > Brachybacterium. Next base: position 3,677 of record DATGUQ010000183.1, on the reverse strand, counting down.
AGCGAGAGCCCGAAGTGGTGGCGGTGGTCGCTGGGGTTCGTGACCGTCATCGCCCGCCCGCCGAGGGAGCGCACGGGATGCAGGTGCGGGCGGGGACTGTGCACGGGCGGCATCGAGCTGCCCGAGGCGGCGGCGGCCAGCAGCGTCCCCCCGGCGAGCAGGGTCCAGTCGCGGCCCTCCCTCACCCAGCCGAAGGGGAGGGTGGCGAGGTCCTCCGCGGCCGGGTCCTCCGTGCCGTCGCGGCCCGGCGCCGTGGGCACGCGGGAGGGCGGCACCCGGCCGGTGCTGTCGCCGACCTGCAGCAGCGGTTCGAGCACGGTGACCCCGCTGCCGGCCTTCCCCTCGGCGTCGTCCAGCCGCTGGTGCAGCAGCGACCAGGCGACCGAGCCCGCGTCGAGCTGCTCCTGGCCCACGCTGGTCAGGCGCGGCACCGCGAAGCGGGACAGCTCGATCCCGTCGAAGCCGGCCACCGAGATGTCCCCGGGCACGTTGACCCCGAACTCGTTCAGTCGTGACTGCAGCCCGAAGGCGACCAGGTCGTTGAAGGCGAGGGCCGCGGTCGCCTGCGAGGCGAGCACCGCCTCCGCCGCCTCGTAGCCGGCGGACATCGTCGCCCCGCCGGGCAGCACCTGCAGGGTCAGCGAGGGGTCGGCGCCGGTGAGGGAGTGCAGGGCCGCGAGCCGCTCGCGGTGGGCGGCGCTGCGGGGCGGCCCTGCGACGTAGACCAGGTCGCGATGGCCGAGCTCGCGCAGATGCTCCACCAGCTGGTGCATGCCGCTGGCGTAGTCGATCGCGACCACCCCGGTGCGCGGGTTCAGCGGCCGACGGTTCAGGACCACCACGGGGCCGGCCTGGTCGAGGACCTCCTCGAGGCTGAGATCGTCCATCCGCGGGGAGACCAGCATGATCGCGTCGCACTGGTGCCGGGCATCCCGGGCCAGCCCGGCCTCGGTGTCGGGGGAGCCGGCCTCGGCGACCAGCACGCTGTAGCCATCGGCCTCGGCGGCCCGGGAGATGCCGCGCAGCAGCGACTGGAACATCGGATTGCCCATGTCGGGGATGATCAGCGCGATCGTGCGCGTGCGCCCGGTGGAGAGGTTGCGGGCGGTGGCGTTGGGCCGGTACTGGAGGCGCTGCGCGGCCTCCCGCACCCGGGCCCCGATCCCGGGATCGACCGACGGATGCTGGTTGAGCACCCGGGAGACCGTCGCACGGGAGACCCCGGCCGCCTCGGCCACCTGAGTGATCGTGGGGCCGCCACGTCCTCTCGCCATCAGATCTCCTGTTCGCCGCGATGGACGACCACCGGCGCGAAGGATGCCCGGCGGTCCTCGAGTCGATGGTGCACCATGCCGAGGGCTGTCGCGAACAGGCCCACCTCCGCTCCGATCCAGTGCCCCTTCTCGGCCTGCCAGTCCACCAGCAGCGGCAGGCGCTCGCCGTCCAGGAGTGCGGTGAGGGTCACCCGGCCGCCGGCGGTGGTGTCGAGCTGGAGGCCGAGGGTGACCTCCGCGGCGGGATCGGCGGTGAGCAGGCGGTGGACCTGCACTTCCTCGGCGGCGGCGTCGGCGGCCATGGTGCCGGAGGCGAGGGCCACGCCGTCGGCGTCGCGCAGCAGCCCGGCCCAGGCGTAGGCGTGACCGAGCACCACCAGACCGGCCCGCTCGGGGGACTGCGGCGCCGACGAGGACGCGGGCGCGGGAAGGGTGAGCCGGGTCGACCAGGTGGACGGCTGCCCCGGCAGCTGCTGGCCGAGGATCGCGCCGAGGTCCCGCAGGTCCCCGCGCGGGCTCGGGGCGAGGGCGAGATCGAGGCGCCCCTGGCCGGTGCGGTGCTGGCCGGGCCGCGGGTTCGCCTGCCAGTGCCAGCGCGGGGCGAGCTCGGCAGCGGTGAAGTCATCAGAGCGCTGCGGCTCCGACCAGGGGCGCTGGGCGTCGCCGTCAGGGTCGGAGCCGGCACCGGTGCCGGAGGGCGAGTCGTCGCCGGCGTCGCTGTCGGCGTCGGGGTCCGCGGTCGTCGCACCGAGGGCGGGGAGCACGCTGACCGGCCGGCCGCGCACCGCATCGATCGGCTCGCCCATGTGTGGCCAGCCCTCCTCGTCCACGGTGACGGGCTGGGCGTGGGTGACCCGACCGAACACGCCGCGGTCCTGGAAGTGGAGGAACCACAGGTTCCCCTCGGCGTCGTCGACGAGAGCGCCCTGGTGCGGGCCGTTGACGGGGGAGGAGTCCTGTTCGAGCACGATCCGGTGCTCATAGGGACCGTGGATGTCGCGGGCGCGGAAGACCACCTGGTAGCCGTCGGCGACCCCGCCGGCGGGGGCGTAGATCCAGTACCAGCCGTCCCGGCGGTAGGCCTTCGGCCCCTCGAGGGTGACCATGCCGGGAATCGCGTCCCCGTCGATCACGGTGCGGGTGGGGGAGAGGGCGGCGGTCAGATCGGAGGTCACCTCGAGCACGCTGAGCTGGTTCTTCACCCGGGCGCGGGACTTCGCCCAGCCGTGCACGAGATGGGCGCGGCCGTCCTCGTCCCACAGCGGGCAGGGGTCGATGAGACCGTGGCCGGCCAGCAGCAGATGCGGCGCGCTCCACGGCCCGGCCGGATGCGGGGCGGTGAGCACGAAGATGCCATGATCCGGATCGGGATAGACGATATAGAAGGTGCCCGCGTGCTCGCGCAGCGACGGCGCCCACACGCCGCTGCCGCGACGGGGCAGGGCATAGTGCTCCTGCGGCACCAGGGCCGGCAGCGCGTTGGTCACGTGCTCCCAGTCCACGAGGTTGCGCGAGCGCAGCACCGGCAGCCCCGGCGCCCGGTTGAAGCTCGAGGCGATCATCCAGAACTCCTCGCCCACGCGGATCGCGTCGGGATCGGGCCAGTCCGCGTCGAGGACGGGGTTCGAACGGTGCTCCACAGGGACTCCTGAGCTAGGGGCGGCGCCGGGAACGCGAGAAACGGTGAACCGGTTTCTGCGGGCTTGGTCGCACACCGTACCAGCGACCTCGCGGAAGGGGAAGCGGAGGGCTGCGGGATGTCGTCGCTCGTGGGCTGCGGCGCCGAGACCTGATCGTGACATGTCTGCAGCCTGCACCGATAGTGCATTCACCGAGGAGGATCGCGCACTGCTCGGAAGAGAATCGCCTCGAGGCGTTGACAGGGATTGGGTACGCGTCCAGACTGTGGCGAACGCGAGGAATCGGTTTATGAGGAAGCGGTTCCCCGCCCGACTCTCAATGAGGAGCAGAGGATCATCCATGGTGGCTGACCCCGAGATCGACACCCGCCCCGACGCCACCGTCGGGGCCGATGACGCGGCCGCGGCCCAGCGTCCCCCCGTGCAGCGGCGCCGCACGTCGCTGGCGCGGCGGATGTGGCGCTATCGCACGCTGTACCTGATGGCCCTGCCCGGCATCGTGTACTTCCTGGTGTTCAAGTACCTGCCGATGGGCGGGCTGATCATCTCGTTCCAGGAGTACCGGCCGTTCCTCGGCATCCTGGGCAGCCCGTGGGTGGGTTTCGAGCACTTCGTGCGCCTCTTCACCGAGGACACGTTCTTCATGCTCATGAGGAACACCCTCGTGCTCTCGCTGCTGCTGATGCTGATCTCGTTCCCCGTGCCCATCGTCCTGGCGCTCATGCTCAACGAGCTGCGCAACCGGATCTTCCAGCGCAGCATC
>DATGUQ010000182.1:0-3755 GCA_035301145.1 Brachybacterium sp. | reverse complement strand
GCCAGGATCGGCTCGGCCCAGGTCCCGTAGCCGCTGTCGCCCCAGGTCGCGAGCTCGACCGTCTCCAGCTCCGGCTCGATCGGGTCCGAGCGCACCCCGTCCACGGACAGCTCGAGAGCCGCGGCCGCGGGATCCAGCGAGGCCTCGTCCACGCTGAACAGCCGCCCGCCGAGGACGGCCAGGCGGGTGCGGCCCCACAGCGAGTCGTAGGTGCCGGCGACCAGCTCGGCGACCTGGACCGCCGACAGCGGACCGCTCGGCGCCGCCGGCGGATCTCCCGCGTCCGACGACGAACCGTCTCGGCTCGCGGTCACGGACACGGCGGGCTGCTCGGCCAGCACCGCCGGGCGTGCCCTGCCGTCCGCGGCACCGCCCTGCGCCCCGGCGCGCTCCCACTCCTCGGCCTGCGGCGCCGGACGGCCCGCCGCGAGGGCGAGCAGCCCGAGGATGCCGAGCGCGATGTCCGAGCTGGGAGCATCCACCGCCGTGCCGATCACGCTCACCGCCAGGCGCTCCGCCGGAGCGGCCCAGGTGCGGGAGAGCCCGGTGGGGAACCCGCCCGAGTGCCCGACCACCGTGAAGCCGTGCAGGCGGCCCTCCTGCAGCCCCAGGCCGTACTGCCCGCCGTCGTGCAGGGTCCACACCCGGCGCCGCATCTCCCGCAGCGACCCCGGCGCGAGCAGCGCCCCCTCGGTCAGGGCGCGCCCGGCGAAGGTCGCGATGGAGCCCGCATCGGCCCAGAACCCGGTCGCCGCGGCGAGCGCCCCGGTGCGGATCTGCTCGACCGGCCGGCGGGGGCCGTGCAGCAGCGAGGTGTGCCCGAGCGCGAAGCCGTCGGCCCGCTCGGGGCCCGGGGCGTCGGGCGGCAGATCCGGCCCGACGCCCGCGACGCCCACCGGCTCGAGCACCAGTGCGGTGACCGCCGCGGCGAAGCTCGTGCCCGTGACCGCCTCGATGACCAGCCCCAGCAGGCCGTAGCCGATGTTCGAGTACTGCAGATGGAGCCCCGCCTCCGCCTTCACCGCGCCGGTGCGGGCGATCTCGAGCAGCCGCTCCCGCTCGGGGAACGGCGTGCCCAGCCGCCACCAGCGGGAATCGTCGGAGTCCCGGGTCAGTCCCGCGGAATGGGAGAGCAGGTCCCGCAGCGTGCGGTCGGCGACGGGGGATCCGGCGAGCTCGCCCACGTGGTCGCCGACGGTGTCGTCCAGCCGCAGCCGCCCCTGCTCCCTCAGCCGCATGATCGCCAGTGCCGTGAACGTCTTCGAGTGGGAGGCGATCCGCAGACGGTGCGTGGTGCGCAGCGGGATCCCGGCCGACTCGTCCGCGGAGCCGACCGCGACCTCCGCGACCAGCTCCCCGTCGTGCCAGATCGCGGCCTGGAAGCCGGGCTGGCGATGCAGCCGGCGCACCGTCTCGAGCCACTCGGGCAGCATCGCGGCGACGTCCTCGACGGCGGAGCGGGACAGGAGGGACGCCCCCGGGGACACCTCCGGGGACGCCCCCGGGCTCGAGGTCACGCGGGACGGGACGGGCATGGCATCTCCTCCGAGGTCGACGGTCGCCCGAGCAGACTACGGGCGGGACCTGCCCGGCGGGGCCGTTAGCATCACCCTCGTGAAACCGTTCGTGCAGATCGCCACCCGTCCCGAGGACGACGTCGCCGCCACCGAGCGCGAAGCCGTCCTCGACTTCACCGGGCTCGCCGAGGACGAGCTGCTCTGGGCCCGCCTGGACCGCGACCCGTTCCCCGACGTCGGCGCCGCGGACATCTCCGGGATCATCCTGTGCGGCAGCCCGTTCACGGTCTCCGATCCGCCCGAGAGCAAGCCTGCGGCGCAGGTCAGGGCCGAGGTGGAGATCTTCCGGGTGCTGGACCAGGTGATCGCGCACGATGTCCCCTTCCTCGGCGCCTGCTACGGGATCGGCACCCTGGGCACCCACCAGGGCGCCCTGATCGACAAGGTCCACGGGGAGCCGCTGGGCGCGGTCGAGGTGACCCTGACCGGCGCCGGCCGGCAGGACCCGCTGGTCCGCGAGGCCGGGCTGCCGCAGACGTTCACCGGGCTGGTCGGGCACAAGGAAGCGGTCCACACCTTGCCCGAGCACGCCACCGTGCTGGCCACCGGCGCCAGCTCCCCGGTGCAGATGTTCCGCGTCGGCGCGCGGCAGTACGCGACCCAGTTCCACCCCGAGCTGGACGTCCCCTCGATCATCGAGCGCGCCCGCGTCTACCGCGACCACGGCTATTTCTCGCCCGACGAGATGGAGGACGTCTTCGACGCACTGCGCGGCCAGGACGCCGACCACCCGCCGCGTCTGCTGCGCGCCTTCGCGGACCTGTTCGCGCGCTGAGGCGGCGCCCGGACGCTGAGACGATGCGGGCGACCTGCACGGGGCCGGGGGTCGTCCCGCCCGTGCCCGGCACGTCGTGCCCGATCCGCGGCGCGACCTCGGGTACCGTCCGAGCGTGCCCCGATTCACACCCGAGCAGGTCCGTCGACGTCAGATCGTCGCCGGCGCGCTCGTCCTCGTGCTGCTGCTGGCCGTCGGCGGCTGCACGGCGGGCGTGATCGGCGCACTGCGCGGCGGGGGCGAGGAGCAGGCGCTGACCGAGTCGGCGCCCTTCGAGGCCGACGACGCCGCGATGACGGTGCCCTCCACCCCGGCCGACGCCGCCGTGCTCGCGAACCTGCCCGAGGGCGCCGAGCTCATGCCCGGTGAGGTGATGGGCATCGACGTCTCTAGCCACCAGCGGGAGGTCGACTGGCCGCAGGTCAGCGCCGACGGCGTGGGCTTCGCCTACCTCAAGGCCACCGAGGGCGCCGGCTTCACCGACACCCACTTCCGCCGCAACTGGGACGGGGCCCGTGCCGCCGGCATCACGCCGGGCGCCTACCACTACTTCACACTGTGCTCCTCCGGCGAGGAACAGGCCCGGGACTTCCTCGCCGCTGCGCCGCCGGACGACTCCGCACTGCCCCCGGCGCTCGACCTCGAGTTCGACGGCGCCTGCGAGGAGACCCCCTCCGCCGCCGCCGTGCAGGCCGAGATCGACGCCTTCACCGCCGTGGTGGAGGGGGCCTGGGGCAGGCGCCTGCTCATCTACTCCTCCTCCGAATGGCGCCGTCACTACGGGCTCCCGGTCACCGGTCCCCGGCCGGACTGGCTCTTCGCCGCCGAGGCGCGACCGGAGCAGGCGGACTGGGCGGTGTGGCAGCTGCGCTTCGACGGCGCCGTCGCCGGGATCGAGGGGCCGGTCGACATCGACGTGGCCCGGACCGAGACGCTGCGCGAGCACGTCGCCATCCCGGAGGGGGAGGGGGCGCTCTCACACCCCCTCGACGAGCAGGGCGAGCAGGAGTGAGGCCGACGGGCCGGTGGCCCCTCAGGGCTGCAGCCGGTGCCGCTCCCAGCCGCCGTCGGCCCGTGCCGTGTAGAGGATCCGGTCGTGGAACCGGTGCGGGCGCCCCTGCCAGAACTCGAGCGTCTCCGGGCGCACCCGCAGCCCTCCCCAGAACGGCGGCCGCGGCACCGCGGAGCCGACGAACCGCTCCTCGACCTCGGCGTACTGCGCCTCGAGCGCCTCGCGCGAGGCGATCGACCGCGACTGGTGCGAGGCCCAGGCGCCCAGCTGGGATCCGCGCGGCCGCTGCGCCCAGTAGGCGTCGGACTCCGCGGCGGAGATCGGCCGGGACGTGCCCTCGATCCGCACCTGGCGCTGCAGCGGGTACCAGGGCAGCAGCAGCGCGGCGCGC
>DATGUQ010000181.1:0-30723 GCA_035301145.1 Brachybacterium sp. | reverse complement strand
CTTCTTCAGGGCCTCGGCCCGCTGCTCAGGGGTGAGGGGAGGGAGAGCCACTGTTCTTACCTCTTGTTCTCTTGCTGGTGACGTGGAGATCCGGGAGGACCTCGGTGTGGGAAGAGCGTAACCCCATATTCGTGGCGGAGCGCACTTTTGACACGCTTAGCCGCTGGTCCGATGCAGATCGGGGTGCGCGGCGGCCCCGTCGGGGTGCCGCCCGGACCGCCGGCGCGAGGCCACGGTCCGCGCCGGGGCCGCTCAGGCGTACTCCGCCCGCAGCTCCTCGGCGCGCGCCCGCAGGGCGGTCTCGTCGGGGCCGGCGGAGAGCAGCCCGCGCGACAGCGAAACGAGCACGTGACCTGCGTTTTCTCCGAAGACCTCGGTGAGCTGCGCCGGGCCTGCGCCCTGTGCCCCGAAGCCGGGCGCCAGCAGCGGGACCGAGGGCGCGGCCCGGTCCAGACCGAGCTCGCGGTAGGCGGCGCCGACGGTCGCGCCGACCACCAGGCCGACGCTCGACCACTCCCCTGCTGCGGCGTTACCGATCCTCTCGGCGTGTCGCGCGATCTCGAGCGCCACCGGCGTGTCGCGCACCGTGCGGGCGTGCTGGACCTGCGGTCCGTCCGGGTTCGAGGTGAGTGCCAGCAGGAACAGACCCTTGCCGTGCTCGGCGGCGAGAGCGGCCGCCGGATCGAGGGAGCCGGCGCCGAGGTAGGGGCTGACGGTGATCGCGTCGGCCTCGAGCGGGGCGCCCGGGAGCAGGTGCGCCTGGGCGTAGGCGCCCATGGTCGAGCCGATGTCGCCGCGCTTGACGTCGAGGATCGTCAGCACGCCGGCCTCACGGGCCTCGGCCAGCAGCTCCTCGAGCACCGCGACGCCGGCGGCGCCGTGGCGCTCGAAGAACGCCGACTGCGGCTTGAGCGCCGCGACCGATCCGCCGACCGCGGCCAGCGCGGTGCGGGAGAACTCCCGCAGACCCTCGGGGGTGTCCGGCAGCGACCACGCCTCGAGCAGGGAAGCGTGCGGGTCGACGCCGGCGATCACCCGGCCGCGCTCCTCCACGGCCCGCCGGAGGCGCTGCCCGAAGCTCTCGACGCCGCTCATGCGCCGAGCCGGGCTGTGCGGGCCTGCGCCAGGCGTGCCGTGTGGTCCTGCAGGCTGGTGACCTCGAAGGCCTCGACGGGCCGGGCCTCGATCGCCTGGACCGCGGCCTGGAACTCCTGCAGCGTGGTGATCATCGGGACGTCCATGCTGGTGGCCGCTGCGCGGATCGCGTAGCCGTCCACGCGTGCGTTGGAGCCCGAGGGCGTGTTCAGCACCAGGTCCACGCGGCTGTCCTCGATCAGCTCGATCACGCTCGCGTCGTCCCCCGGCTCGGAGGCCTTGCGCAGCACGCGGCACGGGATGCCGTAGCGGCGCAGCACCCGGCCGGTGCCGGCGGTGGTGAGGATCTCGAAGCCGAGGGCCGCCAGGCGCGCCACCGGCAGCGGCAGGGAGCGCTTGTCCCGGTCGGCGACCGAGACGAAGGCGGTGCCCGCGGTGGGCAGGCCCTGGCCGGAGATCGCCAGCTGCGATTTCGCGAAGGCCAGCGGGAAGGTGGAGTCCAGGCCCATCACCTCGCCGGTCGAGCGCATCTCCGGGCCCAGCACGGAGTCCACCGCGCGGCCCTCGTGGGTGCGGAAGCGCTTGAACGGCAGCACCGCCTCCTTGACGGCGATCGGCGCGTCGTCGGGCAGGTCGGCGCCGTCGCCCTCGGCCGGGAGCACTCCCCCGCGGCGCAGGTCCGCGATCGAGGAGCCCGCCATCAGCAGCGCCGCGGCCTGCGCGAGCGGGACGCCCGTGGCCTTGGCGACGAAGGGCACGGTGCGGGAGGCGCGCGGGTTGGCCTCGAGCACGTACAGCACCCCGTGGGAGAGGGCGTACTGGATGTTCAGCAGTCCGCGCACGCCCACGCCCTCGGCGATCGCGAGGGTGGAGGTGCGGATCCGTTCGAGCACCGCGTCCGAGAGGGTGACCGGCGGCAGGGTGCACGCCGAGTCACCGGAGTGGATGCCGGCCTCCTCGATGTGCTCCATCACGCCGCCGAGGTACAGCTCGGTGCCGTCGTAGAGCGCGTCGACGTCGATCTCGATCGCGGTGTCCAGGAAGCTGTCGATGAGGATGGGCGCCTCGGCGCGGCCGCCGTCGGGCAGGTTGCGCCCCACGTAGTCGACCAGGCCCGCCTCGTCGAAGACGATCTCCATCCCGCGGCCGCCCAGCACGTAGCTCGGGCGCACCAGCACCGGGTAGCCGACCTGTGCGGCGACCTCGATCGCGTCACCCATCCCCCAGGCGGTCCCGTACGGGGGCGCGGGCAGGTCCGCCTCGGCCAGCAGCGCACCGAAGTGGCCGCGGTCCTCGGCGTTGTCGATCGCGGCGGGGCTGGTGCCGATGATCGGCAGGCCGGCGGCCTCGAGGCGGCGGGCGAGGGCCAGCGGGGTCTGGCCGCCCAGCTGGACGATGACGCCGGCGACCGGTCCCGCGGCCTTCTCGGCCTCGTAGACCTCGACCACGTCCTCGAAGGTGAGCGGCTCGAAGTAGAGCCGGTCGGCGATGTCGTAGTCGGTCGAGACCGTCTCCGGGTTGCAGTTGATCATGACGGTCTCGTAGCCGCCGCCGGGGAGCTCCGGGTCGCCCAGCGCGAGAGCGGCGTGGACGCACGAGTAGTCGAACTCGATGCCCTGGCCGATGCGGTTGGGGCCCGAGCCGAGGATCAGCACGGCCGGGCGCTCGCGCGGCTCGACCTCGGTCTCCTGGTCGTAGCTCGAGTAGTGGTAGGGCGTGGCGGAGGCGAACTCGGCCGCACAGGTGTCGACGGTCTTGAACACCGGGTTGATGCCCAGCGCCTCGCGCACGCCCTTGACCACGTCGCCGCTGTGGCCGCTGAGCGCACCGATCTGGTCGTCGGAGAGGCCGTGGCGCTTGGCCAGGGACAGCAGGTCCGCGTCGAGCACCTCGGCGCCGCGGATCTCGGCGGCGAGCTCGGCGACGATCAGCATCTGGTCGAGGAACCAGCGGTCGATGGCGGTCGCCTCCATCAGCCGGTCGAGGGTCTCGGCCGGATCGACCACCCCTTCCGCGGCGGCCCACAGGATGCGGCCGATGTCGACCAGACGCTCCGCGGTCGGGGTCCGCGAGGCGTCCAGCAGCTCGGTGACCTCGGCGGCGGTGGGCGGGTCCCCCTCGTAGGAGAACGCCGCGCCCTTGACGTCGATCGAGCGCTGCGCCTTGCCCAGGGCCTCGGTGAAGTTGCGGCCCAGCGCCATGGCCTCGCCGACGCTCTTCATGGTCGTGGTCAGCGTGGCGTCCGCGGCGGGGAACTTCTCGAAGGCGAAGCGCGGCACCTTCACCACCACGTAGTCCAGCGCCGGCTCGAAGCTCGCCGGGGTGGTGCCGGTGATGTCGTTGCGGATCTCGTCCAGCGTGTACCCGATCGCGACGCGCGCTGCGATCTTCGCGATCGGGAAGCCGGTGGCCTTCGAGGCCAGCGCCGAGGAGCGGGAGACGCGCGGATTCATCTCGATCACCACCACCCGGCCGGTCTCCGGGTGCGTCGCGAACTGCACGTTGCAGCCGCCGGTGTCGACCCCGACCTCGCGGATGATGGCGATGCCGAGGTCCCGCAGGGTCTGCATCTCCACGTCGGTGAGGGTGAGGGCCGGGGCCACGGTGACGGAGTCGCCGGTGTGCACGCCGACGGGGTCCACGTTCTCGATCGAGCAGATCACGACGCAGTTGTCGGCGCTGTCGCGCATCAGCTCGAGCTCGAACTCCTTCCAGCCCAGGATCGACTCCTCCAGCAGCACCTCGCAGGTGGGCGAGTAGTGCAGGCCGTCCCCGCCGATGCGGCGCAGGTCGGCCTCGTCGTAGGCCATGCCGGAGCCGAGGCCGCCCATGGTGAAGCTGGGCCGCACGACCATCGGGTAGCCGAGGTCGTCGGCGGCGGCGAGCAGCTCGTCCATGGAGTGGCAGATCCGCGAGCGGGCGGATTCGCCGCCGACCCGTTCGACGACCTCCTTGAACTGCTGGCGGTCCTCCGCCTTGTTGATGGCGTCCAGGCTCGCGCCGATCATCTCGACGCCGAACTCCTCGAGGGTGCCGTCCTCGGCGAGGGCGATGGCGGCGTTGAGCGCGGTCTGCCCGCCCAGGGTGGGCAGCAGCGCATCGGGCCGCTCCGCGGCGATGATCGAGCGGATGATCTGCGGGTCGATCGGCTCGATGTAGGTGGCGTCGGCGATCTCCGGATCGGTCATGATCGTGGCCGGGTTGGAGTTGACGAGGATGACCCGCAGGCCCTCCTCGCGCAGCACCCGGCAGGCCTGGGTCCCGGAGTAGTCGAACTCCGCGGCCTGGCCGATCACGATCGGGCCGGAGCCGATGACCAGGACGGAGGAGAGGTCGGGGCGACGGGGCATCAGGACTCCTTGGACGCAGAGGCGGCGCGATGGGCGATCGCGAGCTCTGCCAGACGATCGAAGAGGGGCGAGGCGTCGTGCGGTCCGCCGGCCGCCTCGGGGTGGTACTGGACCGAGAACGCGGGACGGTCGAGGCAGCGCAGCCCCTCGACCACGTCGTCGTTCAGGCCCACGTGCGAGACCTCCACGCGCCCGTAGCGGCCGCCGGCGTGGGGGGCGACGTGCTCGCCCTCGAGCGGGACGTCGACGGCGAAGCCGTGGTTGTGGGCGGTGATCGCCACCTGCCCGGTCTCGCGATCCTGCACGGGCTGGTTGATGCCGCGATGGCCGAACTTCAGCTTGTACGTGTCGAAGCCGAGGGCGCGGCCCAGCAGCTGGTTGCCGAAGCAGATCCCGAAGAAGGGCACGCCGGCGTCCAGCACGCCGCGCAGCAGCTCGACCTGCTCGGTGGCGGCCGCGGGGTCGCCGGGGCCGTTGGAGAAGAACACCGCGTCCGGCGAGAGGGCGAGCAGGTCCTCGAGGGAGGTGGTCGCCGGCAGCAGGTGCACGCGCAGGCCCCGGGAGAGCATGCTGCGTGGGGCGGCGCCCTTGATGCCGAGGTCGACGGCGGCGACGTCGGCGCGCACCTCGCCCTCGGGCTCGAGGACCACCGGCTGGGCGATGGTGACCTCCTCGACGAAGCTGGCACCGGTCATCTCCGGCTGCTCCCGCACCTGCGCCAGCAGCTGCTCCTGGGAGGCCGAGAGCGCGTCGCCGGAGAAGATCCCACCACGCAGGGAGCCGGTCTCGCGCAGCCTCCGGGTGAGCATGCGCGTGTCGATGTCGCTGATGCCCACGACATCGCTGCCCAGGAGCAGCTCGTCCAGGGTCTGCTCGGCGCGGTAGGAGGAGGCGATGCGGCTGGCGTCGCGGACCGCGTAGCCGCGCACCCACACCTTCCGCGACTCCATGTCCTTCGCGTTGGCGCCGGTGTTGCCGATGTGCGGTGCGGTCTGCACGACGATCTGCCCGGCGTAGGAGGGATCCGAGAGGGTCTCCTGGTAGCCGGTCATACCGGTGGTGAAGACGACCTCGCCGAGGCGGGAGCCGCGGGCGCCGTAGGCGGAGCCGCGCAGGACGGTGCCGTCCTCGAGCATCAGCAGCGCCTTCTCGGGACGGGCCCGGCGGCTCGTGGGCCTGGTGGTAGCGGGGGGTGTCATGCGTGCTCCTTCCGGGAGAGCAGGAGATCGTGGTCGGAGCGCTGGGCGAGGCGCAGTCCGGTGTCGAGGAGCTGGTCGCCGAGGCGCCAGCGGAGGATGAGCAGGCCGTCGCCGCCGATGAACTTCCCGGCCATCCCCGGTCCGGAGGTGACCTCGGCGAGGTCCGCGGAGGGGACGGTGAGATCCGGGGCGCCCTCGCGCTCGATCCGGTAGGACCCGCCGTCGCCGAGGCTCACCCGGGCCTTCGCGCGCTGGCCGAGGCCGTGGGCGACGATCCGCTCGAGCGGCTGCTCGGCGAGCACGGTGTCGACGTAGACGGCGTCCACGGGGCCGTGGGCGGTCCCCTCCCCCAGGTCGGCGAGGGACCGGTCGGTCGGGACGGGCAGGTGCTGCTGGGAGCGGCCGCGCCGCCTCCAGCCCCACGCCATGGCGGCGAGGGCGGCGACGAACAGCAGGGCGAGCAGCAGGACGGGGACCAGCCGCTCGCTCATCGCCGCACCACCCGGCCGTCGCGCACCGTGGGTCGCCCGCCGAGCACGGTCAGGCGGTTGGTGCCCGGCAGCTCGAGGCCCGCGAAGGGCGAGTTGCGGCTGAGGGAGGCGTGGTCGGCGGGATCGGCGACCTGCACCGGGCGCGGGTCCCAGACCAGGACGTGGGCCGGGCTGCCGGGCTCGAGGGGGCGCCCCTGCTCCGTATCGCGGCCGATCTGGGCGGGCTTCTCGGACAGCACCCGCGCGACGTCCCGCCAGCTGAGCCGGCCCGGGTCGACCATGGTCAGCTGCACCAGGGACAGGGCCGTCTCGAGTCCGGTCATGCCCATCGCGGCCCGGTCCCACTCGCGGTCCTTGGCGTCGCGGGGATGGGGGGCGTGGTCGGTGGCGACGATGTCGATCGTGCCGTCGGCCAGCCCCTCCCGGACCGCCTCCACGTCCTGGGCGGTGCGCAGCGGCGGGTTGACCTTGAACACGGAGTCGAACTGGCGCACGTTCTCGTCGGTCAGCAGCAGGTGGTGCGGGGTCACCTCGGCGGTCACCGCGATGCCCCGCTGCTTGGCCCACCGGATGATGTCGACGCTGCCGGCGGTGGACAGGTGGCACACGTGCAGGCGGGAACCGACGTGCTGGGCGAGCAGCACGTCGCGGGCGATGATCGACTCCTCGGCGACGGCCGGCCAGCCGGTCAGCCCGAGCTCGGCGGAGACGACTCCCTCGTGCATCTGGGCGCCCTCGGTCAGCCGCGGGTCCTGGGCGTGCTGGGCGATGACGCCGTCGAAGGACTTCACGTACTCCAGCGCCCGGCGCATCAGCACCGGGTCGTGGACGCACTTGCCGTCGTCGCTGAACACGCGCACCTGGGCGCGCGAGTTGGCCATGGCGTCGAGCTCGGCGAGGCGCTCGCCCGCCAGGCCCACCGTGACGGCCCCGACCGGGCGCACCGTGCACCAGCCGGCGCTGTCGCCGCGTCGCGCGACCTGTTCGACCACGCCGGCGGTGTCGGCGACCGGGGTGGTGTTGGCCATCGCGTGCACGGCCGTGAAGCCGCCGCGGGCGGCGGCGCGGGTGCCGGTCTCGACCGTCTCGGCCTCCTCGCCGCCGGGCTCGCGCAGATGGGTGTGCAGGTCGACCAGTCCGGGCAGCACGATGCAGCCCTCGGCCTCGACGATCTCCGTGCCCTCGGGCAGCTCGAGGTCGGTGCCGAGGGCCCGGATGCGGCCATCTGCCAGGAGGACGTCCTGGACGCCCTCGCCGTAGGGGCGCCCGCCGCGGATCAGCAGGGGCGCCGGGGCGTCGTTCGGGGCAGTGGTGGTGACAGCGCTCATCGGGTGGCCTCCCGGGCGTCGGTGGCGAGCAGGTGGTAGAGGACGGCCATCCGGACGAAGACGCCGGAGGCGACCTGTTCGACGATGACGCTGCGCGGGGAGTCCGCGACCGCACCGGCGATCTCCAGGCCGCGGTTCATCGGGCCGGGGTGCATGACGATCGTGTGGTCCGGCAGCGCGGCGGCGCGGGCGACGGTCAGGCCGTAGCGGCGCGAGTACTCCCCCTCGGTGGGGAAGAAGCCGCCGCCGATCATCCGTTCGCGCTGGACCCGCAGCATCATGACGGCGTCCGGGGCGTCGGCCAGGGCCTCGTCGAGGTCGTAGCGGATCGTGCACGGCCAGGCGGAGGCGCCGACGGGCACCAGGGCGGGCGGCGCCACGAGGGTCACGCGCGCGCCCAGCAGCGTCAGCAGCAGCACGTTCGAACGCGCGACCCGCGAGTGCAGCACGTCGCCGACGATCACCACGTGGAGGCCGTCCAGATCGGCCCGCGGGTCCCCGGGGCGCAGGTGGCGGCGCAGGGTGAAGGCATCGAGCATCGCCTGGGTGGGATGCTCGTGCGCGCCGTCGCCCGCGTTGATGATCGGCTGGTCGATCCAGCCGGCATGGGCCAGCAGATGGGCGGCGCCGGAGGAGCCCGAGCGGACCACGACCGCGTCCGCTCCCATCGCCTGGAGGGTCAGCGCCGTGTCCTTGAGCGACTCGCCCTTGGACAGGCTCGAGCCCTTCGCGGAGAAGTTGATCACATCGGCGGAGAGCCGCTTCGCAGCGGCCTCGAAGCTGATCCGGGTGCGGGTGGAGTCCTCGGAGAAGAGGTTCACCACCGTGGCGCCGACCAGGGTGGGCAGCTTGCGGATCGCGCGCGACTGGGTGTCGGCCATGTGCTCGGCCGTGGTGAGCACGGACAGCGCCTCGTCGCGGGTGAGGTCGCCGATCGAGATGAAGTGCTTCATGCCGTCTCCTCCTGGTCGGAGGGGTCGGCGGGGCGCACGATGTCGACCGCGTCCTGTCCGTCGGTCTCGGACAGCTGGACGTGCACCCGCTCGGTGCGTGCGGTGGGGAGGTTCTTGCCGACGTGGTCCGCGCGGATCGGCAGTTCGCGGTGCCCGCGGTCCACGAGCACCGCCAGGCGCACCGCGGCGGGCCGACCGATCGCTCCCAGGGCGTCGAGGGCGGCCCGGACGGTGCGGCCGGAGTAGAGGACGTCGTCGACCAGGACGACGGTGCGTCCGTCGATCCCGGAGCGCGGGACCCGCGTGGGGCTCGGGGCCCGGGTGGGGTTCGAGCGCAGGTCGTCCCGGTACATGGTGATGTCGAGGGAGCCGTGGAGCTCGTCGAGATCCCTGTCCTGGGGCAGTCCCTCGGCGCGGGCGATGAGCTCGGCCAGGCGGCGGGCCAGCGGCACACCGCGGTGCGGGATGCCCAGCAGCACCAGGTCCTCGGCGCCGTGGCCGCTCTCGAGGATCTCGTGCGCGATGCGGGTCAGGGCCCGCCGGATCTCCTCGGGGCCCAGCACGCGGGAGCTGTCGGGGGTGGGGTTGTGTTCGGTCATACGGTCCTCTCCCTTCCACGCCTCACGGGACGTGTCGTTAAAGGGTGGTCTGCTCGGATGAGCGTGGCCGATCCTACTCGGCCGGGGACGGGGCGGCCGCGGCCGCCCGTCCTTCGGACACGGGCTCGCTCAGGCGAGGAGCCCGCGCACCTCGACGAGCCGCTGCAGCAGCCCGTTGACGAATCGCGGCGAGTCGTCGGTCGAGAGCACCTCGGCGATCTTGGTGTACTCGCCGATGATCACGCCGCGCCCGGCGGTGTCCTCTCCGTGCAGCACCTCGGCGGCGCCCAGGCGCAGGATCGCCCGGTCCACCGCCGGCATGCGGTCAAGCGGCCAGTCGCGGGAGTGGGTGGCGAGGTCCTCGTCGATGTCCGCGGCGTGCGGGGCGTACAGCTCGACCAGTTCGCGGGAGCGCTGCGGGAGCGGTGTCTGGGCGGCGGTGCGCCGCAGACGCTCCTGGAGCACGTCCAGGACCGGGGCCCGCTTGGCGTCGGCCTCGAAGAGCACGTCGATCGCGCGGACCCGGTCCCGGGACCGGCCGTGCAGCCGGTCGGCCGGGGCCGGGATCGTGCGCTCGAACTCGACCTGGGCACCCTCTCGGGTGGGATGGGGCAGGCCGGTGGGCCGGGGCGCCGGACGGCCCGCGTCCTGCGCGGGACCGCTGGGCTCAGACACGGTCCTTGTACTCTCCCGTGGAGGTGCTGACGCGGACCTTGTCGCCCGTGTCGATGAACAGGGGGACCTGGATCTCGCGGCCGGTCTCGAGGCGGGCGGGCTTGGTGCCGCCGCTGGAGCGGTCGCCCTGCAGGCCCGGCTCGGTCTCCTCGACGGTGAGGACCACGTTGGCGGGCAGCTCCACGAAGAGCGCCTGGCCCTCGTGGAAGGCGACCACGACCTCCTGGTTCTCCGCCAGGAAGTCCTTCGCGTCACCGACGATCTCCGCGGTGAGGCTGGTCTGCTCCCACGTGGACGTGTCCATGAACACGTACATGTCCGTGTCGAGGTAGGAGAACTGCATGTCGCGGCGGTCGACGGTCGCGGTCTCGACCTTCACGCCGGCGTTGAACGTCTTGTCCACGCCCTTGCCCGACAGCACGTTCTTCAGCTTGGTCCGCACGAAGGCCGGCCCCTTGCCGGGCTTGACGTGCTGGAACTCGACCACGCTCCAGAGCTGCCGGTCCAGCACCAGGACCATCCCGTTCTTCAGATCGTTCGTCGTCGCCATGGGTCTCCTCGGTTGTCGTCGTGGCGGAGCAAGGATACCGCCCGGGAGCTCTGCGCCCCCTCGCCCGCGCGGAGCTCAGCGGGCCGACGTGAGGTCGATCATGCTCAGCAGACGCACCGCGAGCGGATGGGCGGCGCTCTCCTCGCGCCAGCCGCTGGTCTTCACCGCGCGGGAGACGGTCTGCTGGGTCACGCCGAGCCGCACGGCGAGCTGCACCTGGGTCGCGCCGGGATCGTGGCGCAGCGCGCGCACGGCCTCCCACTGGCCGCGGCTGCGGGCCCGGATCATCCAGCCCACCAGTCGCAGCACGGCCTCGGCATCGGCTGCGGTGTCCTGGTGCCGGGCGTCGGCCGCGCGGACCGCGAGCGGCACCTGGGAGGTCGCGGCCGCGGCCCGCAGGGCTGCTGCGGCGGCGTCGACCGCCGGGCCGCCGATCTCTCGGACCGTGGCCGGCAGCGGTCGCGTCACCGCGCCCACCCCGAGGCCGGCCGCCAGTCCTCCGACCTCGGCCGCGCGCAGCAGGACCTCCAGGGCGTCCTCCGCGCGGCCTGCCAGCACCAGTGCGTCGGGTCCGGCCGTGCGCTCGGGGGCACGGGGCAGCTCGAGGTCCGCCAGCGCCTCCAGGAGCGCGGGGACGGGGTCGGCGCCGGCCCGGCCGTGACCGTGACGGCCCGAGAGGGACAGGACGAACATGCCACACCTTCCACAGCTTCGGACGGGAGTCCCTCACGATACAGCGCGTGAACGCTGTCGCACGGTCGTCGGTGCCGTGTCGTGCGCACCGACTCAGGCCAGTTCGATGAGCTCCTGGTACTCGTCGTTCCAGAGGTCCTCGACGGCGTCGGGCATCATCAGCACCCGCTCGGGCGAGAGCGAGGCGACGGCGCCGGGATCGTGGGAGACGAGCACCACGGCGCCTTCGAAGGCGGCGAGGGCCCCGAGGATCTCCTGACGGCTGGCCGGGTCGAGGTTGTTCGTGGGCTCGTCCAGCAGCAGCACGTTCGCGCTGGAGACCACCAGGGTGGCCAGCGCCAGGCGCGTCTTCTCGCCGCCGGAGAGCACACGGGCGGGCTTGTGCACGTCGTCACCGCTGAACAGGAAGGAGCCGAGGATCTTGCGGGCCTCGACCTCGGGCAGCTCGTAGGCCGCGGTCATCATGTTCTCCAGCACGGTGCGATCGAGATCGAGCGTCTCGTGCTCCTGGGCGTAGTACCCGATCCGCAGCCCGTGGCCGGGCAGCAGCCCGCCGGTGTCGGGCTCGTCCACGCCCGCGAGGATCCGCAGCAGGGTGGTCTTGCCCGCGCCGTTGAGGCCCAGGATGACCACCTTCGAGCCGCGGTCGATGGCCAGGTCCACCCCGGTGAAGATCTCCAGGCTCCCGTAGGACTTCGAGAGGTCCTGGGCCATCAGCGGGGTCTTCCCGCACGGCGCGGGTTCGGGGAAGCGCAGGGAGGCGACCCGGTCCTGCCGGCGCTCTCCCTCGACCCCGTCCAGCATCTGCTCGGCGCGCCGGAGCATGTTCTGCGCGGCGACGGCCTTGGTGGCCTTGGCACGCATCTTCTCGGCCTGTGCGGTGAGCTGGGTGGCCTTCTTCTCGGCGTTGGCGCGCTCGCGGCGGCGACGTTTCTCGTCGTCCTCGCGCTGGCGGAGGTACAGCTTCCAGCCCATGTTGTAGATGTCGATCGCCGCGCGGTTCGCGTCGAGGTAGAAGACCTTGTTGACCACGTGCTCGACGAGCTCCACGTCGTGGCTGATGACGATCAGAGCGCCGCGGAAGCTCATCAGGTACTCCCGCAGCCAGACGATCGAGTCGTGGTCGAGGTGGTTCGTCGGCTCGTCCAGGATCATCGTCGACGCCTGGGAGAACAGGATGCGCGCGAGCTCGACGCGGCGCCTCTGGCCGCCGGAGAGCGTGCCCAGCTCCTGCTCGAGCAGGCGGTTGGGCAGCCCCAGGTTCGCCGCCATCCGCTTCGCCTCGGCCTCGGCCGCGTAGCCGCCGGCCGCATCGAGCTCCGCCTCGATCCGCGGATAGCGGTCCATGGCCTTCTCGCGGCGCGCCGCGGTGAGGCTCATGTCCCCCATCTCCTCCTCGGCCCGGCGCAGCTTCCTCAGGATCCGGTCCAGCCCGCGGGCGGAGAGGATGCGCTCGAGCACCGGTTCGGCGTCCTCCCCGCTGTGGGTGTCCTGCGGCAGGTAACCGAGCTCACCGGTGACCTCGACGCTCCCCTCGGAGGGGTCGAGGGTGCCGGAGAGGACCTTGGTCAGGGTGGTCTTGCCCGCGCCGTTGCGGCCCACCAGCCCCACCCGGTCACCGGCGGTGATCTGGAAGGAGACGTCGCTCATCAGGAGCCGGGCGCCGACTCGGATGGCGAGGTCGTGCACGGTGATCACGGGCGGGCTCCTGTTCGGACGAGGACGACGGGACCGCGCGCGGGCGGCGCGCGGGCCGGCCCGCGCAGGGCCGGATCGAGTCTAGGGCCGGCCGGCGCCGGGGGTCCGCGAATATCGGTCGACGGTGCCGCGGACCACAGCGGGGCCCCGCCCCGGAACGGCTCGGGGAACGACCGCTCCGGGCCCCGCGCACCGGCGCAGGGCCGGGGTTCAGCGTTGCGGCAGCCCTCGGGGCTCGGCGGGTGACATGCTGGGGCCGACGGCCCGATCCGGGGCCGGCAGTCACAGCAGGGAGGCACGATATGCGGATCGGGGTACCCCGGGAGGTCAAGAACAACGAGAACCGGGTGGGGCTGGGCGCTGCCGGCGTCCACGAGCTCATCGCGCGAGGACACGACGTCGTGGTCGAGGCGGGGGCCGGCGTCGGCTCCCGCGTGAGCGATGAGGACTACCGGGCGGCGGGGGCGACCGTCCTCGATTCGGCGGACGAGGTCTGGGCACGGGCCGAGATGATCATCAAGGTCAAGGAGCCGCTCCCGGAGGAGTACGGGCACCTGCGCAAGGGCCTGATCCTGTTCACCTACCTCCACCTCGCGGCGGACGCGCAGCTCGCCGAGGCGCTGCTGTCCTCCGGCACCACCTCCATCGCCTACGAGACGGTGCAGCGGCCCGACCGCTCACTCCCCCTGCTCGCTCCGATGAGCACGATCGCGGGCCGTCTGGCCGCACAGGTCGGCGCCTACCACCTGATGGCGCCGCTCGGCGGCGCCGGCGTGCTGATGGGCGGGGTGCCCGGCACCGCCGAGGCGAACGTCCTGGTGGTCGGCGGCGGAGTCGTCGGCGAGCAGGCGGCGATGATGGCGCACGGGCTGCACGCGAACGTGACCGTGATGGACCTGGACGTCGCCCGTCTGGGCCAGATCGCCACCATGCACCACGGCGGCATCCTCACCCGGTACTCGACGGCCCTCGACCTCGCCGAGGAGGTGCGCCGCGCCGATGTCGTCGTGGGGTCGGTGCTGATCCCGGGCAAGCGGGCCCCGAAGCTGGTGACCGACGAGATGGTCGCGGCCATGAAGCCCGGTTCCGTGCTGGTCGACGTCGCGATCGATCAGGGTGGCTGCTTCGAGAACTCCCGCCCCACCACGCACGACGACCCGACGTTCCGGGTGCACGACGCCGTCTACTACTGCGTGGCCAACATGCCCGGCTCGGTCCCGGTGACCGCGACGGCGGCGCTGAACAACGCGACGCTGCCCTTCATCCTGAAGATCGCGGACGCCGGCTGGCAGGAAGCGCTGCGCCATGATCCCGCGCTGGCGAAGGGCCTGCACACCCACGAGGGCGCGCTCACCCACGCCGGCACCGGCGAGGCGCACGGCCTCGAGGTCACCGACGCAGCGAGCGTCATCGGCTGATCGCGCCCACCCGCGGGGCGGTAGGGCTCGCGATCGACCTGCGACCGGCGCGGGAGCGAAGAATGTCCCGTGCAGGACCGGTGCGGTGCACCGCATAGGTCCTGCACGGGACATCTCTGTGCCCGTGCCGGGCTGGGCCGGGCCCGTCGGGCCGGCCGAACTGTCCGGGCCGGCCGCCGCTCGGGCGGTCGCCTCAGAGGTCGACGCCGATCGCGCGCAGCTGCTCGCGACCGTCCTCGGTGGGGTGATGGGCGGACATTGCTGGCTCCTCTGCTCGACCCTCGTCGGGGCACGACGCCGAATATGAGGACAGCAGTCCTGGTGCCAGGCCGGAAGTGGAGCCGCGTCATGCAGCCCTGGGTTTCCGAACACGTTCCGAATAGGCTGGCGCCATGACCTTCGCCATCGATCGCCCTGCCCGCACGCGGCGCTCCTCGGATCTGAGCAAGCACTCGGCCGAGGTCTTCGCCGAGGCCGAGGACCACCCCGTCACGGTGACGCGTCGCGACGGCGAGGCGCTCGTGCTGATGTCCCAGCGCGAGGCCGACGGTCGTGCGCGCCTGCTGAACTTCGCCGCGCAGCTGATCACCGTCACGCTCGACGATGACGGCACTCTCGCCGAGCGCATGTCTCGATCCTTCCCGTGGATGATGGCGCTGTCGCCGGCCGATCGTGAGACCTGCGCGCAGGAGCTCGTCGACGCGGCTCGGGCGTCGTTCTCCACCGACCAGCCGCATCTGGCGATCGCGGAGCTGACGAGCTGGAAGGAGACGGCGACGGCGCTTGCCGCCGGCCTTGGCCACGCCGACCTCGAGTGGCTCGACGAGGGCGACGACTCCCTCGTCGCCGAGCGCCCGTGACGGTGGCCGCCAAGAAGGGGCAGCTCGTCCCGCGCCCTCCGCGGAAGATCTAGTACGAGATCCGGTTCGCCACCGCCGACGCACAGAAGGGGTGGCGCGATCTCGTCGCGACGATCCGCAACGCCATGACGGAGACGTGGGACGCCCTCACGCGCGCACCGCTGACCAAGACCTCGACGTGCTACCCGCTCAAGGGCGATCTCGGCACGATCACACGCGGCGGGACGACGCACGAGCGCTGGCAGTGCAAGCCGACGATCAAGGGCACCGCACGGATTTGGTACTTCGTCGACGGCCGCACCGTCTACCTCGAGCAGGTGCACACAAGCCATCCGAATGAGACGAAGTAGGGGGCTGCCCCACGATCAGGTCAAATCGTCACCTGATCGTGCGGCAGTCCCATCACGCCCAGTCGCATCGCCCCGGGGTCGACCTCGGTAGGTCCCACACAAATTCACACTCAGTGGTCGAAGAACTGCACATTCCTGGACGTTGACTGCACAAAGGGCTCCAGCCGCCCAAGCTGGTCTGAGTGATCGACAAAGCCCTGCGAAGCCCGCATCCACACAAGTGGATATGCGCACGGAAAGACCCCCGACCTGCAGTTCCGCAGGTCGGGGGCTCTCGCGTCAGCTCAGAGGTTGAAGCCGATCGCGCGCAGCTGCTCGCGACCGTCCTCGGTGATCTTCTCCATGCCCCACGGCGGCATCCACACCCAGTTGATGCGGTGGGACTCGGTGATGGGATCGAGAACCGCGAACGTCTGCTCCTCGAGCACGTCCGTGAGCGGGCACGCGGCGGAGGTCAGCGTCATGTCGACGACGGCGTGGCCGTCCTCGACGGTGCAGCCGTAGACGAGACCGAGATCGACGACGTTGATCCCGAGCTCGGGGTCGATCACGTCCTTCATCGCCTCGATGACGTCGTCGGAGCTGACCGTCGCGTCCGGCGTCTTCTGATCGGTCATGGCATCCTCCAGATGGGAAGGGGGCCGCGGGGCGACCCCCGATGGGGGTGGGTGCCGGCCCGGTCCGGGATCGCTCCCGGGCCGGGCCGGCCGGTGGCGTCAGGCGCCGACGAGGAACCGGTCGTAGCCCTCGGCCTCGAGTCGCTCGGCCAGCTCCGGGCCGCCCTGCTCGGCGACGCGGCCGTTCACGAACACGTGGACGTGGTCCGGCGTCACGTACTGCAGGATACGGGTGTAGTGGGTGATCAGCATGATGCCCACGTCGGTGTTCTCCTTGGCGCGGTTGATCCCCTCGGAGACCACGCGCAGCGCGTCCACGTCGAGACCGGAGTCCGTCTCGTCGAGGATGGCGATGCCGGGCTTGAGCAGCTGCATCTGGAGGATCTCGTGGCGCTTCTTCTCGCCGCCGGAGAAGCCCTCGTTGACGTTGCGCTCGGCGAAGACGGGATCCATCTTGAGGTCGTCCATGGAGCCCTTGACGTCCTTGACCCAGGTGCGCAGCGAGGGGGCCTCGCCGTCGAGCGCGGTCTTGGCGGTGCGCAGGAAGTTCGAGACGGTGACGCCGGGGACCTCGACGGGGTACTGCATGGCGAGGAAGAGGCCGGCGCGGGCACGCTCGTCGACGCTCATCTCGAGCACGTCCTCGCCGTCGAGGGTGACCTCGCCGCCGGTGATCTCGTACTTGGGGTGGCCGGCGACCGCGTAGGCGAGGGTGGACTTGCCGGAGCCGTTGGGGCCCATGATGGCGTGGGTCTCGCCCGCCTTGATGGTGAGGACGCCCTTGAGGATCTCCTTGGTGCCCTCAGGGGTCTCGACGGTGGCGTGGAGGTTCTTGATCTCCAGGATCGACATGTGTGGTTCTCCTTGACCAGGGCTTCTGGTGGATTCGTGACGTGGGACGGGGCGCCGTGAGGCGGTGCCCCGGGGATGATCAGGTGGCGGGAGCCGCGGTCGGATCCACCAGGATCTCTCCGCTGCTCTCGTCGATGCGCACGGGGAAGACCCGTACGGGGAGGACGGCCGGGAGCTGCAGGGGACGGCCCGTGACCAGGTCGAACTGACTGCCGTGCTTCCAGCATTCGATGGTGCAGCCTTCGACGTCGCCGTCGCTCAGCGCGATCTCCTCGTGCGAGCAGATGTCCTCGAGGGCGTGGACGCCGCCGTCCTCGTCGCGCACCAGGGCGATCTCGAGGTCGCCGACGGCGACGTCGATCGCCTCGCCGGGGGCGAGGTCCGCCAGGGTGGCCACGGGGACGAAGGCGTCCGACATCAGTTCATGCTCCGTGCGAGCTCGTCCTCGATGGAGGCCGAGAGGCGCTCACGGATCTCGGGGACATCGATCTGCTGGATGATCTCGGCGAAGAAGCCGCGCACCACCAGACGACGGGCCTCGATCTCGGGGATGCCGCGGGCGCGGAGGTAGAACAGCTGCTCGTCGTCGAAGCGACCCGTCGCAGCGGCGTGGCCCGCGCCCTCGATCTCACCGGTCTCGATCTCGAGGTTCGGCACCGAGTCGGCGCGCGCACCCTCGGTGAGCACCAGGTTGCGGTTGAGCTCGTAGGTGTTGGTGCCCTCGGCCTCCTTGCGGATCAGCACGTCGCCGACCCACACGGAACGGGCGTTCTTCCCCTGCAGCGCGCCCTTGTAGGCGACGTTGGAGGTGCAGTTC
Organism: Brachybacterium sp.; assembly: GCA_035301145.1. GTDB lineage: Bacteria > Actinomycetota > Actinomycetes > Actinomycetales > Dermabacteraceae > Brachybacterium. Next base: position 13,178 of record DATGUQ010000181.1, on the reverse strand, counting down.
GGGGCGCTGTGGTCCACGAACAGACGGTTCTCGAAGAACTGGTTCTCGTCGGAGAAGTACAGGCCGAGCTTCTCGATCTCGCCGCCGGGGGCGGCGTACTCGCCGATCGAGTTCAGCCGCACCGCGCTGCCGCCGAGCGTGACCGCGACGTGCTTGAGGCGGGAGTCGCGCCCGACCCGGGCGTGGTGGGTGGCGATGTGCACCGCGTCGTCGTCCCAGTCGTGCAGCGTGATGACGGTCATCTGGGCGTTGTCGCCGATGATCATCTCGACGTTCTGCGCGTACTGCGCGGCACCGGTGTGGTTCAGCACGAACGTCGCCGAGGAGGACTCCTGCGCCTCCAGGACGATGTGCGCGTTGCCGCGACGGTCCGCGCCGCGGCCGGTCATCTCGATGCGGAACGGCGCGTCATACGCGACGTTCTTCGCGGCGACCAGGTGCAGAGCCTGCTCGGTGCGCGCCGAGGCGACCGCGGTGGGGAGGTCCTCGGGCACCAGCACGGTGCCGCGGGGGGCCTGGCCGGGGGCGAGGGTCGACGGCTCGGCGGCGCCCTCGGGCACCTCGACCTGGTAGTCGACGGCGGGATCGCCCGCGCGGTCGTCGGTCGGCTCGTCCTGGAACAGGGCCGTGAAGCGGCGCAGCGGGGTGAAGCGCCACTCCTCGACATCGCTCTTGGGGACCTCGTGCTCGGAGACCTCGAAGGAGCGCTTCCGCGCGCCGCGGTTCAGCGCGGCGTGGGCGGCGGAAGCCGGCTGTCCCGGCAGGGACAGGTTCTCCTCCTCCAGCTCGGGCGCGGCGGTGGTGTCCACGTCCTCGAGGGCGGATCCTGCGGCGACCGGTGCGGCACCCGCCGCATGGCCCACGGCCTCGTTGGCGGTGGGGTCCCCGGCGCTCTCGGCACCCTTCACATCAGTGCTCGTCATCAGCCGACTGCTCCTTCCATCTGCAGCTCGATCAGGCGGTTCAGCTCCAGGGCGTATTCCATCGGGAGCTCGCGGGCGATGGGCTCGATGAACCCGCGCACGATCATCGCCATCGCCTCGGTCTCCTCCATGCCGCGGCTCATCAGGTAGAAGAGCTGCTCCTCGGAGACCTTGGAGACGGTGGCCTCGTGGCCCATCTGGACGTCGTCGACGCGCACGTCGACGTAGGGGTACGTATCGGTGCGGGAGATCTGGTCCACCAGCAGCGCGTCGCACAGCACGGTCGATGCCGAGTGCTCGGCACCCGGCATCACCTGCACCAGGCCGCGGTACGAGCTGCGGCCGCCGCTGCGCGAGACCGACTTGGACACGATCGAGCTCGAGGTGTGCGGTGCCATGTGCACCATCTTCGAGCCCGTGTCCTGGTTCTGGCCCTCGCCGGCGAACGCGACCGAGAGGGTCTCGCCGCGGGCGTGCTCGCCCATCAGCCACACCGCCGGGTACTTCATGGTGACCTTGGAGCCGATGTTGCCGTCGACCCACTCCATGACGCCGCCCTGCTCGACCGTGGTGCGCTTGGTGACCAGGTTGTACACGTTGTTCGACCAGTTCTGGATCGTCGTGTAGCGGACGCGCGCGTCCTTCTTCACGACGATCTCGACCACCGCGCTGTGCAGCGAGTCGGACTGGTAGATCGGCGCCGTGCAGCCCTCGACGTAGTGCACGTAGGAGCCCTCGTCGGCGATGATCAGGGTGCGCTCGAACTGCCCCATGTTCTCGGTGTTGATCCGGAAGTAGGCCTGCAGCGGGATCTCGACGTGCACGCCCTTGGGGACGTAGACGAAGGAGCCGCCGGACCACACCGCGGTGTTCAGCGCGGAGAACTTGTTGTCACCCGAGGGGATGACGGTGCCGAAGTACTCCTTGAACAGCTCCGGGTGCTCCTTGAGCGCGGTGTCGGTGTCCAGGAAGACGACGCCCTGCTCCTCGAGGTCCTCGCGGATCTGGTGGTAGACGACCTCCGACTCGTACTGGGCGGCGACGCCCGCGACGAGCCGCTGCTTCTCCGCCTCGGGGATGCCCAGGCGGTCGTAGGTCTCCTTGATGTCCTCGGGCAGGTCGTTCCAGTCGGTGACCTGCTTCTCGGTGGAGCGGACGAAGTACTTGATGTCGTCGAAGGCGATGCCCGAGAGGTCCGGGCCCCAGGTGGGCAGCGGCTTCCTGTCGAAGAGCTTGAGCGCCTTCAGGCGGCGCTGGAGCATCCACTCGGGCTCGTCCTTGCGGGCCGAGATGTCGCGCACGACGTCCTCGGACAGGCCGCGGCGCGCGCTGGCCCCGGCCGAGTCCTCGTCGTGCCATCCGAAGGCGTAGTTGCCGATCGAATCGATGATCTCGTCCTGTGTGAGCTTCTCTGGTGCGCTCGTCATGGTGTCCTTCCCTCGGTGAGCGGAATGTGTGTCGTGCAGACATGGGCGCCCTGCGCCAGGGTGGCGAGGCGTTGGACGGGTGCGCCGATGATGCGGGAGATGGCTCGGGTCTCGGCCTCGCACAGCTCGGGATGATCTGCGGCGACGTCGAGGACGGGGCAGTGCCCGTGGCACAGCTGGGCCGTCACGAGCGTACGCGTCCCACCGCCCGGCTGTGCACCCGCGGCCGGCAGCGGGACGTGCAGCGGGCGCGCCGTGGTGGCGTACCCCCGTTCGGTGAGCAGCTCGGAGAGCAGCTCCAGCTTGCGCGCGGGGGTCACCTCCTCCCCCTCCGCCTCGCGCTCGGCGACCCGCTCGGCGATGGTGCTCTCCCAATCGGCGATGCGGCGCTCCGCGAGGGCGGTGACCGCCTCCTCGCCGCCGAGTCGGGTGAGCTCGTCCACCGCCATCACGGCCAGCTCGTCGTACCCGCCGGGCAGGTCCTCGTGCGCGGACTGCGAGAGCACGAAGGACTTGCTGGGGCGGCCGCGGCCCCGCGGGGTGGCGGGCATCTCGTACTCGGCGATGACGCCGTCGGCCTCGAGGACCGCGAGATGTCGCCGCACCGCGGCGCTGGTGAGGTCGAAGCGCTCGGCCAGCTGCCGGGCCGTGATCGGGCCGTGGGTGGAGATGTCCTGCACGAGACGGTCGCGCGTGGTCTGCGCGAGACCCGGCGCGGATTCCGATGTGGTCACAGTGGCCTCCTCCCGCCCATCGACGGATCCATTTTACAACAGAAGGCTTGCCAAATACCCACCGGGCCGTGTGCGGCGCAGCACCAAGGGTCCCCTAACCTGCGGATTCATCCGACTCGGGGCGGCCTCAGCTCCACTCTTCCATGTATTGCCAGTTTCAACTACTGTGGTGGCGTCAGCCCGCTTACCGAGCGCCACCGACCCGAAGGGACACCCGATGACCACCCAGGAGAACTCCACCCATGGCTCGTACGTGGTCAAGGGGGAGTCGTTCGACCGCGACATGAACTACATCGACGACCGCATCACCCGCGACGGCCGGGACGGCTGGCCCGTCGAGGCCGGCCGCTACCGGCTGATCGCGGCGCGTGCCTGCCCCTGGGCGAACCGCACCCTGATCTCCCGCCGGCTGCTCGGGCTCGAGGAGGTCCTCTCGGTGGGCATGCCCGGTCCCACGCACGACAAGCGGTCCTGGACCTTCGACCTCGACGAGGGCGGCGTGGATCCCGTGCTCGGCTACGAGCGCCTCCAACAGGCCTACTTCGCCCGCTTCCCCGACTACCCCCGCGGCATCACCGTCCCTGCGGTCGTGGACGTGCCCAGCCGCGCCGTGGTCACGAACGACTTCCAGCAGATCACCCTCGACTTCGCGACCGAGTGGAGCGAGCACCACCGCGAGGGCGCACCTGACCTCTACCCCGCTGCGCAGCGCGAGGAGATCGATGCGCTGAACAGGTGGATGCTCCATCACGTCAACAACGGCGTGTACAAGACCGGCTTCGCCGGCTCCCAGGCGGTGTACGAGCGGGAGTACCGCGCCCTGTGGGCGGCGCTCGACGAGCTCGAGGAGAGGCTGGGCCGCAGCCGCTACCTGATGGGCCCCTCGCTCACCGAGGCCGATGTGCGCCTGTTCCCGACGCTGATCCGCTTCGACCCCGTCTACCACGGGCACTTCATGGCGAACCGACAGACGCTGGCGAGCATGCCGAACCTGTGGAACTACACCAAGGACCTGTTCACCACGCCCGGGTTCGGCGACACCGTCGACTTCGCACAGATCAAGCGGCACTACTACTACGTCCACGAGGACCTCAACCCCACCCAGGTGGTGCCCGTGGGTCCGGACCTCGAGCCGCTGCTCGAGCCCCATGACCGGGATCGCTTCGAGACGGACACCTGGGGACAGGGCGGCTCCGCACCGCTGCCGCCGCTCGCCGCCGAGGTGGTCGATCCCTCGCACACCCCGCTGCACGTGACCGGCCGCTGACCCGCTGACCGGCCCGCGCAGGCTCGGCCCCCGGTCGTCGCGGCCTACGATGGTGCGCGCCATGGATGACCACTCCCCCGCCCTCGTCGCCGACGACCTCCGCCTCGACTACGGAGCCGTCCGTGCGCTCGACGGGCTGAGCCTGTCCGCGCAGCGCGGCGCCGTCACCGCTCTGCTGGGCCCCAACGGGGCCGGCAAGACCACCGCGATCTCGTGCGCCACCGGCCTGCTGCGCCCCGACGGGGGCACCGTGCGGGTGCTCGGCGCCGACCCGTGGCGCTCGAGTCCCGAGCACCGCGCCCGAGTGGGGGTGATGATCCAGGACGGCGGGCTGAACTCCGGCGCCTCGGCGATGCAGCTGCTGCGCTACGGAGCGAGCCTGCACGCGGCCCCGCTGGACGTGGACGAGGTCGCCGAGCATCTGGGGATCGACGAGTTCGCCCGCACCCTCGTGCGCCGGCTCTCGGGCGGCCAGCGCCAGCGCCTGGCCCTCGCGCTGGCCATCATCGGGCGACCGGACCTGGTGTTCCTCGACGAGCCGACCGCCGGGATGGATCCCTCCATCCGGCGCCGTGTGCGGGAGCTGGTCCGCGGCCTCGCCCGGACGGGCACCGCGGTCGTGCTCACCACCCATCTCATGGACGACGTCGTGGGGCTGGCCGATGCCGTCCGTGTGATCTCCCGGGGCCGGGTGCTCGCCTCCGGCTCGGTGCAGGAGGTGATCCGCGAGCACCGTGCCGCCGACGGCGCCGCGGTGGTGCAGGCGACTGCCACCGGCGTCGCCCCGGAGACGGTCCCCGCGCTCGAGGCCGACCTGCGCGCTGCGGCCGCACGGCACGGCGCCCACCTGGAGGTCACCTCCGGCGGGGCGGCCGATCTCGAGACCGTGCTGCTGGACCTGATGGATGCCGACCACCCCGCTGCGGCGGCCGACGGGAGCGCGGGACCGACCTCCGCGACCACCCGCGGGACCGAGGAGGACGCCCGATGAGCGCACCGCGTGAGACCTCCTCCCCCGAGCGCACCCCTCGCCCCGCGCCGCCGCTGCGGCGCATCCTCTCCCACGGCGACCTCGAGGCGCGGATCCTGCTGTCGAACGCGGAGCAGCTGATGGTCGCCATCGCCCTGCCCGCCCTGGTGCTGATCGGTCTGTGGCTGCTGCCGCTGGGACGGCTCGACGGCGTCGCCGCGATCGACACCGCAGTGGCCGCGACCTTCGCCACGGCCCTGATCTCGACCTCCTTCACCTCGCAGGCGATCATCACCGGTTTCGACCGGCGCAACGGGGTGCTGCGCTGGGTCGCGACGACTCCGCTGGGACGCGGCGGGTACCTCGCCGGCAAGATCCTGGCCACCCTCGCCACGCACGTGCTCCAGGTGCTCGTGCTGGGCGTCATCGCGCTGATCATCGGCTGGCGGCCGGAGCTCCCGGGCCTGCTGGCCGCGGTCCCGGTGTGGCTCACCGGCACCGTCGCCTTCGGTGCGCTCGGCCTGCTGGTGGCGGGCACGTTGCGCACCGAGGCGGTGCTGGCGGTCTCGAACCTGGTGTTCGTGCTGCTGGTCGCCGTCGGCGGCGTCGCCTTCCCCGCCTCCTCCTACCCCCGGATCCTGGGCGGCCTGGTGGACCTGCTGCCCTCCGGCGCCCTGGGCGAGCTGCTGCGCGCCTGCCTCGCCTCCGGCACCTTCTCCCCAGGCTCCGCGCTCGTGCTCCTCGCCTGGGCCGTCGCCGGGGTGCTGGCCGTCGTGCGCTGGTTCCGCTGGACCGACAGCTGAGCTCCCGGGCGGCACGCCGTGCGGCGTCGGTCGCATCCGCCCCCACGGCCCAGCGTTCTCCCGGGCGGGGACCCTAGACTCGAGCCATGTCCCGCCCCACCGCCTCCGCGGCGCACCGGCCCGAACGGCACGGCCGCCTGACCACGCTGCCCGATCCGCGCCTGCCCTCCTGGGGCCCGCAGCGCCGGGCACGGCTCGCCGCGATCGTCTTCTGGGGGAACCTGCTCAGCCAGATGGGCATCATCCTCTCCGGTGCCGCGGTGCGGCTGACGGCCAGCGGGCTGGGTTGCTCGACCTGGCCGAACTGCAAACCCGGGCAGTTCACCCCGGAGCTGACGATGGAATCCGGGATCCACCCCTTCGTGGAGTTCGGCAACCGCACCCTGACCGGGGTGCTGAGCATCTTCGCGGTGGCGGTGCTGCTGGTGACCTGGCGCTGGCTGGGACACAAGGGGCCGGGCTTCCGCCGCCTGGCGTGGGTGCCGCTGATCGGCACTGCGGTGCAGGCGCTGATGGGCGCCTTCGTGGTCTGGTTCGACCTCCACCCCGGCCTGGTGAGCCCGCATTTCCTGATCTCCCCGCTGCTGGGCGCCGCGTCGATGGTGCTGCTGGTGCGGCTCTACGACGGCGACGGGCACGTGCGCCTCGCGGTCCCCGCACGTGCGGTGGCCGTGTTCGTGCCGCTGGCCGTGGTGGGCTTCGTGGTGCTGGTGCTGGGCACGGTCGTCACCGGCACCGGCCCGCACTCCGGGGATGCCGGCGAGGTCACCCGGATCGCCCTGAACCCGATGATCGCGGCCCGGATCCACGCCGTCGCCGTCTACGCGTTCTGTGCGCTGCTGATCGTGCTGCTGCTGATGCTGCACCGCGCCCGTGCCCGCCGTGAGGCGCTCGTCGCGGCCTGGTGGCTGCTCGGGCTCACGCTCGCGCAGGGTGTGGTCGGCTACGTCCAGTACTTCCTCGGCCTGCCCGAGCTGGTGGTCTTCCTCCACATGATCGGGGCGGCGCTGTTCGCCGCGAGCATCGCCTGGGTGGGGGCCCGGCTGGTCACCTGGCAGGAGCCCGGCGCCGCCCGCGACATGCACGAGGCCCCGGCGACCGCCGCCCGCGACATCACGGAGGCACGATGATCCTCGGCCGACGCCGCCGCAGCTCGACGCAGGAGCTGCCCACCCTCGACCAGGCGCGCCCGGCGGGCGAGTTCGTCGCCTCGGTGCTCTCCCATCTGCGCGAGGTGGTGGAGGTGGGCTGGAACCTGCTCGAGGTCGACGCGGAGGCGCACCGGCTGATCCGTGAGGCCGGCGCGACCAGCTGCTACCTCGACTACCATCCCGTGTTCGGCGCTTCGCCCTTCGGCCACGTCATCTGCACCTCCCTCAACGACGGCGTGCTGCACGGCCGCCCCTACGACCGGGTGCTGGCCGATGGGGACCTGCTCTCGCTCGACTTCGCGGTCGAGGTCGAGGGCTGGGTCGCCGACTCCTGCCTGTCGATCATCGTCGGCGCGCCCCGCGAGGAGGACCTGCAGCTGATCCGGCACACGGAGCAGGTGATGTGGGCGGGCATCGATCAGGTCCGCGCGGGCGCGACCGTCGGCGACATCGGCTTCGCGGTGATGAACGAGGCGACCTCCCTCGGCTACTCGATCAACGACCGCTTCGGCGGGCACGGCGTGGGGCGCACGATGCACGAGGCACCGTTCGTGCCCAACCACGGCACCCCCGGCGGCGGCGCCGAGCTCGTGGCGGGCCAGCTGATCACGGTCGAACCGTTCCTGGTGCCGACCACGTCCGAGCTGCGGGTGGACGAGCGCGACGGCTGGACCCAGCTCTCGGTCGACGGCTCCCGCGGCGCGCACGCCGAGCACACCCTGCAGGTCACCGACGGCGCCCCGATCGTCCTCACCGAGCGGGCGGACGACCCCTCACCCCGCAGCTCGCTCGGCTGACCCTCTCTTCCACACCGGGCGACGACGCCGCGGCGTTCAGTCCAGCAGCTCGCGCAGGCTCGCGGTGATCCCGGCGGCGTCGAGGCCCTGCGCGGCGAGGATCGCGTCCCGCTTGGCATGTGGGATGAACTCCTGCCCCACGCCCAGCACACGCATCGCCGGGGCCGGGGCGGAGAGCGTCGCCCGCTGCGCGAGGGCCACCGCGAGTGCCGCACCGATGCCCCGCTCGGCCAGGCCGTCCTCGAGGGTGACGACGGCGTGGGCGCTCGCGGCCAGCTCGCACAGCGACGCGGTCAGCGGGAGCGCGCGGACCGGGTCGAGCACGACGATGTTGAGCGCCGGCTGCGTGCGTGCGAGCTCCGCTGCCGCGGCCAGGGCCCGGTCGGCGAGGGCGCCGACGGAGACCAGCAGCAGATCGATCGGGGCGGCCGGGTCGCCGGCGAGCACGTCCCCCGCGGGAAGCTCCGCGATGGCCGGCAGCTCGGCGGGGCACGCCCCCTTCGGGAAGCGGACGATCGAGGGGCCGGGGGTCGCGAGCGCCTCGGGGACCGCGGCGCCCAGCTGCTCCCCGTCCCGGGGCGCCCACAGGCTCAGCCCGGGCACCTGCGTCGCGAGCGCGAGATCCCAGATGCCATGGTGGCTGGGGCCGTCGTCGCCGGTGATCCCGGCGCGGTCCAGGGTGATCGTGACGTCCTCGCCGTGCAGTGCGAGATCCAGCAGGAGCTGGTCGTGAGCGCGACCCAGGAACGTCGCGTAGAGGGCGACCAGCGGGCGGCGCCCCCCGGCGGAGAGCCCCGCGGCGGTGTCGAGGGCGAGCTGCTCGGCGATCCCGACGTCGAGCACCCGGTCGGGCATCTCCCGCTGCATCGGGGTGAGGCCGACGGGATCGACCATCGCAGCGCTGAGTGCGATCACGCGCTCGTCGGCCCGGGCCGCATCGAGCACGGCGGCGCCCAGGCGGGCGCTCCAGGTGTCGACGGTCGGCTTCGCCCCCTCCTCGCCCTCGAGGCGGAACGGGGCGGTGGCGTGCCAGTGGTCCACGGCGTCGGCCTCCGCCCGGGCGAAGCCGGCGCCCTTGCGGGTGGTCACGTGGAGCACGACGCCGGAGCGCGAGGGATCCTCCGCGGCCTCGCGCGCTGCGGTGGTCGCGGCGGCGAGGGCCTCGAGGTCGTACCCGTCGACGGGGCCGAGGTAGGTGAGTCCGAGCGTGGTGAAGACGTCCTGCCCGGGCACCACCCGGCCGGTGCGCAGTGCGGCGAGGTGCTGGGCGATGCCGCCGACGGTCGGGGCGTAGGAGCGGGTGTTGTCGTTGAGGACCACGACGGTGCGGGCACCGCGGTCGGCGGCGAGTTCGTTGAGGGCTTCGAGTCCCACCCCGCCGGTGAGCGCGCCGTCGCCGATCACCGCGACCGGGACGGACGGGCGGCCTGCGAGCCGGTGTGCGCGGTCCAGCCCGTGGGCCCAGGCGATCGAGCCCGAGGCATGGGAGTTCTCGACCAGGTCGTGCTCGGACTCGCGTCGGTCCGGGTACCCGGAGGTGCCCCCGGCGGTGCGCAGTCCGGTCAGGTCGGCACGGCCGGTGAGCATCTTGTGCACGTAGGCCTGGTGGCCGGTGTCGAAGACGATCGGGTCCGCGGGCGAGCGGAACTCCCGGTGCAGGGCGAGGGTCAGCTCGACCACGCCGAGGTTCGGGCCCAGGTGCCCGCCGTGCTGGGAGCAGATCTCGACCAGCCGGCGGCGCAGGGTGCGGGCGAGGCCCGGCAGCTGCTGCGGCGGCAGGGCCCGCAGCGCCTCCGGGCCCGCGGGGATCGGGACCTCGGCGGGATCCCGCTCAGTGCCCGTGAGCGGGGCCGAGGAGGTCGACGACGGCCGGTGCGACGTCGTGGCGGTGCGCTGCTCGATGGTGGACACGCACGGTCCTCCCTCATGGACGGGATCGGGACCATCTCAGCGTACGACGTCCTGACCAGGATCGACGTTCGACATGGTCACAGATGTGCACATCTTCACCGGGGTTTCACGGAACCTCGGGGCTTCTGCATCACGGTGCAGACGCCCTGCGCAGGAGTGCGCCGTCAGGGGCCGGCCGCAGCTCTCCGCCCGACCCGAGTTCGATCGACCGATCCGCTCGCACTGCGGCTGCGACGCATCCCATGGCCTCCTTCCCGGACGGGAAGTCATCGCACCGGGCCCCCGGTCCGGGAGGCAGCGGAACTCGCCATGACGCAGCACCTTCCGGCGGGCGCGGACGCGACCCGGCCGAGAACAGGCGCGCCCCGCCAGGTCTGACCTGGCGGGGCGCGCCTGCTTAAGAGGTTCGGCAGCGGCCGGGCCGTGCTCCCGAGTCGACGGCCGTCAGGCGGCGAGCGACCTCAGCACGTACTGCAGGATGCCGCCGTTGCGGAAGTACTCCGCCTCACCGGGGGTGTCGATACGGACGACCGCGTCGAACTCCACGGAGGTGCCGTCCTCCTTGGTGGCGGAGACCGCGACCGTCTTCGGGATCGGTCCGTCGTTCAGCGCGGCGATGCCGGTGAACGAGAAGGTCTCTGTGCCGTCCAGGCCCAGCGACTCGGCGTTCTCGCCCTCGGGGAACTGCAGGGGCAGCACGCCCATGCCGATGAGGTTCGAGCGGTGGATGCGCTCGAAGCTCTCGGCGATGACGACCTCGACGCCGAGGAGCTTGGTGCCCTTGGCCGCCCAGTCGCGGGAGGACCCGGTGCCGTACTCCTTGCCGGCGAGGACGACCAGCGGGATGTCCTTCTCGGCGTAGGCCTGGGCCGCGTCGTAGATGAACTCCTGCTCACCGGTCAGGAAGTTCTTCGTGTACCCGCCCTCGACGCCGTCGAGCAGCTGGTTGCGGATGCGGATGTTCGCGAACGTGCCGCGGATCATCACCTCGTGGTTGCCTCGGCGCGAGCCGTAGGAGTTGAAGTCCTTGCGGGCGACCCCGTTCTCCTGCAGGTAGCGACCGGCCGGGGAGTCCAGCTTGATCGCGCCGGCGGGCGAGATGTGGTCGGTGGTGGTCGAGTCGCCGACCTTGACCAGCACGCGAGCACCGGAGATGTCGCTCAGCGGCTCCGGCTCCTCCCCCATGCCCTCGAAGTACGGGGGCTTGCGCACGTAGGTGGACTCGGGGTCCCACTCGAAGGTCGCGCCCTCGGGGGTCTCGAGGTTCCGCCAGCGCTCGTCGCCGGTGAAGACGTCCTTGTAGTCGTCGGTGAACATCTCCTGGGAGATGGACTCGGCGATGACCTTCTCCACCTCGGTGGGGTTGGGCCAGATGTCGCGCAGGTAGACGTCGTTGCCGTCCTTGTCCTGCCCCAGCGCATCGTTCTCGAAGTCGAAGTCCATCGTGCCCGCGAGCGCGTAGGCGATGACCAGCGGCGGGGAGGCCAGGTAGTTCATCTTCACGTCGGGGTTGATGCGGCCCTCGAAGTTGCGGTTGCCCGAGAGCACCGCGGTGACGGCCAGGTCCTTCTCGGCGATCGCCTCGGAGATCTCCGGGTCCAGCGGGCCCGAGTTGCCGATGCAGGTGGTGCAGCCGTAGCCGACCAGGTGGAAGCCGAGCTCCTCGAGCGCGGGCCAGAGGCCCGCCTTGGTGTAGTAGTTCGTGACGACCTGGGACCCGGGGGCCATCGAGGTCTTCACCCACGGCTTCGAGACGAGGCCGCGGTCGGCGGCGTTGCGGGCCAGCAGGCCCGCGGCCATCATCACCGACGGGTTGGAGGTGTTGGTGCACGAGGTGATCGAGGCGATCGAGACGATGCCGTGGTCGATCGAGAAGTCCTCGCCCTCGACCCGCACCGGGTTCGAGGCACGGCCGACGACGTGCTGGTGCTCGGGGGCGGAGCCGCCGGAGTCGTTGTCCGAGCCCTGGCTGGCCGGGTCGGAGGCGGGGAAGGTGCCGGTGGTGTCGCCGCCGTTGCCGGAGGCGTCGTGGTGCCCGGCGTAGGAGGGCAGCACCTCGCGGAAGGACTCCTTGGCGTCGGAGAGCACGATGCGGTCCTGCGGGCGCTTCGGCCCGGCGATCGAGGGGACCACGGTGGACAGGTCCAGCTCGAGGTACTCCGAGTACTGGGCCTCCTGCGACGGGTCGTGCCACAGGCCCTGGCGCTTGGCGTAGGCCTCGACCAGCGCGAGCTGCTCCTCGGAGCGGCCGGTCAGGCGCATGTAGTCGACCGTCACCTCGTCGATCGGGAAGATCGCGCAGGTGGAGCCGAACTCGGGGCTCATGTTGCCGATGGTGGCGCGGTTGGCCAGCGGCACCTCGGTGACGCCCTCGCCGTAGAACTCGACGAACTTGCCCACCGCGCCGTGCTCGCGGAGCATCTCGGTGATCGTGAGCACCACGTCGGTGGCGGTCGCGGCCGGCGGGATCTCGCCGGTGAGCTTGAAGCCCACCACGCGCGGGATGAGCATCGAGACGGGCTGGCCGAGCATAGCGGCCTCGGCCTCGATGCCGCCGACACCCCAGCCCAGCACGCCCAGGCCGTTGACCATCGTGGTGTGCGAGTCGGTGCCGACCAGGGTGTCCGGGTAGGCGCGTAGTACACCGCCCACCTCGCGGGTCATGACCACGCGTGCCAGGTACTCGATGTTGACCTGGTGCACGATGCCGGTGCCCGGGGGTACCACCTTGAAGTCGTCGAAAGCGGTCTGGCCCCAGCGCAGGAACTTGTACCGCTCGTGGTTGCGCTCGTACTCGATCTCTACATTGCGCTTGAAGGCATCCGCGCGCCCGAACACATCGATCTGGACCGAGTGGTCGATCACCAGTTCGGCCGGGGACTGCGGGTTGATGCTGGTGGGATCGCCGCCCAGTTCGGCCACCGCCTCACGCATGGTGGCCAGGTCCACGATGCAAGGAACACCGGTGAAGTCCTGCATCACCACACGTCCCGGGGTGAACTGGATCTCGGTGTTCGACTGCGAGGTCGGGTCCCAGTTCGCCAGCGCACGCACGTGCTCGGCAGTGATGTTCACGCCGTCCTCGGTGCGCAGCAGGTTCTCGGCGAGCACCTTGAGGCTGTAGGGCAGCCGCTCCAGGCCCTCGACGGCGTTCAGCCGATAGATCTCGTAGTCCTGCTCACCCACCCTCAAGGT
>DATGUQ010000180.1:0-10702 GCA_035301145.1 Brachybacterium sp. | reverse complement strand
GAGACGTGCTCGACCTCGCCGATCTCGGTCATCAGCGCATCGATCTCGTCCTGGTGCGCATCGACCGTGGAGCCGTCCTCGGTGACGAACACCACCTGCCCGGAGGTGCCTCCCATCTCCGGGAAGCGGGTGGCCAGGGCGTCGATGCCCCGCTGGCCCTCGGTGCCGGGGATCTCGATGTCGGAGGCGAAGGTGCCGCCGAGGCCGACGGCGAGCCCGCCGACGATCACCAGCAGGACGAGCCAGGCGCCGACGATCCTCCAGCGCAGCGAGGCCATCAGACGACCGAGGCGGTACAGGGACGAGGACACGGGACCTCCAGGACGGGCTCGAGCAGATGACGTCGGACCGCCTGCTCGAGACGTCCACGCATTCGATACACGAATGTATCGATGGGATACTATCGGCACATCGCCCCCGGCGACAACGCCGGACGGGGCAGTGAGACCCGGCGCACCCTGCGTCCGTCCCGATGAGGAGCCATGACCGATCTGTTCGAGCCGCTGCCCGAGTCCGCGGCCACCCGGCGGCGGGAGAACACCCGCACCAAGCTGGTCCGCGCCTCGCTCGAGGTGTTCGTCGAGAAGGGGATCGACGGCGCCACGGTCGACGACCTCGTCAGCGCCGCCGGGTTCACCCGCGGCGCCTTCTACTCGAACTTCTCCTCCAAGGAGGAGGTCTTCACCGCGCTGTTCGACGAGGTCACCGCCGAGCTCATCGCGATCGCGAACACCGCGGTCGGATCCGCGGTCTCGGACGGGGAGTGCACGGGCTCACAGAGCCCGCCGGATCTCGACGACGCCGGGGTGATGCTCGCGGTGTTCGAGGGCATCCGACCCTTCGGGCGCCAGTGGTACCTGCTCTACTCCGACGCGATCGCACGCTCCCTGCGGGACGAGCGGATGCGGGCGGCGCTCGCCGAGCAGCGCGAGCGCCTCAGGGATCAGATCGGGGCGCTGCTGACGCTGCGCCTGGAGGCCTCGGGCGCCCGGGCGCTGCTGGCCCCGGAGGATCTCGCGCAGCTGCTGATCGGCATCTTCGTCGACCTGATGCTGCGTGAGCAGATGGAGGACAGGGACGTCACCGAGCTCGCCGCGACGACGATCCTGGGCACACTGCACGCCTTCATCACGGAGGATCCCCCGCCGCCCAGGTCCTGATCCGTCCGTTTCGCCGGGACACGCCGGGAACGCCGGGCGCGGGGTCCTCGCACGGGCTCGAGCCCGTACCGTGGCCGAGGTGTGACGACCGTCGCACCCCTGTATCCCGCATCCCTGCTTCCCCCAGGAGACGCCATGTCCCCATACCGTCCCCGCCATCTCACGCCTCCTCCCGCCGCGCCCGCTGCCGCAGGGCCCTCGCGCCGATCGCTCATGAGAGGCGGCGTGCTCGGCGCGGCCGCCCTGGGCACCGCCACCGCGGCCCTCGCAGCGCCGGCCGCCCAGGCCGCAGGCGTCCACGGACAGGACGTCTCCGGCTGGCAGGGGGAGGTGGACTGGCAGGCCCAGGCCGCCCTCGGCTCACGCTTCGCCTACGTCAAGGCCACCGAGGGGCGCTCCTATCGCAGCCCGGCCTTCGACCACCAGTACCTCGGCGCCGGCGACGCCGGGCTCGTGCGCGGCGGATACCACTTCGCCCGCCCCGACTCCGGCGGGCCGGAGGAGCAGGTGGAGTTCTTCCTCAACAACGGCGGCGGCTGGTCCGACGACGGCCTCACCCTGCCGGGCATGGTCGATCTCGAGGGCTACACCGGGCTCCCGCGCGACTACGGGCTCTCCCCACAGGAGATGCGCGAATGGATCATGGGGTTCTCGGACCTCTACCGCGAGCAGACCGGCCGCCGCCCCGTGCTGTACACGAACCTGCACTGGTGGAACGACGTGGTGGGGGACTGGACCCCGGTGAACTCGCCCCTGTTCCTGGCCGCCTACCAGCAGGACGCCCCCACGTCCCTGCCGGGGCGCTGGTGGGGCTGGGAGCTGTGGCAGTACTCCGATGCGGGGCCCTTCGCCGGCGACTCCGCGCGCTGGTACGGCAGTCAGGAGCAGTTCGAGCGCTTCGTGGGCGAGTACGACTACGGCGCCGCCGGCATCTGAGCGCGGGGCACCTCCACGCGCACGGGCAGTGACCGAGAGGTCGCGGCCCGTGCAGCTGTGTACCCTGCCCCGGTGACGACAGAACAGAACACACCCACGCTCCCGAACCGGTCTGGACGCCCGGCCGGCGCCGTCTACGCCGACCGGGGCAGCTCTCACTTCGACATCCTCCTCGCCGCCATGGTCACCGTCGTGATCCTCTCCGGCATCGGTGCCGCCAAGGGCGTCAGCTTCGGCGACGTGCCCGGCACCGGCTTCGAGATCATCACCGACGGCGGCTTCTTCCTCTTCCCGCTCGCGTACGTCCTCGGCGACATCATCACCGAGCTCTACGGGGCGCGCAGCGCTCGCCGCGCCATCCTCACCTCCTTCGCCGTCAGCATCCTCGCCTCCATCAGCTACCAGGTGATCATCGCCCTGCCGGCGTTCCCCGACGCCTACGGCACGGCCAAGCAGGAGGCCCTCGAGCTCGCGCTCGGTCCGGTCTGGATCGTGGTGCTCGCGGGGCTCGCGGGCTTCCTCGCAGGGCAGAGCCTGAACTCCTTCGTGGTCTCCCGCATGAAGCGGAGGATGGGGGAGCGGGGCCTGATCGCCCGCCTGTTCACCTCGAGCGGGCTCGGCGAGCTCGTGGACACGATCATCTTCTGCGCGATCGCCTCCGTCGCGATCGGCATCACGACTTTCGAGCAGTACGTCGAGTACACGGTCCTGGGGGTGCTGTACAAGGTGATCGTCCAGTACGCGATGATCCCCGTGACCTCCGCAGTGATCCGCTGGCTGAAGCGCACCGATGCGACCTACCAGCGTCGGCTCGCGGCGGCGCGCTCCGCCTCCGTGGGCGTGCCGTCCTCGCCGGCGGAGGGTCGGAACGTAGGATGAGCGATCCGAGCCGGGCGTGATCCCTGTGGGGTCCGCACGGCTCGACGTATGCCCGCCCCGCCCCGCGCCTCCAGGAAGGCCTGCAGTGTCCCGCGCCGACGACGCCCCGCACGAGGAGCCGAGCCCCACGACCGGACCGATGCCCACGGCCACCGGCGGGATCCCGACCGTCACCGGGTCGATGCCGACGATCACGGGCGCGATCCCCGTCCTCGAGGACGAGGCGGACCACGACCTCGCCCACCTGCCGGGCGAGCAGGCGCTGCGCGGCACCCGCGGCAAGGTCACCGCGATCGTGATCGTCGTGCTCACCACGCTCAGCGCGATCGGTCCGCTGGCGACCGACATGTACATCCCGGCGTTCCCGGAGGTCGCCGAGGAGCTCTCGACCACGGCCTCGCGGATGCAGCTGACGATCACGGCGTTCTTCCTCGGCACCGCGAGCGGCCAGGTGGTCGCCGGCCCGCTCTCGGACCGGATGGGCCGTCGCGCCCCGCTGCTGTTCGGCATCGTCCTGTGTCTGCTCGCCTCCGTCGGCTGCGCCTTCGCCCCGAGCGTGGAGGTCCTGCTGGTGCTGCGCGTGCTGCAGGGGATCGGCGGCGGCTTCGGGATGGTGCTGGGACGCGCGGTGCTGATCGACATGACCGACGGTCCGGAGCTGTTCCGGATCATGAACATCATGCAGGGCGTGGGCGGGGTCGCCCCGATCGTGGCCCCGCTTCTGGGCGGCTTCATCCTGGTGTTCGGCCAGTGGCACGAGATCTTCCTGGTCATCGCCGCGATGTCGCTGATCTCGCTGCTCGGGGTGCTCTTCCTGATCCCGGAGTCGCTGCCCGCCTCCCGCCGGCACTCGGGCGGCTTCCGCACCTTCCTGCGCAATGTGCGCTCTCTGCTGCGCCGACGCATCTTCGTCGCCTACATGCTGGTCAACGCCTTCTCCGCGTTCGCGCTGATGGCGTACGTCTCCGCCTCCTCCTTCGTGGTCCAGGAGATGCTCGGCTTCACCTCCACCGAGTACTCGGTGAGCTTCGCGATCAACTCGATGGGCATGATGACGATGTCGCTGCTCTCGGCGCGGCTGACCCGCACCATCCACCCGCGCAAGCTGATCCGGGTGGGGCTGATCGTGGTGTCGCTGGCGAGCTTCTCGCTGCTGATCGGCAGCCTGTTCCTCGACACCCCGGCCTGGGTCGTGCTGCCTGCGTTCTTCTTCACGGTCGCGCCCCAGGGCATGATCTTCGGCAACGGCGGCGCGCTCGCCTCGGACCAGGCCAGGGAGTTCGCCGGGACGGGCTCCGCGATGCTGGGGCTCGGGTTCTCGTTCTCGGCCTCGGTCGCGGCGCCGCTGGTGGGCATCGCCGGCACCCATTCCTCACTGCCGATGGCGATCGCGATGGTGTGCGGCGTGCTGATCTCCGGCACCTTCTTCGTGCTCGCGGGCCGGGGCAGCGGCGCGGACACCGGACGGATGCCGGGCGCGACCTGAGCGGGGCGCGAGGCCCGACGGGCGCAGGAACGGTGCCGCGAACGGCGGCCATGGCCCGCGCGTCACATCCAGGCGCACGACACGCCTGCTCGTTCCCCCGATACGGTCCGCCCCCGAACGGGATCGGGGGAATCGGTGGGCGTGCCGCGCCCCGGCACCCTGACCTGCAGTGATACAACATCTCCCCAGGTCAGAGCGTTAGGGCAGGTCAGGGCGCTGCGGGGGAGAGAGCGGCGCGGAGCGCTCGGGCGTCGGCGTCCAGCAGCTCCCGATCCCGCGGCGGCGGCGCCGACGGGAGTATCCAGCCGTCGTCCCGGGTGCGCGGGATGACGTGCAGGTGCACGTGGAAGACGGTCTGGAATGCGGCCTCGCCGTCGCACAGCAGGAGGTTGATCCCGTCGGCCGGGATGCTCGAGCGGCGCACGGTGCGTGCCATGCGATGTGCGAGCGACCAGACGCGCTCACCGACGGAGCCGTCGAGATCCTCGAGACCGACGCTGTGCGCCCGCGGAACCACCAACAGGTGGCCCGTCGACACCGGGTGCAGATCCATGAAGGCCACGGCGTGCTCGTCCTGGTGGACGATGCTGGCCTCGGCGCGGCCGGCGGCGATCTCGCAGAACAGGCACGGGTGCTCGGACATGGCGCGATGCTCGCAGGGTGCCCGGGAGTACGGCAAGCACCGCGTGCCACTCGACGCCGATAATATACGTTATGTAAAGTCAGAGTGAAGAGGTCCGCCCCTGGGCGCGGTCCAGATCCCCCGGGCCCCGCGTGCTCAGAGTGCGGCGACGACGCCGCTGCCGCCGTCCCAGCGCGCCACGAGCCGCACCGCCCCGTCGAGACCGCCGAGCGTGCGCGCGATGAGGAACTCCGTGCCGTCCAGCAGCTCGTCATCCGACGGCGCCTGCGCGCCCTCGTCGATCTCGAGGTTCAGCGTGACGGACTGCGGGCGCACCTCGCGGACCGTGCCGTCCTCGCCGTGGACCTCGAGCACGGCCTGCTCCTGCTCGCCGCTCAGCGCGCGGCGGAAGCAGTCCAGCGCGACCTCGTCGTGCAGACCGTCCTGGACGAAACGCTCGCCGAGCACCGAGTGCTGCATGGTCGCGACCAGGTGCTCCTCGGCGCCGTCCAGGGGCTCCGACCGGTACGTCAGCGGGAGGTGGTAGATCGTCCCGTCGACGCGCACCAGGTGGCACTCGATGCCCACCTCGCCGGCGGGGTCGTCGAAGCGGTAGGCGCCGAGGATCTCGAGCTCCCCGGTCGCACCCCAGGAGCGCCCGGCCAGGAAGCCGCGGAGGATCTCGGGTTTGGAAGGGCTGAGCTGGGCCGGGTGGAGGATCGCCATGGCCCCACGGTAGTCCCCCGCTCCCCCGCGACACGCTCGAGAGTCCCCTCACGTCGCAGCGCCCTGCCCGGCTCAGTCCCGCAGGAGCGCGAGCAGCTGCTCGAGGCGGTCGATCCTCTCCGCCGCCCGCCCGGCCTCGAGCGTGATCCCGGGCGTCTGCAGCAGCACGCCGCGCACCCCGGCGGCCGCGGCGGCCTCGACGTCGGCGCTGCGATCGCCCACAGCGAGGCAGTCCGCGGCGGCGAGGCCGTGCCGTGCGAGAAGTGCGAGGTGCATCGCCGGGTCGGGCTTGCGCGGGTAGCCGTCCGGGGCGCACACCATGTCGTCGAGCCGGAGGTCGAGCGCGGCGAGCAGGGCGGCGGCGCTGCCGCGCTCGCGATGGGTGGCCACGAGGTTCAGCCCGCCCGCCTCGTGCACGGCCGCGATCACCTCGCGGGCCCCGGCCATCACCGGGGCGGGATCCGTCCTCCACTGCTCCTTGGTCGACTCGTACGCCGCGCGCAGCTGCGGCTCGGGGACGGCGTGGCGTGCGGCCAGGGTCGAGACGGCGTGGCCGCTCGAGACCCGGGTCAGCAGCGCCACCTCGTGGAGCAGAGCATCGCTCGGCGGGTCCTGGATCGCGCGGGCCAGCGCCCGGTCGACGTCCGGGTAGGTGTCCACGAGGGTGCCGCCGAGGTCCCAGATCACTGCTCGCATCCCGGCAGTCTGTCAGGCCCCCGACCGATTCGTCACCGGTACGGGGCGCGGTGTTCACTGGTGCGGTGCCCCTGCTCGACCAGCTGCTGCAGCTCTCCGCCCTCACGCTCGTGCTGCTGGTGGGCGCCGCCTTCCTCGCCGGCTGGGTGGATGCGGTCGTCGGCGGCGGCGGGCTGATCCAGCTGCCCGCTCTGCTGACAGCGCTGCCGGCCGAGGCATCGACCGGCGCGGTGCTGGGCACGAACAAGGTCGCCTCCGCCGCGGGCACCGCCGTCTCCTCCTGGACGTACGTCCGCCGCATCACCCCGATCGCGGCGACCGTGCTGCCGCTGGTGCTGTGCGCGCTGCTCGGCAGCGCCGCCGGAGCGGGTCTGGCCTCGTACCTCCCCCGCCCGTGGCTCTCCCCCATCGTGCTGCTCGCCCTGCTCGTCGTCGGCGGCTACACGCTGCTGCGCCCGAGGATGGGCCTGGAGCATGCCCCGCGCCACCGCGGCCACGGCCACGTGCTGCGTGCGGGCGGCATCGGCGCGGGGGTCGGCGTGTACGACGGGGTGCTCGGCCCGGGCACCGGCAGCTTCTTCCTCATCGCGATGGTCGCGGTGCTCGGCTACGGCTTCCTCGAGGCGAGCGTCCACGCGAAGCTCGCGAACCTCACCACCAACATCGGCGCCCTGCTCGTGTTCGGGGTGCAGGGCGAGGTCTGGTGGCTCCTCGGCGCCGTGCTGGCGGTCGCGAACGTGCTCGGCGGCTATCTCGGCGCCCGGCTCGCGCTGCGGCTCGGCTCGGGGTTCGTGCGGATCGTCTTCCTCGTCGTGACCGGCGCGCTCGCGCTGCGCCTGGCCGTCGACTCCGTGGCGCTGATCACGTGACGTCCGTGCCGGGCCGGGAATAGCCCTCCCGGCGGCCTCGTTGGACTGGACGTCACCGTTCGCCGCGTCCGCGGCCCGTCGCCCTGGAGGTCAGGATGGATCCGACGACACTGTTCAGCTACGAGCGCCACGTCGACTCGCGCTCCCTGCACGGGCGGACCCTGCTCGTCACCCTCGGTGCCTACAGCGACGCGGGCGACGCCCAGCAGCTGATCGACGACCAGCTGCTCAACGCCCTGTCCAGCCGCGTCGTGGGGCGCCTGGACATGGACCAGGTCTACGACTACGCCGGGCGCCGCCCCGAGGTGACCCTCCAGCTCGACCACTTCACCGACTACGACAAGCCCGAGATCCTGCTGCACGAGGTCACCGCCGCCGACGGCGAGACCTTCTTCCTGCTCACCGGCCCGGAGCCGTCGTTCCAGTGGGAGCGTGTGGCGAGCGCGCTGCAGATCGTGGTGGAGCAGCTCGGCATCGAGCGCACCCTGCTGCTGCAGGGCTTCCCGGCGCCGGTCCCCCACACCCGGGAGCTGCCGGTGACGCGATTCGCCGGGAACCCGGACTCGATCAGCGTGCGCCGCACGATGCCGGGCACCTTCCGGCTGCGCGCACCGTTCACCGCGCTGCTGACGATGCGACTGGCCGAGCGCGGTCACGAGGTGGTGGGCCTGACGGTGCACGTGCCGCAGTACCTGCACGAGATGAGCTACCCGGACGCCGCGATCGCCCTCCTCGGCGCGATCACCGAGGAGAGCGGGCCGCAGCTGCCGGTCGAGTCCCTCGAGGCGCAGGCGGGTCCGGTGCGCGAGGCGATCTCCGCCCAGATCGATGCCCAGCCGGCGCTGCAGGAGATGGTCAGCGGTCTCGAGGCGCGCTTCGACCGGATGATCACCTCCGGGGCCGGCGCCGAGGTCCCCACGGCCGACGCGATCGCCGCCGAGGTCGAGCAGTACCTGGCGAGCTTCGACCAGGAAGACGGCGGGACCGACGAGAGCAAGGACACCGGCGAGCCGGACGGCCCCACCCCGCCGCCGTCCGTGAGCTGAGCGCCCGTGGGCGCCCGCGTCAGCGCAGGGCGAGCCGCCCGTGTCGCGTCCCGACCGGCAGCGCCGGATCCACCACGGCGGTGACCTGGATGCCGGTGAGCGTCACGTTCCCGGCCAGAGTGGTCATGAACGCGGTGTCCGCCGCGTCCTGACCGGTCGCGATGCGCACCATCGAGGCCCGCGGCGCCAGGTGCGTCGAATCGACCACCAGCCATCGGCCCTCGACGAGCGCCTCGACCACCAGGTGGAAGTCCATCGGGCTGAGCCCCGGGGCGTACACCGAGGAGCAGCGGGCCGGGATCCCGCCGGCGCGCAGCAGCGTCGCGGTGAGATGGGCGTAGTCCCGGCACACGCCCTGGCGCGAGACGTACGTGGAGCGCGCGGAATCGGTGACCGTGCTCGCCCCGGGCACGTAGTCCAGGTGCCCGTGCACCCAGTCCACCACGGCATCGAGCGCCGCGGCCCCGTCCCGTCCGCCGATCACCTCGGCGGCGATCCGCTCGAACTCGTCGACCTCGCAGTAGCGCGAGGGCCGCAGATGCAGGACATTATCCGCCTCCCGGACCGCCGGCGTCGGCGCCGCCGTCGCGCCGCGGGCCTCGTAGGTGATCTCGACGGACCCCTCCGGAAGGCCCTGCACCAGGTGCAGCCGGTTGCCGAAGCGGTCCCTGGTCTCCGAGACCGGATGCTCGACGCCCTCGGCGAGCACCGCCAGCCGCTCCTCGGCGACCGGTGCGGAGGACGCCGCGACCAGCAGGGCGACGTCCGTCCCCGCGGCCACCTCGGCCCTCATCCAGGCATGCGCATGTCGTTCCACCCCGCCAGTGTCCCGCACGCGGCGCACCGGGCGCACCCGGCCTGCTCGGGAGACGGGCATTGCCGCAGGGTGACGGCCGACATAGGCTTGTGACCCACACGTCACCCCGGCCCTGAAGGAGGATCCGTGCCGCAGACCGCCCCCCGTCCGCTCGGAGTCGCGATGATCGGGTACGCCTTCATGGGGCGCGCCCATTCCCAGGCCTGGCGCACCGTCGCCGCCGCCTTCGAGGTGCCCGCCGTGGCGCGGCGCGTGATCGTGGGCCGCGACGAGACCGCGGTCGCCGAGGCCGCGGCCCGACTGGACTGGGAGCAGCACGCCACCGACTGGCGCGAGGTGATCTCGCGCGAGGACATCGACATCGTGGACATCTGCACCCCCGGTTTCCTCCACGCCGAGATCGCGATCGCCGCGCTCGAGGCGGGCAAGCACGTGCTGTGCGAGAAGCCGCTCGCGAACGACACGGCCGAGGCGGAGGCGATGGTCCGCGCCGCCGAGGCCGCCACCGCTCGGGGACAGGTCGCGGCACTCGGCTTCACCTACCGCAGGGTGCCCGCCCTGGCCCTGGCCAAGCAGTTCGTGGAGGAGGGGAAGCTGGGCACCGTGCGTCAGGCGAAGGTGGCCTATCTCCAGGACTGGCTGGTCGATGCCGAGGCGCCGATGAGCTGGCGGCTGCGGAAGGAGACCGCCGGCTCGGGCGCGCTCGGCGACATCGCCTCCCATGCCATCGACCAGGTCCAGCACCTCACCGGCCAGCGCACCACCGCCGTGCGCGGGAGGCTCGCGACGATGGTGCCGCAGCGGCCCGGTGAGGACGGGACGGAGGCGGTGACCGTCGACGACGCCGCCTGGGCGACCCTCGAGCTCGACGGCGGGGCGATCGCCTCGGTCGAGGTCTCCCGCATGGCGACCGGGGCGAAGAACCGCCTGACGGTGGAGCTGTACGGGAGCGCCGGCGCGCTGCGCTTCGACCTCGAGAACCCCAACGAGCTGTGGTTCCTCGACGCCACCCGTCCGATCGCCGAGCAGGGCTTCACCCGCGTGCTGGTCACCGAGCCCGAGCACCCCTACCTCGAGGCGTGGTGGCCGCAGGGCCATGTGCTGGGCTGGGAGAACGCCTTCAGCAACCAGGCCCGGGACCTGCTGCTCGGGATCGCCGAGGATCCGGTGTCCGGCCCGCCGGCCGCCCGCTTCTCCCCCGACTTCTCCGACGGTCTCGCCCTGCAGCGGGTGCTGGACGCGATCATCGCCTCCGACGCCGCCGACGGCGCGACCGTCGCACTGTGAACCGACCGCACACCCGCACCACCCACGAAGGAGCCTGTCCACCATGGCGCATCCGCACACCCTGTTCACCGGCCAGTGGGCCGATCTCACCCTGGACGAGGTCGCCGAGCTGGCGGCCGGCTGGGGGTACGACGGCCTCGAGATCGCCGTCTCCGGAGAGCATCTCGATGCCTCCCGC
>DATGUQ010000179.1:0-3128 GCA_035301145.1 Brachybacterium sp. | reverse complement strand
TTCGGTCTCACGGTGCTCGCCGACGGCATCGAGGACTACGACGGCGCCATCACCCGATTCGTACTGGTCACCCGTGAGGGCCGGATCCCCGCCCGCACCGGCGCGGACAAGACCACGCTCGTCCTCCAGCTGCCCCACAACCGCTCCGGTGCCCTGCTGGAGGCGCTCGAGATCCTCGCCTCCAACGGCGTGAACATGTCGCGCATCGAGTCCCGGCCCGTCGGCGACTTCCTGGGCCGGTACTCCTTCTCCCTCGACCTCGAGGGGCACATCGAGGACCGCCGCGTCGCCGCCGCGCTGCGGGCGCTGCACCGACTGTGCCCGGTGGTGCACTACCTCGGCTCGTATCCGCGCGTGGACCGGCAGCGCCCCGACGTCCGCGAGGACTACTCCGACGCCGCCTACGACGACGCCCGCGCCTGGATCGAGCGGCTCACGGGGATGATCACCCCGACCGATCCGGGCACCGAGATCTGAGCGAGCGCACGATGGCAGCCAGGAGGCGAAGGCCTGCTGGACGGGACCTGTGCCGGGAACGTCGCCGGTCGACGGCCTACTCTGGGGACCGAAGGCGGTGGCCTCGACAGCGGGGCGCCACCGTCGTCGTCGCTCCCAGCCCCGCGGAGGACCCGCCATGAACACTGCTGCTCAGCCGGACCACCTGCCGACCGCCTCCGACCCCGCCGCGCAGGACCTCGGCGTCGTGGTCGGATTCGACGGATCCCGCAACGCCGACGAGGCGCTGGGCTACGGAGCCGCGGTCGCCGCCCGCCGCGGCTGCCCGCTCACCGTCGTCACCAGCTACCGCCCCACCATCCCCGGGTACCCCACCGACGATCAGCGGCCGCCGGACCCCGAGGACGTGGCACGGCGGCAGCAGGCCGAGGCGGTGCTGGAAGGGGCCGCGGAGCGGCTGACCGAGCATCCCGGCGAGATCTCCTACCTGGCCGTCGAGGGTGACTCCGTGGGCACGCTCGTCGACTCTTCGGCGAGGGCGCAGATCGTCGTGGTCGGGGCGCGCGGTCGCGGCGGGTTCCTGGGCCGCGTGCTGGGGTCGGTGTCGACGGCGCTGCCCGCGCACGCGCACTGCCCCACGGTGGTCGTCCCCGGCGACGCGCACGGCGGTGACGGGCCGGTGGTGGTCGGCGTCGACGGTTCGCACAACGCTCGCCGCGCGGCCCTCCACGCTGCACGGGAAGCGGTGGACCTCGGAACGCCCCTGGTGCTGCTGACGGCGCTGCAGACGCCCGACAGCGGCGAGTACTGGTTCCCCCTGCTCTCGCGCGACGCCGCGGAGCTCGTCGAGCGCCAGCACGAGGAGCTCCGCCAGCAGCTCGAGGAGGAGGTCGCCTGGGTCGCCGAGCAGGTTCCCGGGGTGGAGGTCTCCGGGGAGGTGCGCGTGGGCGTGGCCGCAGCGGTGCTCCGCGATGCCGAGCCCGAGGCGCGGCTGCTCGTCGTCGGCTCCCACGGGCGGGGCCGCCTCGCCAGCGCCCTGCTCGGTTCGGTCTCCCGGGCGACCCTGTACGGCGCCCGGCGCCCGGTCATGGTGGTCCCGCCGCAGGTGGGCGAGGGCACGGAGGAGACAGCACCCCAGGGGTGACCGGTCCGTCGGGGACCTCCGTCCTGAGCGGCTCTGCCCGGGAGGCGTACGCTGAGAAGCGACGAGGATGGACTCGACAGCGGGGCACCATCGTCGTCCGCAGCCGGCAGCCCCGCGGAGGCACTGTCATGAACACCGAGGTCCCCACGGAGCACCGCACGATCCCCTACGACCCCGCCGCACGCGATCTCGGCGTCGTGGTCGGATTCGACGGTTCGCCGAACTCCGAGAAGGCGCTGGACCACGGCGCCGCCGTCGCCGCACGGCGCGGCAGCCCGCTCACCGTCGTCATCACGTACAAGGTCGCCGTGCCGGTGTACCCGAACTACGCCTCGATCCCCCCGCCGTCGGAGATGGACGCCAGGAAGCGGGAGGCGGAGAGCGTGCTGGAGGCCGCCGCGACGCGCCTGGCCGAGCACGACGGTCCGGTCAGCTACCTGACGGTCGAGGGAGACTCCGTGGGAGCCCTCGTCGACGTCTCGGAGCGGGCGCATCTGATGATCGTCGGCGCCCGGGGCCGGGGCGGGTTCCTGGGCCGGGTGCTGGGGTCGGTGTCGATGGCGCTGCCCGCGCACGCGAAGTGCCCCACCATCGTCGTCCCCGCGGAGGCGGAGAGTGCCGACGGTCCCGTGGTGGTCGGCGTCGACGGTTCGCACCACGCCCGCCGCGCCGCCCTCCACGCGGCGCAGGAGGCGGTGGACCTCGGTGCGCCGCTGCTGCTGGTGGCGGCGCTGCAGACGCCCGACAGCGGCGAGTACTGGTTCCCGCTGAAGCCGCGCGACGCCTCCGAGCTGGTCGAGCGGCATCGGGCGGAGCTCGACGAGGAGCTGCAGAAGGAGGTCGCCTGGATCACCGAACAGGTCCCCGGCGTGGACGCCTCCGGGGAGGTCCGCGTGGGGGTGGCGGCCGAGGTGCTCCACGACGCCGGGTCCGCGTCCGCGGCGCAGCTGCTCGTCGTCGGCTCCCACGGGCGCGGCCGGCTCGCCAGCGCCCTGCTCGGCTCGGTCTCCCGGGCGACCCTGCACGGCGCCCAGCGCCCGGTCATGGTGGTCCCGCCGTTGGCGGACGAGCGCGTCGAGGAGGGTGAGGCCGACCGCTGATCAGCGCTTCTGCGGGTCCCCGCTCGCGGGGACCCGCAGCCGCAGCACGCCGGGGTCGACCGTGGCGATCATGTGCGTGGCCTCGGTATCGGTGTCGCCGTCGAGCTGCACGGGCTGCGGCTTCGCGGTGGTCACCCGGATCCCGGTGGTCAGGTACCGCTCCATGGTGGAGAGCTTGGGGCCGAACTTCGGTGTGAGCTTCGGGTTCACCACCTGAGCGGCGACCTGGCTGAAGCCCGCCGCCCCCCGCCAGCCGGCCACGAACACCTCGAGCCTGCCGTTGTCGATCGTCGCATCCGGCATCAGGACGAATCCGCCGGGCAGCTTGCCGACGTTGCCCAGCAGCACGGTGCGCGCCTTGTGCGCGTGGCGGCTGTCGTCCGGCAGCTGCACGACGACGTCCACCGAGCGGCCCAGCACGGTGCGGA